>CAXUBG010000027.1:9658-16814 GCA_964249285.1 uncultured Terriglobus sp. | reverse complement strand
TCAGCGTGCATCCAGCGTCGATCGCGCTCTCGCCGGCTTGCGCGTGTGCTGGCGGTTTCGTGCACATGATGCTTGTAATCACCGGCGTGCGAACCAGTGCGCCAAGCGCCATCCAGTCTCCGGCACTGCCATTCTCCGCGACCGCACGCAATTGCAACGGTCCAAACGCTGATGCGCCAAACGCCTTTGCAGGCGTCAGAAACGCCAGCGCGGTTTGCGCATCCTGCAACACCAGCGAACCGTCGGCTGTCGACAGCACGGTGTGCAGCGATCCATCCGTCAACGCAATCTCGATCTTCTCAGACCGTGGAAAACGGGCCGGTGAGACCGCGCGCAGTGCAATCGTGATCCGGGCATTCAGCGGCAGATCATCCTTGCCGCTTAACGTGAGCGGCAGGCCACTCTGCGGGTCCATCTGTACGGAAGTGCGCAGAATTTCAAGCGATGGACGGGGGCTCTCCACGACATATCCGACGGGCAGCGTCCGCCCATCCTGCAGCACCACCTCCGCTGATCCGCTTGCGCCTGGAGTCGTCAGGGGTGAAGCGCCCTTCTTGCCCTGCATCGGAGGCGATCCAGACAACCGCAGTTCCTGACCTCCCGAAGGCTGATTGCCCATAGGGGTATACTCCACGCCAGCTAGTTCCACGCTGCGCACGGCCTCCAGCCCGCTACCCGTCAGCGTGGCATAATTGTCCCCCGCATGAAGGTGCAGCGCGCCGGGCCGCGGCCTGTCGGAGTAAGCCTGCACCGCAACCTTCTCCAACGCCGCGGTCCCATACTGCTGGACCTCCAAATGGATCTGACCAGGCGCGGCTTTCTCCAAGGGGAGTTGCACATGCAATACGCGAGGCGCGTCTGCTGCCTTATCCGGCGTTTGCGTCCACGTCAGCGCGATATTGTTCGCTCCAGGTGCATCCAGACCGATGTGCGACGCACACGCAGTTCCATCCGCCCGCAACGTCACTTCGTTCGCGCGTCCCGCGAACACGTCCGCGTGCTGTGCCGCCGTCCACCCCGTCCCGAACGTCCGCTGCAGCGGCACGGTCACTCCTTCAAAGGTGTCGAAGCCCCAGGAACCCCGCAAAGTGCCGGTAATCAACACCCCGCCGGTGTCGCTTTTCATTGGCTGAAGAGCAGCGGCGGCATCGTCTGGAACCTCGACCTGGCTCTCTTCGGAAGGGAACGACTCCTTCGTATTCTGTGCGTCCGGCGCCGCCACCGGCAAGGGCTTGCGAGCCGTCTTGCCGGTCAGTACCAGGCCGCCATCGTACGCGTCCGGCACCAGCGGCAGATCCGTCTTGCCGCCGATTGTGCCGCCGTTCAGATGCAGCAGAAGATCGTGCGCGAATCCAGTCGCAAAGACCAGCGGCGCACCCTCCAGCGGCAGCACCATCTCCGGCTGCAGCAGGCACGACACATGCCCCGGATCACGCAACCGGAGCGGTGGTGCGACGGATGCCTGAATCGCAGGGAGCGCAACCACGATGACCGACTTGGGATTGTGAAATGACGGTGGTGTATTCAGCCGCAGATTCAGCGTCTCCTTATCGGGAAACGCAATCGCCGGGATGTATTGGAATTGTGCGGTGTGCAAACCGCTCATCAGCCGCACTACATCGATGATCGTGCCCACGTAGGCCGAGTAGCTTCCGGCGCTGCCGGAGTTCGCCACCGGTGTCCCCGCGACAGCGCCGATTAGATTGGCCGAATCACCGCTTGTGATCATGGACGCCAGCGTCTGCCCATGCCCGTCGTCCAACAGCACCTGCGTGCCCGTCTGCCGCAGGCAGGTCAACTGCTGGTCCGCGGGCTTCTTGAAACAGTCTTCATTCGGTTTCAAGTTCAGCGTCGCGGCCAGCTTGCGCGAATGGTCCAGCAACTCTGCCGGTGACCCGGGAGGCACACGGCGGATCGCCTGAAGGTATCGCTCAATCCGTTCCTGCTCAAACGACGCCTCGTTCAAGTCCTGTGCCGCGCGTACGAACACCCCTGGCCGCCCCATCACTGCGGACCGCAGTGTCGAAAAGTCTCCCCCGGTCTCCGGCGCGACAAACATCAAGGCCTGCTGTGCCTCATCCGGCACAACGACGGTCACACCTTCGCTGCGGACCTTTTTATCCCAGGTGTCGACCTTCGTGAACCACTTCTCCGGTGGCGGATTCGTGCTGCCACGCAGAAAAGCAATCACCAGGATCAACTTCACCGATTGCGTGGGCGGCAGGTCGGCATGGATCGTGAGCCGGTCGCCGCCCAGCAGATTGGGCACCATCGCGACCGGCAGAGACTTCTCACCACGCTGCACGTGCACGTCAATACGCGGACCCGTCAGGTCAAACCGGCCGCCGGCGGAAACCTGCGCTCCGCACTGGAACGGCGTACAAAGGGCAAGCGTCATTCCGAGCAAGAAAGCAGCAGCCCGCCACAGGGACGATGTCTTGTAATCACGCATGCTGAAGGTTTAGACGATGAGGCATAACGGCACGTCGCATGAAGGCACGGTGAAGAGCGCGCAAACCGTGCCGTTCAGGCGTTCGCCATCCTGCGCGGCGAAGCATGGTCGCTCGCAATCACACCATCGCGAATCGTCACGACACGATGCGCATGTTCGGCGATGTCCGGCTCATGCGTCACCAGCACAATTGTATTGCCCTGTGCATGCAGATCCTCAAACAGGGCCATGATCTCCACGCCCGTCTTTGAATCGAGATTGCCCGTAGGCTCGTCCGCAAGGATAATGGAGGGCGAGTTGACCAGCGCCCGGGCAATCGCCACGCGCTGCCGCTGGCCACCGGACATTTCGTTCGGCTTGTGATGCATACGCGTACCCAGGCCCACTGACTCCAGCACAGAGGTTGCACGTTCAATCCGCGCAGCCGACGACGTGCCGTTATAGATCAACGGCAACTCTACGTTATGCAGCGCACTGGCGCGGGCCAGCAAGTTAAACGTCTGGAAGACAAAGCCAATTTCTTTGTTGCGGATGCGCGCCAGTTCGTCATCACTCAGCCGCGAGACGTCGTGCCCGTTCAAGCAGTAGCTGCCCTGCGATGGAGAATCCAGGCAGCCAATCAGATTCATCAACGTGCTTTTGCCCGATCCTGACGGCCCCATAATCGCGACATACTCGTTACGCCGGATACGCAGATTCACTCCACGCAGCGCGTGGACCTCCTGCTCGCCCATGACATAGGTCTTCCACAGATTGTCCGTGGTGATGACCTCGCCGGGCTGGCAATGAACGCCGGTGCTGTACGGGGTGGTTGCGGTTGCCATCGTCTCCTGCTCAGTGTACGGCTATGCGTTGTCGGACTGGGTACTGCCCTCGGGCGTGGTGTCGCGCTTGACGCCCGTGCCGCTGGCCAGCGTGCGCAAAATCTTGTACTTGCCGGTCACAACCTCATCTCCTGGTTGCAGCCCACTTGTTACCTGAATCTCCGTCGACCCAGTGATGCCCGTCTGCACCGGACGGAAAAAAGCCCGCAACTTGCCGGCATCCGTCCGCACCACATACACGCCCTGGGTCTTCTGCGAGTCCTTTACCGGTGTCACCGGGCCGGCGTTCTCCGGCTGCTTGCCATGGTTCTTTTCCAGCACCACCTCCGCGCCGGGATCGCGGCTTACCAGGGCTGCCAGCGGCAGCACCACCGCACTGTTGGCCTGCGCCGTTTTGATTTTTGCGGTACTGGACAGTCCAGGACGCAGTTCGTCATTAATCTGGCCGCTCACGTTGTCCAGCGTCACCACGACCTTGAAGTCCTTCGCCTCTTCCGTCCCTGTTGTCGACTGCGACGTCGCGATGCCGGTGGTGCGCAGCAGCGCCTGATCGCCGACCTCGGTGACGTGCCCCTTGAAGATTTTGCCGGGAAGCGCGTCCACCACAATGTCAGCCGCCTGATTTAGTTTCACGTTGACGACATCGGTCTCATCGACTTTGACTTCGGCGGTGATCACGGACATATCCGCCACCGTCATCAGTGTCGAACCCTGTGCATTCTGGATACCCGTGACCATTGTCTCGCCTTCGCGGACCGGCACATTCGTCACCAGACCATCAAACGGCGCACGTGAGATCGTCTTGTCCAGCGAATCGTAATTCGCGCGCTGCGAAGCAACCGCCTGCTGCACATGTCCCTGCGCGGACGCGGTCTGCGCTCTCGACTGCGCAAGCGCCGCCTCCCGTTGCTGTACCGTCGCGGCACTCACGTCATAAGCGGCCTTCTTGGCGTCATAATCCTGTTTGGCGACTAGCTTCTGATCGTAGAGCTGCTGATACCGGTCAATGTCGAACTTCTTCTGCTGCAGGTCAGCCTTTGCTTGCGTCAGGTTCGCTTCCGCGGTTTTTTCAGCCGCAACGTAGGAATTCACATCCGTCTTGTTGGACGAAATCGTAGCTGCCTGCGCTGCTACCGTGGCCGAGGGCTGCACGCTTTCCAAAGTCGCCAGTACCTGGCCCGCCTTCACGTGATCGCCTTCTTTGGCGTACAGGTGGGTGATGCGGCCAAATGCTGTTGCACCGATGTTCACGTAGGTCTTCGGCTTGATCTGGCCGGTGCCGGTCACCACCGACGTCAGGTCCTCTCGCGTCACGCGCGCCGTCGTCACCTCCGTCACGTTGGCACGGCTGTGGTACACCGTCCCGCCAATCACCGCCGCCAGCACAAGCACACCCGCAACGATAAGCAGTATTTTCTTCATGCAGCCTCTCCGTCCAGACCGTCTGCATCCTGAACGTTTGTACGCATACGAGTTGGACGCGCGGGAAGTTCCGCACTGATTTCCCGGAGTCCGATTTCACGCCGTGCTCCGTCCAAAATGATAGCAGCGCACTTTGGCGGAACCTTCAGAAAACGGTGTCTGCTCAAAGTGCACCACGTGACGCGTCGGAAGCGGGCGAACGCGGTTACAATAGCGTTACCGGAAGGTTATTTCTGGTGGGAGTTGGCGGGACATGAAGAGCACGGCTTGGCAAGGTTGGTCCATGTTGGGCGCAACGGTAACGTTGGCACTGCTTCCGGCGGTCTCGCGCAAGGCATACGGGCAAGCACAGTCACCGGCTGCATCGCCCCCTCAGCAGACCGCGCCGACTGTGAACAAGACTGAACCGGCCGAGGAGAAGCCCGACCCGCTGAAGCGGCGCCTCTCCGACCGCGAGCGGATGCAGCAGAACAAATACCTCAAGCAGGAATTGAAGCCGGACGGCACCTTCAAGAAGTGGCTGGAGCAGGATGTTGTTTGGATCATCAGCGATCAGGAAACTCAGGCGTTCAAGTCGCTCAAGAATGATGAAGAGCGTGAAGCCTTTATCGAAAACTTCTGGCTGCGCCGCAATCCCAATCCCGATTCCCCTGACAACGAGTTCCGCGAACAGCACTACGCCCGCATTGCATACGCGAATGAGCACTATGCCGCGGGCAAACCTGGTTGGAAGACCGACCGCGGCCACATCTACATCGCCTACGGAAAACCTGATTCGATTGACTCGCACCCCAGCGGCGGTACCTACGACCGTCCTATCGAAGAGGGTGGCGGCAGCACGTCCACCTTCCCCTTCGAAACATGGCACTACCGTTATCTTGAAGGCATCGGGGACAACATCGACCTTGAGTTTGTCGACACCTGCCAGTGTAACGACTACCATCTGACCATCGACCGTTCGGAAAAAGACGCGCTGAAATACGTCGCCGGTGCGGGTCAGACGCTTTACGAGCAGATGGGTCAGGCGAAGCGCGAAGACCGCATGACCAACGGTCTGGAGCAGCTCGGCTCCGGTCCGATGTCCAGTTCACAGCAGAGTAAGCAGTTTGACCGGATCGCGCTTTTCGCAAAGATACTCGCCGCCCCGCCTATCAAGTTTAAGGATATGGAGCAATACATCACCAGCTCCCAGATTCTCAAGGGACCGCCGTTCCTTTTCGACGTGCGCACGGATTACGTGAAAGTCACGAATGATACGGTCCTCGTCCCAGTAACGCTGCAGATTCGTAATCAGGATGTCACCTTCAACACGAAGGATGGTGTCTCGACCGGCACGGTCAACATCCTTGGCCAAGTTTCTAATATCAATCACCGCATCGTGCAAACCTTTGAAGACACCGTGAATGTGCAGGTGCCCTCGGAGTTCCTCGCCAAAACGCAAGCTCAACGCAATCTCTACTGGAAGTCACTTCCGCTGCGGCCCGGCCTCTACAAGGTAGATATCGTCATCAAGGACGTAAATAACCCCGAGCACATTGGCACGTGGCGCCGCTCCCTCAACGTCCCGAAGTACGACGACGACCGCCTTTCCGCCTCCTCGCTCATCCTTGCTTCCAGCATGGCACGTGTCCCGTCCAAGGAGATCGGTGCGGGTGCCTTTGTCATCGGCAACACCAAAGTGGTACCCAGCGTATCGACCGGTCCGCAGGTGCCAGTGACCTTCAAGAAGAATACCAACCTGAACTTCTGGATGCAGGTCTACAATCTCGGCATTGACGACAAGAGCAAGCAGAACAACGCAGAGATTCAGTACCAGGTTACGGATCTGGCGACCAACAAGCAGATACTGGACACCTCAGAATCGACCGTCAAACTCAATCCCAATGCCGATCAGGTCACCCTCGAGAAGAGCTTGCCCTTGGCCAGCCTCCAACCCGGCAAGTACCAGTTGAACATCAAAGTGAACGACGGCATTTCCAAGCAGCAGATTTCGCAGACCGCTCCCTTCACCGTGGAGTAAACTGCTGCTCAGAAACGGATAAACCGGAGAGAGACGGCGCACGATACGACAGCCCGCCTCCTCCTGCAAACGATCTTGATCTCACGCCGGCAAAGTTCACCGCGTGTCTGAGATGGGGCCCGAACGCGAAGAGGGTGTACCGGCGCGGTGAAGCAATCGTTTCTGCAACACGGAGCTATGCTGGCACTGGCATCTCTGGTGTCTGCGTCATGCGTGGAGGCGCAGGCGCCGCGCCACAAAGGCGGCCTGCTTGCAGCCAGCATGATTATGGGAGTCATCCGCGATGCGGACGGTGTGCCGCAGATGGGCGCCCTGGTTCAGGCCCTGCTGCCCGACACAACCATCGGCGGCTCAGCGATTACCGACGCGCGCGGTCGCTATCATCTCTATGTTCAGCCCGGCAGCTATCGGATCCGCGCCTCCGCCGCGCTCCTTCTT
>CAXUBG010000027.1:0-9648 GCA_964249285.1 uncultured Terriglobus sp. | reverse complement strand
GGCGACTTGCCGCCGAGTTCCAGCGTGACCTTCTTCAGGTTGCCGGCGGCAGCCGCTCGGTCGTCGATTTGACCCTCACCACACTTCTTGCGCCGGACGGCTGGCTGCCTGTGTCCCGCCGCACCGTAAACGAACCCAGCGACGACTGGACCTGGACACTACGTTCTTCCGCCAGCCGGTCCATCCTGCGCCTCGCTGATGATTCGAGCTCGGACGACGCAGCCGAAACGCCTCTAACTGTCTCCTCCAGCACGGAGGAGCAGCGCCGCGGCGCATCGAGCGGTCGTCTCACCTTAAAGGACAGCGACGGTGCCTTCGCCCGGGGCGGCAGTCACACCATCGTCGTTCTCAGCCGCGCGGACGAGGACAGCCGGGGAGCGGTCCTCCGTGTGGATCTCTCAGGTACCCGTTCACCGTACCCTGTCGCCCCGTCAGCCGAGATCAGCGTGGGCCTGCAACGGCACACGCCGCTCAACGGTTTTTCCCGCGCGGTCCTTACGTACAGCAGCCATCCTGAACTGACTGATGGCCGCGGTCTCTCCGGGATGCAGGGTGCCACGCTGCGCTCAGCGCAGCGCATCGATCTTGGCGATCTGCTCCGCGTCGATGCAGGCAGCGTGATGCGCGACAGCAATCTTGGCGGCAACGCCCTTACGATCGAGCCGTTTCTCCGCATCGCCGCGCGGGCCGGTGATGGTGTCGTCCTGGCCTACAGCATGACACGGTCCCGCGGCACCGAAAGAGTCGACGACTTGGACCGGGTGCAGGCTCCCACACCCGTCGCTGTGCTGCGCAACGGTCATTTGCAGCTTGAGAGCGGCAGTCACCACGCTGTCTCTGCGGAGGGCAAGGTGCGCGGCGGAGGCTCCGTGGAAGTCGCGCTGTACCGCGATCAACTCCGCAATCCGCTACTCGCGGGGACCGGAACGCTTATTCCTTCCGAGCTGCAAGCAAATGGCATTGTTGCAGACCCGACCACGCGCTCCTTCCGCGTAGTGGCGCAGAACTACAGCAGCGCCGGTGCACGGCTGACCGTGCGCCAGCCGGTCTCCAGATCCCTTCAGGCTGGCGCGGAAATCACATCCGGTCAGGCACTGCGTACTGCTCGCCAGCAGGACGCCACACTCACGGCTGTCCTGAACCATCTCGACCCCGCACGAGTCTACGCCGCCAGTGCCTTCGCTGACGGCAAGATCCTGCGTACTGGCACCACCGTGCGTGCCGCCTACCGCTGGCAACCGGAGCGCACCCTTACAGCTGTTGATGCTTTCCGCATCGGCGACGACGGTGCCTATCTTTCCTGCTCCATGCGTCAGTCCCTCGGCAAGACGCGTTTTCTGCCGCAGGGTCTGGAGGCCGTGATTGATCTTCAAAATCTGCTCGCGCAAGGCTATCAGCCATTTGTCTCGAACGATGGCCAGACGCTCTACCTGGCGCAGACACCACGCTCCGTCCAGGCTGGCCTGTCCTTCTCCTTCTAAACGCGCTGGCTATGCTATAACTACTTGAGTACCGGATCGCTGATCCATGAAGCGCCCTGCTTCTCACACCGGCATCATCCCTCGGACGCGTAGCTCAACTGGCAGAGCATTCGACTCTTAATCGACAGGTTGTAGGTTCGATTCCTACCGCGTCCACCAACGCTTGTGCGTTCTGGTACTCCTTCCTTCGGCAGACCCACCGTGAGAGCAACGGCTCCCGGCCTGCACACCTCTCACTACTCACAATGCCCTCACGCGCTGCTCGTTCCGTGATCCCGCTTGCCTTGCTTGTGGCGTTGCTCGTCATTGGCCTCAACACGTGGTTCGCCGTCGCGGCCATACAATCGCTGCTTGAGAGCGAGGCGTGGCTCGCCCACACCTGGGAAGTCGTTGGGCAGAACGAACATCTCCTGGTAACGTTGACGGACGCGGAATCCTCTGCCCGGGGCTATGTCATCACCGGCCGGGACGCGTCGCTTGAAATGTTTGGGAGGGCCCGGGAATCGCTGCCACAGGATCTGCAGCGCTTACAGGATCTAACAGCGGACAATCCAGTGCAGCGGGCAAACATCATGCAGGCGCGCGAAGCCATCGACCGCCGCATGACGATGCTCATGCAAATCGTTGAGGTCCGCCGTGACAAGGGACTTGAAGCGGCAGAGCAGGTCGCTTCATCTGGGCTGGGCACCGCCGAAATGAACAATGTACGTGCGTCCCTCGGCCGCATCGATGGTGAAGAGCATCGTCTGCTTTTCAACCGGGCGGACGAAACACGGCACAACGGCTCACGCGCACTCTTCGCCATATCGTTGGCCTGCGCGCTCGACTTGATGATGATCGGCTTTGTCACGTACTACTTCGTCGAGGAGCGCCGGATGCGCTTCAAATCGGAGGACAACGCCAACCGGTTGGAGCTCGCGAACGCCCTGGCGCATCGCCGTGCGGAGGAGATTCGGCTCTTGAACGAAGACCTGGAGAACCGTGTTCGCGAGCGCACCGCAGAACTGGAGGCTACCAACCGGGAACTGGAGGCCTTCAGCTACTCTGTCTCGCACGACTTACGCGCGCCGCTGCGCACCATTGACGGCTTTAGCCTGGCCTTGGAGGAGGATTACGCCGAAGCCGTGGATGCAGCAGGACGCGACTACATCAGCCGTGTGCGGGCCGGCGTGCAGCGCATGGGACAACTCATTGACGCACTCCTTCAGCTTTCCCGCATTACGCGCGCGGATGTGGCACGCGAGTCTCTAGATCTCGCTCAGATCGCCGAAACCGTTGCGGAAACGCTGCGCGAGGAGAACGCAGACCGCGACCTTCGCTTCACCATCACACCAGGACCGGACGCGAACGCTGATCCGAAGCTGATTCAAGTCGCCCTCGAGAATCTGATGGGGAACGCCGTCAAGTTTACGGCCCGCAAGCCAGTCGCGGAGATCACCTTTGGGTGGGATAAGGAGCAGTCAGCGTGGCGCGTCAGCGACAACGGTGCCGGCTTCGACATGCATTACGCCGACAAACTCTTCAACGCCTTTAACCGCCTGCACGGCGACAAGGATTTCAAGGGTTCCGGTATTGGGCTGGCCACGGTGGCGCGCGTCGTGCGCCGGCATGGCGGACGCATATGGGCTGATAGTATCGTCGATCATGGCGCGACCTTCTGGTTTACGCTAGGATGACCGCATGGCTGAGGCAACCCGCTTGATTCTCCTGGTAGAAGACGATCCCGATCACGAGATGCTCACGATTCGTGCGCTGAAAAAGAGCAATATCGCAAACGAAGTCCGTGTGGCACGAGATGGCGAGGAGGCGCTCGCAGCTCTCTTCGGCAGCAATCCTGCTCGGCCTCAACTCATTCTCCTTGACCTTAAACTGCCCAAGGTTGAGGGTTTGGAAGTCTTGCGCCGGATCCGTGAGGACGAAACCACGCGCATGTTGCCTGTCGTCGTGCTCACCTCTTCCGATGAAGAACGCGATGTTGTCCGCAGTTACAAGCTTGGTGTCAACAGTTACATTCGCAAGCCGGTCAACTTCACCGACTTTGCTGAAGCGACACGGCAACTCGGCATGTACTGGCTGGTATTGAACGAATGTCCACCGCTCAGCTAGAGATGCGCCAGGTTGCCGTGTTGCTGGTGGAAGACAACCAGGACGACGCGGCCCTGCTGGAGCGGCATCTTCGCAAGAACGGTTTCGCGCCGGTGATCACTTGTGTCGAGACCGCGGCCGAGATGAAGAAGTCGCTCGCCGCCGGCCTTCCGGATATCGTCATTGCGGATTACAACCTGCCAAAGTTCAGCGGTCCAGAGGCGCTGCAACTTACGCGCGCCAGCGGTTACGACCTCCCCTTCATCATGATGTCCGGTGCGATCTCCGAGGAGACGGCAGTAGAGAGTATGCGCGCTGGTGCGCAGGACTACGTCACCAAGCAGAATCTGGCGCGCCTCATCCCGGTTGTCGAGCGCGAATTGCGCGAAGCCGCGGCCCGCCGCTCCCGTGTTGCCGCCGAGCGGGCTTTGGCCGTTAGTGAGTCGCGCTTTCAGAAGCTCGTGGATGCCATGCCGATGGGCCTGCTCATCAGCCAGCACTCGGGTAGCATCTCGTATGCAAACGCCACAGCGGAGCGGCTGCTGGGATTCCCGGCGGAACGCATGTTGACCGGCGAGGTGACGCTCGCGTCTATCTGCGCCGCTCTCGACCTGCCGCACGATCAGTTGGAGCAGCGTGCCAGGCAAGAGCCTTTCGAAGGAGTCTGCATCACCGCAGGCGGCAGCACCTTGGATGTCCTCGTCGGCATCACCTTCCTCGACGGCTCCCAAGCAGAAGAGGAGCGGGAACTCGCCGTCTTCATCGCCGACCTCAGCCATCAGAAACGCAGCGAGGAGGTCCTTCGCCGGACGGAGAAACTCGCTGTCGCCGGGCGGCTTGCTGCATCCATCGCGCATGAGATCAACAACCCGCTGGCGGCGATTACGAATTGTCTCTATCTCGTCCAGCAGTCGAAGCTGGAGGAACAGGGACGCTCCTACCTTGAACTTGCCCAGAAGGAACTGGACCGCGTCGCGCAGATCACGGTCCAAACCCTGCGGTTTCACCGCCAGTCGAGCCGTCCGCTTCCGACCAGGCCCAGCGAGCTGCTGGAAACGGTGCTGGCACTCTTTGATTCACGCATCCGCCGCCAGGAGATCACCATTGAGAAACGTTTCCGCGAAAAACTGCCCATCATTGCATTCGACGGCGAGGTCCGCCAGGTGATCGTGAACCTGCTCAGCAACGCCATCGATGCAATGCCCGGTGGCGGCCGCATTCTGGTGCGAACTGCGGCGACGTGCAACTGGAAATCCGGAGAGACCGGCTTAGCCCTCACCATCCATGACAACGGGAGCGGCATGGCCATGGAAACGGTCACACGGCTCTTCGAACCGTTCTACTCCACCAAGGGGATTACCGGAACCGGTTTAGGGCTTTGGGTTTCGAAAGAGATTGTCGACCGGCATCACGGCAGTATTCGCGTGCGCAGCCGGCTAGCCCGGCCAGGCAAAATGGGAGCCACCGTCTTTCGCGTCTTCTTTCCAGCCCATGGCGTTCCCGCTCCGGCTGGCGAGCCCGTCGCCACCGGCGAATTGCTGGAAGTACACGCACAAATATAAGTGGGCGGTTCAGTACAGCACTCAATCGTGGCCGTACTATTCGACAAAGTCGACCTGCGCGCGATGGGGGATCAAACCCCGCTCATACCCCATGTCCAGCAGCTTGCGAATGGCCTGCCGTCCGTCCTCGCCATAATTCAGCGTGCGTTCGTTGACATACATCCCAACAAATTTATTCGCAAGCGAGGTATCCAGATCGCGGGCGAACTGCATGGCGTAATCCAGGGCCGCAGGCCGGTTGTCCAGGGCATGCTGGATCGAGTCACGCAGCGCCTGCGTGCTGACGCGCATGGCTTCCGGCCCAAGAGACCGCTTGATGGCATTCCCACCCAGGGGCAATGGTAATCCCCCGGTCTCATCACGCCACCACTGTCCCATGTCGAGCAGCTTGTAGAGACCACTATCCCCATACGTCAACTGTCCCTCGTGGATGATTAGCCCCGCGTCGAATTGCCCAGCCACAACCTTCGGAATGATCTGATCGAAGGGCACCGTGACTGTTTCAATCTCCGGCGCGAAGAGCTTCAGCGTCAAGTACGCGGTCGTCAGCGTACCCGGCACCGCGATGCGCAGCTTCCTCACTTCATCCAGCGTGTACTTGCGCGGCGAAACGATCATCGGGCCGTAGCCTTCGCCAACCGACCCGCCGCATGCCATCAAAGCGTAATGATCCTGCAAGTAGGGATATGCATGGAATGAGATAGCCGTGATGTCGTAGTACGGGTCGTTGATCGCCCGCTGATTCAGCGTCTCAATATCCGTAAGAACATGGGTGAACTTATACCCGGGCACACGGATCTTATTTGTTGCCAAGCCGTAAAACATAAAGGCGTCGTCGGAATCGGGGCTATGTGCAACCTTGATCTCCTGAACGTCTGTCATCAATGAACTCATGGGGGGAATTACCTTCTCTGGAGTAAGTGGAGCGATCGCGGGCAATTTAAGGCCGGACATCCGGGAAGCATCGCTGAAGCGAAGCAACCATCGCCGCCGCGATGCACACCTTGATTGCGTCGGGCCCTGCGAATGGAAGGATGGCCCCCGTCAACGCCGCAGTAAAGGGCAGGTTCAATACAGAGCTGAACCATGCCGCGCCGGATGCGTACACAAGCAGCATGGCAAGCGCACCAGCCAGTGCATATGCCAAAAATCTGTTCCAGCGGACAAAAAGCCGGGGGAACCAGCCCGCCAACGCCGCGGCAAAGGGATAGGCAAAAAGGTATCCCCCAGTCGGTCCCAGGAGACGCGCGACACCTGGCGCACCCACTGGCGTGAACACCGGCAGACTAAGCGCTCCCTCGCACAGGTAGGCAGCGAGTGCTCCAAAGCCAACCGCCGGACCGAAGAGCATCCCGACCAGAAGCACGGCAAATGGTTGAAAGGTAAACGGCACCGGTGTCACCGGCAGCGCCACCGATACGTGAGCACACAACGCGACGAACGCGCTTCCAGCGAGCGCGATACTACAGCGCGCCGCAAGGCTGTGCTGCCAGCCCCGGTCAGTGACGGTGGCAAACGGATGGCGCAGAACGAGTCTGGGAAACGAGGTCATTGTCGTACGATCCCTTTCATTGATTGTACTTCTCCCAGTGAGCTGGCCATTCGTGCGTGTGCGTCGTAGCGCCGGTACCGGCAGCCGCTGCTGACCAGTGCACGCCTCGATACCCCCGCTTGCCGCGATGGGCTCCGCGGGTTCTACTAAAGCGATGTTTCTCGAACACCACTCCGAAAGGCATGTGCGCGCTCGCGGTATTCTGCGTGGCGTGTATGAAGGGCGTCGAAAGATCGCCACCGTCGGAGCCGTTGTTCTGGCAGCTATCGTTGGCTTTCACGTGGTATTAGGCCAGAACGGCTTGACCGCCTATCGCAACAAGCGGCAGACCATACGTGATCTCGACGCCGAAATGCGAGAACTTGAAGTAAAAAACCGCATTCTGCGGGGCCACGTTGAGCGTCTTGGCAGCGACCCCAACGCAATTGAACACGAGGCCAGGGAATCACTCCACTACACCCGCCCCGGCGAGATCATCTATACACTGCCCGAGGCAGGGAAGCAGTAGCGCCTACTTTGCCCCGCCATCCGGTGCGCCATAGCTAGAAGCGGACGCGGAAGATGCCGGCGCGTTCGGTCCCAGGCCAAGCTTGATCAGGGCGCGCGAATCAGGAATCAGCTTGGTTTGCCAACCATTATCCGACTGTAGTTTCTGCATGGCAGCTTCGCTCGCGGCATCCCAGTGGCCGGACACGTCCTGTAAGTAACCAGCCTTTACTAACGCGTTCTGAATCTGGGTCGCCCGTTCGTCGCCAATAGCCCGTGGCTTTGAGACGGTACTTAGCTTGCTCGATTTGTGCTTCGCCGAGGTCGGACCCCGGCGCACGCGAGACGCCTCGCACGGAAGCGCCGCGAGCAGAAGCAGGCTCGACGGCAGCAAAAAACGGAATCGACGCATGAGAAATCTCAATTTGGCGAAGTGGGACACGCGTGCACCTATCGCATATCAGTACTACACGTGTGCCGGAGGCAGCGCAAGTGGAAGGACATCTGAAGGCGTAGACCGGCGGATCGACCGCCGGTCCCGCATCCCTAAGGGCCGCTACGGCAGACGTCCACCGATAAAGCTGGAGTTTCCCCGTGACTGCGCCGGACGAACGACGAACACTACGTCATCACCAGTCTTCAACGGACTGATCGCGGCGTGGAATGATTCCACATCAGTTACGGGCTTCCGGTTTACCTCTGTGATGATATCGCCCTTTGAGAGGGGCAGGTCGTCGGCGAACGACCCCGGCTTCACAGCAGACACCACCACTCCGCCATTGAGCTTCAACCGGCTGGACACGTCATTGGGGATCGCACTCACCGACATACCCAACTTATTTTGTGAAACGTCCGGCGCATTCCCGCCCGCGGGGTTATCGTCATCGCCGCCACCATCGCTCTTGGCCACCAGTTCCGCGCGGTCGGCGATTGTCACGGTTGTGTTGTTCTGCTGACCGCTGCGCAAGTAGGTCACCCGGATCGTCGAACCAGGCCGGCGGGGCGATATGTTCGAGACAAGCTCATCTCCATCCTTCACTGGGGCACCATCGATGGCCGTGATGACATCACCCTTCTTCAGTCCAGCCTTCTGAGCTGGAAACCCGTCGGTCACTTGAGTCACTAGCACACCGCCGTTCGCGAAGCCGTACACGCGACCCACGGAAGACGAGATGCCGGGCTGGAACAGGATGCCGATGGAACCGCGCACGACCTTGTGTTCCGGCGAGACCAGCATGTTGTAAACGTTGATCACGGTGTTAGAAGGCATCGCGAAGCCAACGCCCACAGACCCGGCGGATTGCGTAAAGATCGCGGTGTTCACGCCAATGACCTGCCCCGCCATATCCAGCAGAGGCCCACCGGAGTTGCCGGGATTAATCGCTGCGTCTGTCTGGATGAACTTCTGAAATTGACTGCCGCCACCCGGACCATCGTTCACCGAACGGTTCTTCGCGGACACAATGCCCGCTGTAACCGTCTGCGAGAGGCTGAACGGACTGCCTATCGCAAGCACCCAGTCTCCAACCTGCGCGCCCTCGGAGTTGCCCAGTTTCACGGTCGGCAAGGGAGCCGGAGCATCGATCTTGATTACTGCCAGATCAGTATCCTTATCCGTCCCAATGACACGTGCGGGACGGCCTGGATCATTTTCCGGATCCGTCGACAGCTTCACATAGATCTTGTCAGCCTTATCGACAACGTGATTGTTCGTCACGATATAGCCGCGAGCATCGACGATGAAACCGGACCCAAGCGCACGGCGTTCTCCGCCGCCAAGGCCGCCTTCGCTATCGTCATCACCCCCGCCGCCGCCCTGGCCTCCGAAAAAGCGGTTAAAGAAGTCCTGCATATCACCTTGATCGCCGTTGCCTCCGCCACTGCGGCCATTACGGCGGGCGCGGGGCGTTGTGCTCTGTTTTGGCAGCGACTCCGTGTTGATATTGACCACTGCCGGTCCGACTTCCTTCGCAATCTTCGTGAACTGGTTCGGCTCCGAGACGGCGGCTGGCACACGCAAGGGCATCGCGTCGGAGGTGTCAACCTTCTGCTGACCCGCGCCTTGGACGGTTCCAGTCAGCAGCGATCCAGCAACCACACCGGTGGAGAGTGTTCCAAGCAGCACAAAGCTGGTGGCAAGCCGGTGCGTCCGGATCTGTTCGGGAAGGGACTTCTTCGGTTCCATGGGTAATCGTGTCCTCGTTCAATGCGGCTTCAGGCCCACAGGCCATCCACACAATTAGACGCGAACTTCTTCTATTTGTGTGCGCCGCCCTGCACTACCAGGAAGCGAATCCGCCGTTCACCGAACAGTGGCGTTACCGTTACGGTGCAGCCTCCACCGTCAATGCGCACCCTCCGCCGTCAAAGCGCACCCGAACAGCCTGTAGCGTAACCGGCACATGAAGTAGTGCGCAGCCACGAAGCGTCTCTTAATTCAGACCGGGCCGCCCTGTCTGGTACCACCGCACAGATCCAGCAG
>CAXUBG010000026.1:10509-23452 GCA_964249285.1 uncultured Terriglobus sp. | reverse complement strand
CAGTGACATCGAGTACGCTGACGAAGTCACCATGAGCCGCGCCATGGAAGGCCGCAGAGAGATTTGAACGAGCGCGTCACAGACTAGAAGCTGTGCAGCTGCTTCACGGCTTTTATCGTTTTGTGGAGGCTCTCACCGGGCAGCACGGAGAAGCGGCGAATACCCGCTCGGTAACTGGTACCGACATTCGGAACCTACGCTGCTGCGGTATCTTGCTCATCGTGCAGCTCACCGTCATCAATCGCGGCGATCGCCTTTCCAACCGCGGTCTTACTGCGTGCCAGGCGTTTCGATTCAGGGTCGGTCTGCCCTTGCACGGTATTGCTCTCGCTCGCGTCGGTGGTCTGTAGCCGGATGGAGCCGGTGGCATCATGCTCGGGATGGTGGCGCGTCGTCACAACCTTCTTGCGTGCCTTCACCGCCTGCAATTCCACCTTATCCAAGGCGTCCTTCAAGGCAACGTCAATCTCTTTCGCCGACGTGCGCGATGAGAAATCACCCGCGGTGTTGCGTACTGTCACTTCCGCCTCGCAGCGATTTTTTTCGCAGCTCAGGACGACCTTGGCCATGCTCTTGGGACCAACAATCTTCTCGATACGCGACAAGCCCTCTTCCGCCTGCTGCCGCAGCTGCTGCGTAATCTGTGTTCCTCTGCCAGTGATCTCCAGATCCATCGTGATGTACCTCCTGCTGATGAAGGGGTTGGATGCGGTACGCGGCAGTTGCGAAGCCTAGGAGGTTACTCCCGCCTGCGCCGCTGGTGTGTGCTTGGAATGTTCATGTCCTCGCGGTATTTGGCCACGGTACGCCGGGTTACCTGAATGCCCTGGCTCTGCAACTGAGCCGCCAAAACGTCATCCGTCAACGGCTTGCGCGGATTCTCCTCCTCAATCAGCTTGCGCACTTTCTTCTTCAGCAGCATCAACGGCAGGTCGCCACCCTCCGGTCCGTTCACGCCTTCCGTAAAGAAAAAGCGCAATTCATACACACCCTGCGGCGTGTGCACATATTTATTCGCGACGGCCCGGCTCACCGTGGACGGATGCACGCCAATCTCCTCCGCGACCTCCTTGATCATCATTGGCCGCAGAGCATCCACACCCCGCTCCAGGAATTCACCTTGCCGCCGCAGAATGCATTCACACGTACGAACAATGGTGTTCTTCCGCTGTTCGATGTTGCGCAGCAATTGAATCGCAGAGCGGTAGCGTTCCTTCACGTACTCCTTTACCTCGCGCTCGGTCTCCTTCTGACGCAACATGCGGCGGTAGCCCGCGTTGAGGCGTAGCGCCGGCATGTCCTCTTCGTTCATCACCACAACCCATTCTTCGCCTCGCCTGGCAAACGCAACATCTGGCTCGATCAGTCTCGTCTGCAGCTGGTTGTAGCGCAGGCCGGGCCGCGGATCGAGCGAGCGGATCGCCTCAATGGCCGCGGTCACCAGTTCGGCGGACGCGGACAGCAGATGGCAGAGCTCGCGCAGATCGCGTTTTTGCAGCAGCACAAGGTGTTCCCGCACCACCAGAGAGGCAAGCTGCATCTGCGCCTGCCGCGCTTGAAGTTCGCGAACGGCTGGCGCATCCTCTGGATCATCGTTGTCGAGCCGCCCGAACGCGACGTCAACCTCATGCAACATTGCATCAAGTTGCAGCAGGAGGCATTCCTGCAGCGTGCGCGCGCCCACGCCAATCGGATCCATGCTCTGCACCACCGCGCGAGCTTCCCGCATCATCCGCAGGGTAATGCCCTCACCCGCGTGCTGCTCCGCAAGCTCCTCGTCAGAGACAAGCAGAAGACCCGTGCCCTCCAGGTTGCCAATGATGATCTCCGCCGCTGCACGCACCAGCGGCTTCAGCGGCATGGACCCAAGCTGCCACAGCAGGTGATCGCTTAGCGTACTTGGCTTGGAAAGAAAGTTCTCAAACGACGGCGCATCCGGATCGCTTTCAAAACTTGGTCCCGCCACACGAAATCCAGGATCGAGATAGTCCTGAAAGTAGCTGCCAAAGTCGATCTCATCAAATGGATCTTTCTCGGTGCGCTCGGCTTCCGCCGCCTTCTGCTCGGCGGTCAGCTCACGGTCTCCCTCGCGGCCGTCCAGTTCCTCCAGGCTGCTGGCGTTCTCCTCGATCTCCTCCAGCACCGGATTCTCTACGATCTCCGCGTTGATCATCTCCTTCAGCTCAAGCTTGTTGAGCGCAAGCACGCTCACCATCTGCACCAGGCCCGGGGTCAGCACCTGGCGCTGTGACACCTTCAGGTTCAGCTTAGGCTGCAACAGCAACGCGAATCATCCTCTCCAACCTGGTCAGACGCTGGCGCGCGCGGATGGTGCGCTTCGAAGGTCTGGACGTTCGCAGTCTACGACGCGAACATGGGCTGTGTACCCGGCAGTTTCTGCCGGGAGTCGCGCAACTGTTTCAATCGCGGATTTCTGCCGGAATCACAACCGGAAGCTCTCGCCCAGGTAAATCCGCTTCACCTCAGGGTCGCGGCCCAGCTCGCCCGGCGTTCCGTGGCGGAAGATACGGCCTTCCGCAATGATGTACGCGCGATCCGTCACGCTCAGGGTCTCGCGCACATTGTGGTCCGTGATCAAAACGCCAATGCCGCTCCTTTTCAACCCAAAGATGATTTCCTGCAAATCCAGAACGGCGATGGGATCAATCCCGCTGAAAGGCTCGTCCAGCAGAATGAAGGAGGGTTGTATACAGAGGCAGCGAGCAATCTCGACGCGGCGCCGTTCTCCCCCGGAGAGCGCATAACCCTGTGTATTGCGCACATGGCCTAGATTCAGCTGCTCGATTAGTGTCGCCGTGCGTGTCCGCCGTGACTCCCAATTCAGCGGCTGCGTCTCCAGGATCGCAAGAACGTTTTCCTCTACCGTCAGCTTCCGGAAGACGGACGGCTCCTGCGGCAGATAGCTGATGCCATAGTGCCGCGCGCGCAGATACATGGGCGTCCGCGTGATGTCCTCGCCGTCGACCAGCACCTGCCCTGAATCGGGCCGCACCAGGCCCACAATCATGTAAAAACTCGTAGTCTTCCCCGCACCGTTCGGTCCCAAAAGACCGACCACTTCGCCCTGAGCAATGGACAGGCTGACGCCTCGCACAACCTCGCGGCCATCGTAACTTTTTGCGATCGCTCCGGTGGCGAGGATCTTTCTCTCCGGAGTAGCTGTTTCGTCCGCTGCCGCGTCGCGGGGAGGCAAGGACGGAGGCTGGTCCGCGAGAGGCGCTTCGAAAGTGGAGATCGTCGGCATCAGCGGCTGCGTACGGGACGCCCCGCCTCTGTTTCCGTGCGGACCGGTCTGCCCTGCTCGCCCGTGATCTCCACGCTTTCATCAGCGCCATGTAAAGCAAGCTCTGTACCGGTGACAGTGCCGCGCAAGCTGTCGGTGATGTGAGGAGATGCCGCGGGGGTTCCGGTCAATACATAACGGTCATCCGCGGCAGTGTAAAGCAGACGTTCCCCTGTCCCTGTCCGTCCCGGCTGCTGTAACTGGACGTGATCGCTTGCCGTAATCGTTTCGATGCTGCCCTGGTTGAACGCGCTCACCGTGTTAGGCCTGTCCTGCTTCGTCTCATTCGACTTCCCAGCAGGGCGCAACGTCGCGAGTAATTTGCCGGAGGTCACCTCCGTTGTTCCGCTCATCATGCGAACCGCGCCAGTAACGTCCAGGTGGCCCGCCGCATTCGCCGTTGCGGAAGTCATGAGCAGCGCGTTGCCAGTGATTTCCGTCGGTCCGGCACTATTCTGCTCGCCAGCGACGGACGGTCTCGTGCGCCCCGCGGCCAGGGTCAGGTGCACAGTTCGCATAGGGAAAGATCCATTTGCCACGTGCGCGGCCAGTGTTCCGGCGCTCCGGTCCAGGTCGATGTCCGCAGCCTGAAGCTGTCCCGAGCTGGACCACATGCGCGCTGGCCGTACACTTCCGTGAAAGTGAGCAAGTCCGCGGTTTCCCGCGATTTCCGCGCGATCGGCAAGCACATGCACCGGATCAGGTTTGCTGCTGCTTCCGGTCTCCTGAACGAAGGTTCCCTTCACATTGCCCTCTGCCGTTGCATCGCCGCTGTCCTGTGTCAGGGCAACACGATCCGCCGCAAGCTGCACCCCAGGCGCTGTCACCACGGGAGCGCCGGTGAGCAGCAGGCACTGGCTCGCGCCATCGTACTCGGCTTGCTCGGCCGAGGCGCGGCTGTCCTGTGCCGCTTTCAGAGCAGTAGCGGACGTGTGCTGCGTAACAGCAACATGCCCCCTCTGCACTGCGGTCTGCAATGTGCCGGTCTCACCTCCACGTCTCGCCATCCCCGGCGCGCCCAGAACCGCGTGTAAGGTATCGCCGGTGCTGATCCGCTGATTGCCTGCCGTGTCGCTTTCTTCCACGCGCGTCCCGCCGGTCCCATCAACCACGGAGACGTACTCCTTGCCGCCGCCTACTGCGGTAATGGCCTTCAACACCGCTGCTCGCACCACTGTCGTGCGTACGACCGGCGCTCCCATACGGGGTGACTGGGCCCCAGACCGGGGACGCACCTCGCCAACGCTGCGAAAGATCGCGTTTCCGGAGGCAATGGCATCGCGCAGCACCGTCCGCGTACCCTCCTGCATCAACATGGCATCCACCGCGTCCGCCCTAAGCGTGCTGGCCGGGTCCGCCGTGCCTTGCTGCCCGTGCAACTCGACCGCGTGCTGCAGATGTACCTGGACCGGCTGACCCGCCGCGTCAAAGTGAAGCAGCGCATCCGCTGCACTGCCGGACCCACTTTCCGCCTGCATCCGGACGCCCCCATGCATTGCGGCCGACAGGAGTTTGCCCCGCGCGCTCATCTGGGCACGCAAATGCGGAGCCTCCACGTGAACGCCACTCCCGCTCTGCACCGATGCGTTCCCGTCCGCGTTCACCGCCTCCACGCTGCCGTCCTTCCGTAAGGCCAGCATGACCGTGTCGCCGGCGGCGCGGTCCTTCTCCGCGGTCACGTGTGCATTGTGCAGGATAGCCGTTTGGGCGTTGCGGTCCATCTCCGCCGCGCCCGCATCCACATGGATCGCGCGTCCGTTCTGCACGCCATCCAGCCGCACAGCGCTGCGCAAGCGCAGCACGCCCATATCGCTTTCGTAGTCCGCACCGGTTGCATCGCCCTGGATGCCTCCGTAGAGCAGGTGAATCGGCCGGTCGGTCGCTGCGACGCCGAGCTTCTGTAAAAAGATGAGGCCGCTCGTTGTTACTTGCGCGCGGTTCGCATCTGGTCTGGGCTGCGCTCCCGCCTGCGCAGGCAATGCCAGGTCAAGGTGCGTCTCGCCCACCGCTTTAATGACCCCGTTCGGCTGGTCGTACTCAAACTCCGCGCCTCGAATATTGTCCGCGCGGTTAGACCCCGGTGGCCCGTACAGTGTGATGGCCACATCGTGCAACGTCGTTCTGCCGTTTTCCCGCTGAATCGCCTTCGCCGCGTGGATCGTAAAGACGGTGCGGCCTTTCACCGTCTGCGAATAGGTAAAACCATTCGTCTCCGACTTGATGTCGATGCCTAGCCGGCGCGGAAGATCCGCCAACAAACGTCGCGCCCGGTACCGGGCATAACCCAGGACGCCCAGCAGCACCGCCACAAGCAGAAGGAAACCGGCCAGCAACCAACGCCGCAGACGCACAACCGAGAAACCGCGTCTCCTGCCCTGTCTGCCCGTCGTCATCCCTCCAGCTATCTTCTCACCCCTGCGCCGTGAGCACAGGTGCAGACCCAACGGTCCGGCTATCGCCGCATCCAACCCGGATATGGCCGATCAGCTTTACCTCAGCCTCTGGTTCCCCAACTTCCGCCTGATTGCTCTGCCGGACAAGCTGACGCGCGTCTTGCAGCAGTTCGCGCGGGTCAGCGGCAACAGCCGCATCAGCGTCGCTTCCGCCATTCCGCTGGGCTGGACGGAGTCTCCCGTCTTCCAGCGCATTTTTGTCAACGACGACCGGTCCGAGCAGACGGATGACTCGCTGGCCGTGAACGCCATCGCGGAGACCACCGAGCAACTGCACGGCGACATGGCCTACGAGTTCGAGGCCACGTGGCAGCTGTGGCAGCCCGAAGCTGCGGGTGAAGGCTTCGACGCCACATGGCGGCTGGCCCCCTCAACGGTGAAGGTCACGGGCTTTGGCCCGGAATTCGACGACGGCAGCTACGAACAGAACGGCCATATCCGCATCGACTTCGGCCTGGACACGCCCTGGGTGCAGGACGAAAACGACCTGGACGAGGACGGCCGGAAGCGCCTGCAGCAGAACGTCGAAAAGCTGCTCGCCTTTACCTTGAGCGTTGAGAAGCATTGCGGCATCTCGTCACGCCTGCTTTGGACGGAAAGCGGCGAACCGTTAGCGGAGAAGCTTATCGCCCGGCTGCAGCGGGTGAACTAACAAAGCGTTTGCGCACATGCGGCAGGTGAGGATGGATCAGCAACCACAGACAGTTAGGTAGAACTAACGGCATCATGATCCAGCCGAACCCCTCGTCCGGATTTTGCCGCTTCGTACGATGCAGATCGTAGATCATCTGAGCGCGGAACCCGAGCAGAAGAAGTCCGTGCGAACCTGCGGTGTAACCTGCAAGTCGAACACCGTGGATCAAACCCTTCATTGTCCACCAACTTAGAAAAGGTGAGCGCTGCTGAACGGAAGACTACTCCAATTCCTGCGATCCGGCGGCCGGAATGACTTACAGTGGTAGGCCGAGTGGCGCCACACAAAGAACTCCAGACCAACGAGTGCGCCAAGATCGTAGAGATGCGAATGCCCCAAAGATCGCGTGCACTGCTTTTCTCAAACGACTCCTCTGAAGCGAACAGGCCCAAGGTCTACCCCGCGATTACGATCTCTGAAAAATCCGCGATGTTGCTGAAGTCGTTCAGCACGCATTGAAGCAGGCCGAGACGGGCCTGGCGCACGGCTTGATCCGGAACCATGACCATGACCTTGTCGAAGAATGCATCTACGTAAGGCCGGAGTTCCGCGATAGCGGCCAGTGCGGCGGGGTAGTTGCCCTCTTTGCGTAGAGCTTCCACGGCAGCGGCGCGGTGGGCGCTCTCTTCGGCCAGCGTGCGCTCATTGGGATCGGTCAGGAACTCCAGATTCGACCCGGCGGAAAACAGCTCACCCTTGGCGCGCGCCTGCTCGACGATATTCTTCATGCGCTTGAAGGCGGCTGCGATGGCGGTAAAATCTGCACTGTCACGTGCGGCGCCGACCGCGTCCACGCGTGACATCGCGTCGCGCACGCCGCCCGGGTCCGTGGTCATCACGGCCTCGACCACGTCATAGGCACCACTGCGCACCTCGCGCAGGTACCATTTCAGACGCTCGCTTAGGAAAGCCTGCACGCTGCTGCGTACGGCATCGTCGCCGCTTGCTCCGGCGTTTGCGATTTCGCTCAGATCGAGCGGGAAAGTGCTCTCCGCCAATATCTTCACGATGCCATTCGCGGCGCGGCGAAGAGCGAACGGGTCCTTCGATCCGGTGGGTTGCAGGCCCAGGCCAAACATGCCACTCACGGTGTCGATCTTGTCCGCGATGGACAGCAACAACCCCTCGGGTGTCGGCGGGAGTGCATCGTCCATACCGGCGGGCCGGTAGTGCGCGTAGATGGCCTGCGCCACTGTTTCACCGTGACCCTGCGCGCGCGCATACAGCCCGCCTACGATGCCTTGCAGCTCCGTAAACTCCTTCACTAAGTCGGTGGTCAGGTCGGTTTTGCAAAGCCGCGCGGCGATATCCAACGCCGCAAGATCCACGACGTTGCTGGAGGTGCTGGAGCGCCCGTTCACCAGCGTCCCCAATAGAAGGGCACCGGCGCGCACGCGCTCCGTTTTGGCGGCATAGCTGCCCAGGTCCTTTTGAAACGTCACCTTGTCCAGCAGCGCACTGCGCCCGGTCAACGGCACGCGTTGGTCGAACTCGTAGAAGAAACGTGCATCGTTAAACCGGGCGCGGAGCACACGCTCGTTGCCGTGGCGGATGATGCCTTCGGCTCCTGCATCTTGCTCTGTGTTGAGCACCGCGAGGAAGTGCGGTGCCAGCGTATGCGAGGTGCCCTCCACGGCAAAGTAGTTCTGGTGATCACGCATGACGGTCACCAGAACCTCTTCCGGCAACGCAAGAAATTCCGTCTGAAAGCTGCCAGAGATGACCGACGGCCACTCCGTCATGTGCGTCACCTTGTCGACCAGCGGGTGATCTTCGCGCCAGCGCGCCTCCGGGATCGTACGAGTCACCGCATCCAGTGCTTTTCGAATCTTGTGCCGCCGGTTCTCGACCCCCGCGATGACCTTTGCCCCATACAGCCGCTCCGCGTATTCATGCGCGTGCGCGACTTCAATGGGAGCGTTGCCGTAGAGCACGCGATGCCCATACGTAACACGGCCAGCCGTGCGCCCGGCCCACTCCAGCGGCACAATCTCTCCGTCCAGAAGGGCCAGCAGCCACTGCACCGGACGCACAAAGCGCTCCGGCTTGCCAGGTCGCCAGTACATATTCTTGGCCCAATAGATGGCGGCGATCTCCTTCGGCAACTCCGCCGCGATCACCTCCGCGAAGCTGCGGCCGGCGCGCTTCGCGGTAGCTGCCAGGTACTCGCCTTTGGCGTTGGTGATGGTGCGCAGCGCGTCCACCGTGACGCCAGCCTTTTTCGCGAACACTTCGGCGGCGACGGTTGGCTTACCGTCCCTGTACGCCGCCTTTACCGGAGGCCCAAGCAGATCCTCTTCCGTGTCAGCCTGACGCTCGCGAACACCATGCACCAGAACGGCCAGGCGGCGCGGCGTGGAGAAGGAGTCAACTTCGTGACCGTCGTCCAGCAGGCGTTCGCGCTGCAGCAGGTCCGCCGTGCGGCGGGATAACTCCGCTTCCGCACCGGCCAACATCCGCGCAGGGACTTCCTCTAATCCGATCTCAAGCAGGAAATCAGCCATCAGTTGCTAGCCTTGTCTTGTACCGCGGCAACGCGCTCGCCTTGCTGCGCGTAGGCGTTGGCCACGCCGACGATCAGCGTGCGGATGCGCGCCATCACGCCGACTCGCTCTGTCACGGAGATGGCGCCACGCGCGTCCAGCAGGTTGAAAAGGTGTGAGCACTTCAGTGCCAGTTCATATGCACCCAGCACCGGAAACCGCTTCACCGTCGTTGCATCCGCAGCCTCCTGCAACGCCTTTGCCGCCCGCAGCAGACCGAGGCATTCCGCTTCGTAGGCGTTCAGGTGCTCCCATAACCTGCTCACGTCGGCGTAGTCGAAGCTATAGGCCGAGAACTGCTGCTCTTCCTGCAGGCGGATGTCGCCGTACGTCGTCACGCGACCGGTGTCCGGTTCGTGCGCCCACACAATGTCATAGATCGAATCTGCATCCTGCAGAAACTGGGTCAGCCGCTCCAGACCATACGTGATCTCGCCCGAGATTGGATCAAGGTCCAGACCGCCGCACTGCTGGAAGTAGGTGAACTGCGTGATCTCCTGGCCGTCCATCATTACCTGCCAGCCCACGCCCCACGCGCCGCCCACCGGCCATTCCCAGTTATCTTCCTCAAACTTGATGTCGTGCTCGGAGAGCGTGATCCCGATCGCCTCCAGGCTTTGCAGGTAGAGGTCCTGGATGTTTTCCGGAGGCGGTTTCAGAATCACCTGAAACTGCGTGTGTTTGTACAGCCGGTTCGGATTCTCGCCATAGCGGCCATCCGCCGGCCTGCGCGACGGCTGCGCGTAGGCAATGCGCACCGGCTTCGGTCCAAGCACGCGCAGGAAGGTGTCGGGGGACATGGTGCCCGCGCCAACCTCATTGTCATACGGCTGTTGCAGGACGCATCCGCGTTCCGCCCAGAAGCGCTGCAGCGCGAAAAGCGTCTCCTGAAAGGTCATGGCCGGAGAAGCTTTCAACGTTGCTGGACGGTACGGCTCGGCGGCTTCTGCAACAGCAGGCATGGATGTGCACGTGCTCCTTCGCGGTCTCGCCAGTTTACAGGAGCATGCTGCGGTTCGAGACGCGTCTATACGTGAACGGTCCAGCCCAGCTGCGAAAGCTGCTCTTCAATCTCCAGCAGTGCCGCTTCCAGGGCCGAACGCCGGTGCGGGCTGGAGGTGCGCTCCGAGAGGATGCGCTCCCGCTGCAACTGCAAGCCTTGCAGTTTGCGCTGACGGTCGCGCTCCGTGACGCGGCGTTCTTCCGCGGTGGTGGTTGGTTGCAACCGTGGTGCCTCGGGAGCACCCACATCCTCTTTTTGCCAGCCACGTGCCATTCGTCAAGTCTACGCTTCATGGTGCGGCGATGTCCCCTCACGTAGAATCCGGTTAGTGAGGTTCTGTTCCGTAAGGAACAGCACTAACGCTCTGCAACCGTTAGCCAATCGAACTGCCCTTGCGACAATGGGGAGCGCCCCAGCGTCAACCACAGCATCGCCCGAACGGAGATGAGCCGCCATGTGGATCGTTCGCCTCGCACTTCGACGCCCCTACACCTTTGTCGTCATGGCGGTGTTGATCCTGGTGCTGGGCATCGTCTCAATCGAAACGATGTCCACCGACATCTTTCCGTCAATCGACATTCCCGTCGTCTCGGTCGTGTGGAGCTACAGCGGCACCAGCCCCGATGAGATGGAAAAGCGCTTCACCACTGTGAGTGAACGCGCCATGACCACCGCCGTCAACGACATCGAGCACATCGAATCACAGTCCGTCAGCGGCGTGTCTGTCATCAAGATTTTCTTCCAGCCCGGCGTAAAGGTCGAAGCGGCAGTCGCGCAAGTCACCGCGGTCAACCAGACCATTCTGCGCATTCTGCCACCGGGCACAACCCCGCCTTTTATCCTGCAGTTCTCCGCGTCCAATGTCCCCATTCTCCAGGTTGCCCTGTCTTCCAACCGGCTGTCAGAGGCTGACTTGTATGACCTTGGCCTGCAGTTTGTGCGCACACAACTGGCTACGGTACAGGGCGCGCAGGTCCCCTCACCGTACGGCGGCACCGCCCGGCAGATTGCCGTGGACATCGACCCCATGGAGTTGTATGCCAAAGGCTTGTCGCCCACGGACGTGGTAAACGCGCTCTCCGCGCAGAACCTGATCCTGGCGGCGGGCGACGCCAAAATCGCAGACCGCGATTACATCGTGCGCACCAATGCATCTCCGCTGGTGCTGACCACGCTGAACGACATCCCCATCAAGCAGGTCAACGGAGCCACGATTTACATGCGCGACGTGGCGCAGGTGCACTCCGGGTCGGCACCGCAGCAGTCCATTGTGCGCGTCAACGGCCAGCGCGCGGTGTTAATGACGATTCTCAAGGCATCATCGGCGTCGACGCTGGACATCGTGAAGCGCGTGAAAGAGGTTCTGCCGCGCATCATAGCCAATCTTCCGCCGCCAATTCCTGACTTCAAGATCCTGCTGGATCAATCCATCTTCGTCAAAGCAGCTCTTCAGGGCGTCGTCAAAGAAGCGGCCATCGCAGCAGGACTGACTGCGGTCATGATCCTTCTCTTCCTAGGATCGTGGCGTTCTACGGTCATCATCGCGGTCTCGATTCCTCTGTCGATTCTTGTGTCGATCATCGTGCTGAAGGCGCTTGGGCAGACGTTGAACACCATGACCCTGGGCGGCCTCGGCCTGGCGGTCGGCATCCTGGTCGACGACGCCACGGTCGAGATCGAAAACATCCACCGCAATCTTGGGTTGGGCAAGGAAATTGAACCGGCAATTCTCGACGGCGCGGCGCAAATCGCTGTCCCGGCCTTTGTCTCCACGCTCGCCATCTGCATCGTTTTTGTGCCGGTAGTCTTCCTGTCGGGTGCAGCCAAAAGCCTGTTCACGCCACTGGGCATGGCCGTTGTATTTGCCATGATGGCGTCGTATTTTCTTTCACGAACGCTCGTGCCCACCATGGTCAAGTTTCTGCTGGCGCGCGAAGTGGATGTGTACGCGCTGGCGGAAGCCGAACACGGCGATCACGCGCTGTCCTCGTCCGAGATGGCGGACATTGAGAGAAAGCGCCGCAGCCTGGGAGTGATCTGGCGCATACATTTTGCCTTTAACCGCGTTTTCGAACGGCTGCGCGCGCGTTATCAACGCCTGCTGGACTGGGCGCTCTCACATGCCGCCTTCACGCTCTCCTGCTTTGGCGTCTTCCTGCTGATCTCGTTTTGTACGCTGCCATTCATCGGGCGGGACTTCTTTCCGGACGTGGACGCTGGTAACTTCCGGCTGCATGTGCGCACGGCGCCCGGTACCCGGCTCGAGTCTACAGAGGCCGTCTTCGCTCAGGTGGAAGACACCATCCGGCAAGTCATTCCCGCGAATGAAATCGGGACCGTGCTGGACAACATGGGCGTGCCTAACGGCTCCTTCAATCTCGCCTTTGGTGATGGTTCACTGACCGATGTGCAGGATGGCGAGATCATCGTTTCGCTGAACGAAGATCACCATCCCACCGCAGGCTACCGCGCGAAGCTGCGCGAAGTATTGCGCCAGAAATTCCCTGAGGACACCTTCTATTTTCAGGCGTCCGACATCGTCAATCAGATTCTCAACTTCGGCTTGCCCGCCCCCATCGACATTCAGATCAACGGCCGGCTGGCCCAGCAAAACTACGCCTCGGCCGAGCAGATTCGCGCGGCCGTGGCAAAGGTGCCCGGCGCGGTGGACGTGCATGTGCACCAGGTGCTCTATGCGCCGGAACTGCGGGTGAACGTGGACCGCACGCGCGCGCAGCAGGTCAATCTGACCGAGTCGAACGTGGCAAACAGCATGTTGTATGCGCTCTCCGGCTCAGGAACGGCGACTCCCAACTACTGGTTGAATCCGCAGAATGGCGTGAACTACTCCGTTGTGGTCCAGGTACCGCCCTACCGCGTAAACTCGGTTGAGGCCATAGACGGCCTGCCGATCAGTACAGGGGCCACCAACACGGCCGCCAATAT
>CAXUBG010000026.1:1222-10499 GCA_964249285.1 uncultured Terriglobus sp. | reverse complement strand
TGCTCGATCTCCATTCGATGCCGCCGCTGGCGGGCGCGGCGCCCGCGCGGCTGGGCGGGCCCCACGTCCTGTTGATCCCGCCCGAGCAGGACCGGGCCCACCACCACGGCCGCCAATAGCGCGCCCCCGAACAGAACCCCCGGCGGAACTCCCGCCGCGCCGCCGGCGCAGTTGCTCTCGAACTTGGCTCAGATTCAACATGCATCCAGCCCCGGCATCACGAATCACTATAACGTTCAGCCGGTGTACGATGTGTTCGCCAGCGTGCAGGGACGCGATCTTGGCGGCGTATACAGCGATATCGAACGCATCCTGAAAGGCTTCAATGGCAAGCTGTCCAAGGGAGCCACGCTCACCGTTCGCGGGCAGGTGAAGAGTATGCAGGACAGCTTTACCGGCCTTGGACTGGGCATGCTGTTCGCCGTATTGCTGGTGTATCTGCTCATGGTGGTTAATTTCCAGAGCTGGCTAGATCCCTTCATCATCCTGATGGCGCTGCCCGGAGCCGCCTGCGGCATCCTGTGGATGCTCTTTCTGACCGGCACCACCTTCAGCGTACCGTCGCTGATGGGAGCGATCATGACAGTGGGCGTTGCGACCGCGAATTCCATCCTGATGGTTACGTTTGCGAACGACCAGCGGTCGCTCGGCCTCAACAGCGTGCAGGCCGCCGCCGCCGCAGGATTTACACGGCTGCGGCCGGTGCTGATGACAGCACTTGCAATGATCTTGGGCATGTTGCCCATGTCGCTTGGCCTGGGTGAGGGCGGTGAGCAGAATGCGCCCTTGGGCCGTGCGGTCATCGGCGGCCTGCTGGTCGCCACCGTAACCACGCTGCTCATCGTGCCGCTCTTCTATTCGCTGCTGCGCAAGGCGCCCCCTTCGACGATGCAGGTGGACGCGGTGGAAGAGCATGAGGAATTCTACGAGCATGCGTAAGGAACTTTTGTGGGCCGCACGCGCGTGCCGCACATCAATTTGCCAGGAGGAGTCACGCACGCATGGCACAGAACGTCTCTGATCCACCGGCATTGGCCGGGGAACACGACACACGGGCCACCTCCGGTGCGCAGCGCACCACGGGCAGCGGCGCGTACATCGCCGCGGGCGCGGGATTTCTCCTGCTCACGGTGCTGGGTATCGCCTTTCTGATCCCGAAGCTGCACCATCGCGAGTCACTGAATGATCAGACGCGCCTTGACGCAGGCCCTCCACCGGTAGTGGTCACACGCGTAACCCTGGGCCAGGCGTCTTCACGGCTTGAACTGCCCGGAACTGTGCAGGCCTTCGAGCAGACTCCCATTTACGCCCGGACCTCCGGGTACGTGTCGCACCGGTACGCCGACATTGGCGACCATGTGCGAGCGGGCCAGGTGCTGGCCACCATCGAAGATCCGCAGACGCAGCAGTCGTTGCGGCAGGCGCAGGCGGCTCTGCTGCAACTCCGCGCGCAGCTCGTGCAGGCACAGGCCAATGCGAAACTGGCAACGCTCAACAACACCCGCAATCAGCAGTTGCAACAGGAAGGTGTGATTTCGCAGGCCGCGGCCGACCAGTTCACCGCACAGGCCGGCGTCAACGATGCCACCGTCAACGCTGCGCAGGCCAACATCGTGGCCGGTCAAGCGAACGTGCGCTCCCTGGAGGAGCAGGCCAGCTTTTCCCGTGTTACCGCGCCCTTCACCGGCGTCATTCTGTCGCGCAGCATCGACACGGGCTCCCTGATCTCCGCCGGTTCGCAAAATTCGGTTACGCAGCTGTTCACAATTGGACAGGCGGATACCGTGCGTGTCTTCACCAATGTCCCGCAGGCGAACGAACAGGACGTCCGGGGTGCGAACAGCGCACAAGTGCTCTTTCGCGAATTGCCCGGGCAGACCTTCACCGGTAAAGTGACACGCACCTCGCAAGCGATCGATCCCAGCTCACGCACACTTCTTGCCGAGGTCGATCTGCCCAATGCGAATGGCAGGATTCTGCCCGGTATGTTTGCCACGGTGACGTTTGCCACACATACCGCGGTACCACCTGTGCTCATTCCGGCGAACGCGCTTTTCGTGCGTGCGGCTGGCCCGCAGACGTTTGTCATGGACGCCAGCCATGCCGTGCACCTGCGCAACCTGACACTGGGACGCGACTACGGCTCCAGTACGGAAGTCCTGAGTGGGTTGCGGGCTGGAGACCAGGTGGTGCTCTCGCCTTCCGACGCCATTACGGATGGCACCAAAGTCGACCCGGAGCAGCAGTAGGTTCTTAAGCAGTGCCGCAATCCGGTCGAACACGCTGCCCCGGGGACGAGGCATCGACAAGAACGTAGTCAGACGGCCAGGCACGATTTCGACCAACCTTTGCATCGTGGTGCAAACGGCCAAGGACGGACCTCGCGGCCGTTAGACCGTGACTAGGTCTCGCGGCCTTGGCTGCGTACCGCTCAGCTTTCCCGCGAGATCTCTTGCGATGAGGGCGCCGTGAAAGCGCCCGTTTTCGATGAAAATTTCGTTGGTGCGCTCGCCTGCGACGATCACCCCGGCAAGGTAGATGCCCTGAACGTTGGACTCGAGAGTGTTGGCATCGACCACGGGGCAGCGGTCGTTTTCCGGGTCTAGGTGGATGCCGATCATTTCAAGAAACGCGAAGTCAGGGTGGTACCCGGTAAGAGCAAACACAAAGTCGTTCGGCAGCGTCTTTTCGCCTTCGGGCGTTTGCAGCGTCACACTGTCTTCCGTCACCTGTCTTACGGTGGAGTTGAAGTACGCAGTGACCTCGCCGTTCTTGACGCGATTGTTGATGTCCGGAAGGATCCAATACTTCACGTGCCGGTGCATCTCGGCTCCGCGGTGCACCAGCGTGACCTTTGCGCCGTGCCGCCACAGGTCCAGCGCGGCAATAGCAGCGGAGTTCTTGCCGCCTATGATGAGGACGTTCAGGCCGAAGTACGGATGTGGTTCGTTGTAATAGTGATGAACCTTGTTGAGGTCCTCGCCGGGGATTCCGAGGTAATTTGGCAGGTCGTAGTAGCCGGTGCTGACGATCAGCTTCCGTGCGCGAAAAAGGTGAACGCGCCGGAAGCGATCGCTGGTGTGCACAATGAATTCGCCGTCGCAGCCGCTGACACGATCGACCGTGTGATACTGCCGCACATCCAGTTTGTAGTGATCGGCGACTTTGCGGTAGTACTCCAGCGCCTCGCTGCGGGTAGGCTTCTGGTTGGGACTGCTGAAGGGCATGTTGCCAATTTCCAGCAGTTCAGGCGTGGTGAAGAACGTCATGTGCGCGGGATAGTGAAAGAGGGAGTTGCAGAGGCAGCCCTTGTCTACCAGCACGACACGCAGGCCCTCGTTCTGGGCGTCAATGGCGCACGCCAGGCCAGTGGGTCCCGCTCCGATGACGAGGACGTCAAATACTGTTTCCTGCATATATCCATTGAAGCATGACGCGCGCCGCGTTCTTGTTGGCTCGTTGCGTCTGGTGACGGCATATCCGAACGCGCACTTGACGGCGCATGAGATGAACGGAGACTGCATCGCCGCTGGGGCGAGTGCCATCTCACCCTACAGAGGAATGACAATGTCTGAGACCCCAACGCTCGAACATGTGAAACATGGAGTGACCGATGCTCCCGTTGAAGACCTGATCCTGAGCCGATGGAGTCCGCGCTCGTTCTCTGACCAGCCGGTATCCGGCACCGATCTGAAAACCATCTTCACCGCTGCGGCATGGGCCGCGTCGAGTTACAACGAGCAGCCGTGGCGCTTTATCGTGGGACGCAAGGGAGACGAGACCTACAAGAAGCTGCTGGATTCCCTTGTTCCTATGAATCAGGCCTGGGCGAAGTCCGCTCCTGTGCTGTATGCGACCTTTGGCAAGAAAACCTTTACAAAGAGCGGCCAGCCAAACGCGTATGGATTGCATGACACCGGTGCGGCATCCGCAACTGCGTCGTTGCAGGCGCAGGTCCTGGGCTTGCACACACACGGCATGGCCGGATTCGACAAGGAAACACTGCGGGCGTTCTTCGGTGTGCCAGAGGACTTCGAGGTTGGGGCAATGTGGGCGCTCGGGTATCTAGGCGATCCGGAGAACGTTCCAGACAACTTCAAGCTGGCGGAGACAACACCTCGCGACCGCAAGCCACTTAGCGGTTTCGTGTTTCGTGGCTGGGACGAACCATTCTCCGTCTAACCAGCCGTTGAGCCGCTATACTCGCTTCGATGACACAGACACCGATGGCGGCGGCACAGGTTGACGGCGTGTCGAAGCTTTATGGCAGCTTTGCAGCGCTAAAGCGTGTGACATGCGCGTTCCGGGCGGGTGGCTTTCATGTGCTGCTGGGGCCGAACGGCGCGGGAAAGTCGACACTGCTCCGCATCCTCGCTGGCCTCATTACACCTTCAAGCGGGCGCGTTGCAGTACTCGGCGGGGAACCGCGCGGCACACGCTCCCGCGTGGCGTACATGAGCCATGCCGCGATGCTCTACGACGAGCTCTCCGCCATGGAGAACCTGCGCTACTTCTCGCGGGTGCAGCATCCTGGTACCACGTGCGACTGCAGCGGTTCGCCGGAGATGGCGTTGCGTGCGGTCGGCATCGATCCCACAGTCACGCGTCCCGTGTCGCAGTTCTCACAAGGAATGCGGCAGCGCGTGTCGATGGCGCGCGCTCTCGCTGGCGATCCGGAACTGCTGCTGCTGGACGAGCCTTTCAGCAACATGGATGCGGATGGAGCGCGTGAGTTGGTGGAACTGCTGCTTGACTTCCGCACGTGGCCTGTCGCGGGTTCCCAAGCGAAACGCACTGTCATCATGACGACTCACCAATTTGAACTGGTTCAGGCTGCTGCCGATACGGTCATCCACATGCGCGGCGGTGCACTGGTTCCGGCCGCGACCGAGACAAATGCCGCGTGAAGACCAATGCGGCGCGGCTGCTGGACCGGCTTGCCATTCCATACGAAACACGCGAGTACGTGGTTGATCCAGGTGATCTGACAGCGACCAGCGTGGCGCGCAAGATTGGGATGCCTGCGGAGCAGGTCTTCAAAACTCTGCTCTGCCAACTGCATGAGGGCGGCCACGTATTTGCTGTGATTCCCGGTGACTCCGAACTCGATTTGAAGAAGCTGGCCGTGGCAGCGAAGACGAAGAAAGCTGAACTTGCGGCGCTGAAGGATGTCGAACCGCTTACCGGCTACATTCGAGGTGGCGTAACCGTGATGGGCGCCAGGAAGGCGTACCGGGCCTTCGCTGACGAGGCGATCAAGCTGTTTCCGTCCATCAGCGTTTCCGCGGGGGTGCGTGGCATGCAACTGGTGCTGGCGCCGGGAGACTACCTGCGCGCGGCAGAGGCGGCCGTCGTCGACCTGACCAAAGCCGCAGGTGTGGCGTGATGTATCTCCGCACTGTCTGGTTGCATCTGCGGAAGGATCTGCGCCTGGAATGGCGCAGCCGCGATGCGATGGCTGGCATGCTCTTCTTCACGCTGCTGATTGCCGTTGTCTTCGCGATGGCGTTCGATCCGACGGGCTTCCCTGCCCTGGCGCGGCAGATGAGTGGCGGCCTGCTGTGGGTGGGTCTGCTGTTTGCGGCGACAACGGCGCTGAACATCAGCTGGGAGCGCGAACGCCGTAATCAGGTGCTGGATGCGCACCGTATGTCCGCAGCCGCGCCGAGCGCGCTGTTCCTGGGTAAGGCGATCGCCAATCTGATTTTCGTCAGTCTAGTGGAAGCGGTGCTGGCACCAGTCTTCGTGGTCTTCTACAACCTTCACCCGCTTGGTGAAACGCGGTGGCTGCTGCTGATTCTGCCTTTGGGTACGTGGGCCATCGTTGTGAATGGAACGTTTTTCGCAGCCCTGGGCCTGCGCAGCCGCAACCGCGAGCTGATGCTGCCGGCGATTCTCTTTCCAATTTCCATCCCGGCGCTGCTGGGGGTGGTGGAGGCGACAACGGGCGTCATCACGGGCGACTTTGAGCCGCAACTGTGGATCAGGATGCTGTTCGGCTTCGATGTGATCTTTACGGCGGTGTGTCTGCTGCTCTTTGGAACGGTGCTGAACGCGGAGTAGAGTGTGTTCCACGTGGAACATAGCCGAGGCGCGATAAAACACGACAGCCAAAATGCACGATCTTTTGCTGCATCAATACTCGACCCGGTGTCACTTGAGAGCGTGCAAGCCGAATAACGCCTTGCCCGCGCCGGAACGGACGGTAGACTGAACTGGACTATATGAAGCGTGTCTTCTGGATGTTGTGCGGTTTCAGCGTGGCCCTGCTGCTGATTGGCTTCTACGAGGCTGTTTTTGTTGCGCCCACGGAGGCGACCATGGGCCAGGTGCAGCGGATATTCTACTGGCACGTACCGATCAACATCTCCGCTGAGATCTTTCCGTACGCGAACATGATCGCGTCCATCGCGTTCCTTTACTTCCGCCGGACGAAGCCGGTGCTGGCGGCAAAGCTGGATGCGCTCGCCGTTTCGACTGCGGAAGTCACGGTCCTTTATGTTGGCCTTGGACTTGCGACCGGCATGTTGTGGGGGCGTCCGGTGTGGGGCATCTGGTGGGCGTGGGATGCGCGGCTGACGAGCTTTCTGATGCTCTTCCTGTTGTACGTGAGTTATCTGTTGGTGCGGCGGCTCTCCGCTGGAGGACAAAGCGCGGTGGTGGCGGCGGTACTGAGTGTTTTCGCAGGGATTGATGTACCCATCGTCTTCATGTCGATCCGGTGGTGGCGCACTCAGCATCCTGCGCCAGTGCTGACGGGCGATGGGTCTCTGGACCCCGCGATGTGGCCTGCCTTTCTGTGGAACATGGCGGCATGGTTCTTTTGGGGTGTGATGCTGGTGTGGGCGCGGTACGCTCTGGTTCGCCGCGAGCAGGTCGCCGTGGAGCAAACCGCGTTGCAAGCGCTGGAGGTGTGATGCAGCCGGCCTTGAACAGCATTCCGTTCCTTTACGCCGCGTACATTCTGGTGTTCGTGGTGCAGGCAGGCTATGCTGCGTGGGTTTTTGTGCGCTGGTCGCGGATCAAGCGGTCACGCCGTTGAGTCCACCAGAATCGCAGGGAAGATATGAGTCGTGATGCTGTGCGAGCATCTCTGAACACAGGGAAGCAGACCCTAGCGGCTAAAGCCGAGTCACTCTGTGCTCTGTTGATGGTACGGGGAAAGCAGTACCCCTCCAAGAGATCACGGACATTGGCCGGGCCCGCAATACAGCACCATCGTGCTTCCCCTCCAGCACCGCACATTCGCGCGGTCTCCGCGGCACTGCGGGAATGGTCTTCCTCACGAATGGGTCCGTATTCCGCGTTGCTGCTGGCGCTGCTATGTGCGGGTGGATGCAGGCGCATGCGCTTTCCCCAGCTCGCCGAGAATTATCGCGAATACGCGTATGTGACCAACGGGGGCGCTGGAACCGTAAGCGTTCTGGACCTGGTGAACTTCCGCCCGGACCGCACGTTGCGCGTGGGCGACAACCCGTCTGGCGTGACGGTGAATCCCGTGCGCAACGAGGTCTACGTGGTAAACGCGGCAAGCGGTACCGTAAGCATCATCGATGCTACGACCAATCGGGTGAGCGCAACGATCCCGGTGCACAGGGCACCGTACAGCATCACCGTGGATGCCACGGGTCAGCGCGGGTACGTCGCCAATTCCGGCTCGAACACCGTGAGCGTGCTGGACCTCGTCAAGCATCGCGAACTTGCGGCGGTGGGCACGGGAGAGCAACCTGGGCTGGCGCGGATTTCGCCGGATGGACGGTCGCTGGTGGTGTCCAATCGCGGTGCGGGCAGCGTCTCGTTGTATGAGGTGACGCAGACCCGCGCGCCACGTCTCCGCGCCAGCTTTGACGGCTGCCCCGGAGCGACGGATATAGCGGTTATGAATGATTCATCAAAGGCTTTTGTCGCCTGCTCCGGTGGTGATACGGTCGTGTCGATCGGCCTGGCCAGCGAGCCTGGTTCGTGGCCCGCGAAACAGGATGCGGCGACGATGAAAGACAGGCTGCTGGCGCGGCTGCGTGTGGGAAAAGCACCGCTCCACCTGTCGCTGAAGCCAGACAGTGGAGAGCTGTTTGTCAGCAACTTCGGATCGGGCAGCATCAGCGAAATCTCGACGTTTACGGACGAGGTAGGCGGCACGTACATGATCGGGACGGGGCCGTCCCAGGGCGTCATCAGTCCCGACAACAGCACGTTGTGGGTCTCGGATTTCGGATCGGATGCGGTCAGCCTTTACTCGATTGATGAAGGCCGCATGACTGCCAGCGTGCATACCGGACCACAGCCCGACGCGATGGCGCTGTCACCGGTGCAGCCCCTGCTGCTGGTGGCAGACGCGAAGGGCGGCGATGTGGCCGTGATCCGCACGCGTGACACGAACGGGCCAGAGTTGTTTACGATGCTGCCCGCGGGAGCGCAGCCGAACGCGATTGCGATCAAGTCATTCCGCGTGAAGTAGGTCCGTGGGACCGGCGGAATGCAGGGCTGCGATCAGGCCGTCTGCACCTGTGACGGGCGGCTGGCACGTGCTGCCGCTGCAGACCAGTGCGAAGGCGCCTTGCGCTTCCGGCAGATGCGGCAGCGTTTGAGCAAGAGCTGGCGGGAGCGTTGCAAGCTGGTCATGGCGCAGACGGATCACGCTTTTGTTTACGGCGTATCCTGCAAGGGCAATGACTTCTAGCTGTGCGGCGGCTTCGCCTTCTCCGACGACAACCACCTGAGTCGCGGGCCGCGAGAAACGGCCGAGCGCGAGCGCGTACGTCGCCGCATACAGGCCCAGGTGCTCCACGATGCCAGCGAAGTACTCCAGCGTCTCCTGCGCGGTGTCGCGGTAAGCTTCGTTGCCGCTCAACGCATGGAGTCGCATGAAGAGGACCGCACCGGCGGGATTACCGGCTGGGGTTGGGGCGTCCTGCAGGGGCTTGCGGCGGGTGACCAAGGCTCCGAGGCGGTTCGGTGCGTCGATAGCGGTGTCGAAGAATCCGCCTGCCTTACCGTCATAGAAGCGCGACAGCAGCGTCCGTGCAATCTCTTCCGCAGCGTCGTAATAGCGCACGATGCCGAGAGCCTCCCACATGTCCAGGCAGCTGTGCCCGAGAAAAACGTAGTCGTCCAGGACTCCTGGCATCTCAGTGAGCGATGCCTCTCCAGCATCGTATGCAACGACATGGGCAACCGTGCCTTCGCGCAGGGCCCCGGCAAGCACGCGATCCAGCGTTTTTCGAGCGAACGCAAGCGCGGCCGGCAGCTGGAGCACGCGGCCCGCAAGGACGTATGC
>CAXUBG010000026.1:0-1212 GCA_964249285.1 uncultured Terriglobus sp. | reverse complement strand
GAAAGGCGCGGGACGCTGCAGCCGGGCCGCGTAAAGTTTTGCCTTGCTGGAAGTCAGGAGCGCAGCCGCGTTCTCTTCCACCATGCCTGCCTGCCGCGCTGCTGTTGTCAGCGTCGTGGGCCGGAAGAGAACGTTGCGCGCGGGATCGTGGCGCATGTCTCCCACCGGACCGATATCGTAGTAAATCTCCGACAGCGCTAGTTCGTCAGGCGAGAGTACAGCGGCGGCCTCGGCGCGCGTCCAGGTGAAGTAATTGCCATCATCGTCCAACGACACGTCAGCATCCTGCGAGGCATAAAAGCCGCCGTGTTCGCGATCACTCAGAACTTCGTCGATCCAGCGCATGATGGCGAGGGCGGTTTCCGCGCACTCCGGACCGGCAAAGGTTTGAAAGGCATGCACGTAGCTCCGAAGCAGTTCGGAGTTGTCATAGCTCATCTTCTCAAAATGGGGAACGAGCCAGCGCTCGTCGACTGAGTAACGGTGAAAGCCGCCGGCAAGCTGGTCGAAGATGCCGCCGCTGGCCATTTTGTGCAGCGTGATCATTGTGGCCTGCCGCGCCTTCGCGGCGTTTGGGCCGGGCCGGGCGGCTGCGTCGAGCAGCAGGTCGATGGCGGCAGGATGGGGGAACTTTGGCTGCGCTCCGAAGCCGCCGTTTGCAAGATCGAACTGCGCCAGTGCCGATGCAACAAGCTTCTCCAGCAAGGCAAGGCTGTCGTCCATCTGTTCGAGATCTCCAAGCGCCCCGGTAAACGTTTCGCTGGATTCGATGGCGTGCATGACGCTGCCAGCGGACTCCTCCACCTCGTCCCGCTTGTTGTGGAAGGAATCGGCCATGGTGAGGAGCACGCGGCGGAAGCTGGGCTGGCCATAGCGCTCTTCTGGAGGAAAGTACGTGCCGCCGAAGAATGGATGGCCGTTCGGTGTGAGGAAAGCAGTGAGCGGCCATCCGCCTTGCCCGCTGATGGCGGAGACTGCAGCCTGATAACGCGTATCGACATCGGGCCGTTCGTCCCGGTCTACCTTGACCGCGATGAAGTGCTCGTTGATTAGCGCCGCTGTCTCGGCATTCTCATAGCTCTCACGGTCCATGACGTGGCACCAGTGACACCAAAGCGCACCAATGTCGAGCAGGACCGGCTTGTCTTCCGCGACAGCCTGCGCGAACGCGGCCTTGCTCCACTGCTGCCATCGCACGGGCTGGTGCATGGC
>CAXUBG010000025.1:0-23750 GCA_964249285.1 uncultured Terriglobus sp. | reverse complement strand
CCGCGAAAGAGGTCTTCGACCTGGTCCGGGAGGATCTCGCTGCTGTTGAAGGTGAGTTTGACCAGCAGTCTCAATCCGAGGTTACGGTCATTCAGGACATCGCCGACTACCTGATTTCTGGCGGGGGCAAGCGAATCCGTCCCCTGCTCCTGCTGCTTTCGGCGAAAGCGCTGGGATTCAGGGGGGAAAGCCGCATCCGTCTGGGCGCGGTTGTTGAGATGTTGCACACGGCCACGCTGGTGCACGATGACATCATTGATGAGGCTCAGACCCGGCGTGGACGTCCCTCCACAAACTTGAAGTGGGGTTCCTCAAAATCCGTGCTGGCGGGCGACTGGCTCTACATGCAGTCTTTTCAGACGGCGCTTCAGGAGCGCAATTTCCACGTGCTCGACCTTCTCATCGGTCTGACGCAGCAGATGGTCGAGGGCGAGCTGCTGCAGATGCAGAAGCTGGGCCACCTCATCAACGAGGAAGAGTACTTCGATCTGATTTTCCGCAAGACGGCCATGTTGTTCAAGGTGAGCACGCAACTTGGTGCCGCGCTGGCGGGTGCCGACGAAGCGGTGGAAGAGCAACTTGGCGAATACGGACGCAATCTTGGACTTGCTTTTCAGATTGTGGACGACGTGCTCGACCTGACTGGTGAAGAGGCATCCATGGGTAAGCCAGTCGCGAGTGATCTCCGGGAGGGCAAGGCAACCCTTGCCGTAATCCATGCGCTTGAGCGAGGAACGGGTGCCGAGCGTGAGGCCATACGAACCGTTCTCGCTGACCGGAACTTCACACGTGTCAAGCACGCCGCAATACTTGACATTCTGCGGAGGTATGGCTCCCTGGAATATGCGATGGACGCGGCACGGGCCTATGCGGAAGCCGCCCGGCAGTCCTTGATGGGACTCACGTGTAGAGACCCCGAGTCAGCTAAAGCCGTTCGAGCGCTAGAGTGGGTTCCGTCTTATGTCACGGATCGCGACCGCTAACGCGAAGGGCCTTGCGCTCGCAAGGCCCGCACGGTTCATTGATACCGGAACTACTTGGTGAAGATGTCTCCATCGTTGTGTGCCTGGCGGTTCATCGCGCGGCGCGCGGAATCTTCCGCTGAACGATCTACTCCGGACTGGTGCCCCGATTCTGGGCGCTCGAGTGAGTTAAGGCCGGGACGCGCGGGTGTATCAGGCGTGTTGACCTTTTCCTTGGCAATCCCTTCGCCCTCACCAGGCGTGCCGTTCCCTGTCATGCTGCTGCTCATGGTCTTTCACCTCGATCAAGTGAGACGCCAGCGCCGCGTTCAGGGTTTGCCACCTTGGTACCTTGGCGCAGGCGAGCCCGGTCCTGCGGATACCATCGCAGCATGAGAGACTTCCTGGCGGAAGCACGTGCACTGCACGCTTGCTCCATCGTGCTGGACGGCCACGCGGACACACCGCAGCGTTTCACCGATCAGGGATGGGACTGGACAGGTGATGCGTTAGGTTTAGGCCACCTTTCTGCAGAGACAGCGCGGCAAGGTGGCCTGGACGGCGGCTTCATGGTCGCGTGGCCGCAACCCGGACCCTGGAGCGACCGCTACGCTGAACGCACCCGCGTGCTGATTCGAGGCATTCATGACCAGGTACGGCGTCATGGAGACGCACTCTGCGTCTGCCGCACCGCCGCCGACGTCCGCGCGGCTAAACAGATGGGACGGTACGCCGTGCTAATTGGTGTGGAAGGCGGACATGCCATTGAAAACAGCCTTGACGTCCTTCGTGAATTCCACGCCAGCGGCGCACGGTATCTGACGCTGACGTGGGCCAACGCAAACGACTGGTGCGGCTCCAGCGGCGATGGTGCTGATCACAAGGGTCTCACGGCATTTGGCCGGGATGTAGTGCGAGAAATGAACCGGCTTGGCATGGTGGTGGACGTTTCTCACATTTCAGACGCGGCGTTCTGGGACGTGCTGGAGACCTCCTCCGTTCCGGTCATTGCCTCACATTCATCGTCTCGCGCGTTGTGCGGAGCGGCGCGGAATCTCACAGACGATATGGTCCGTGCGCTGGCTCAGCATGACGGCATCATCATGGTGAACTTCTTCGCCACTTTCCTCAGCGACACCTGGCGGGAAGCCTGGAACCAGCAAAAGCCGGAGATCGAAGCCGCCGTGTGCCGGGCGCGCGAACCGTACCTGCAAAAGGGAAGCACGATGCCCTATTTCCCGGAAGAGGTCGCAATCGACCGCGCCTTTGCGAAGCGCCTCCCACCTGTGCCGTTTTCCATGCTCGTGGATCACTTCGACCATCTCTTACGAGTCGCGGGACCGGGGCATGTTGGGTTGGGCTCGGATTTCGATGGGATCGCGCTGTCGGCTGAGGGCATGGACTCCGCCGCAGATCTTCCCAAGATCACGGCCGGTTTGCTCGAACGGGGCTGGGCTGCGGACGAGCTGCGCGGGATGCTTGGTGAAAATCTGCTGCGCGTCCTGGCGGCTTCGGAGGTTTACGCCGCCTCAAGCGCGGTATCCTAGAAGACGGCATGACGCTGAAAGACACGTTTATCTCTACCTTCGCAGGTCTGGCACTGGCTCTTCCGCTCGCAGCACAGACCCCGGCTGCGATACCTCCGCGACTACCGGCGGACGAAACGCCGCAGCAGACTACGCCATCCAAGTCGAAACCAGCCGACGATCTGCCCGACTCGCCTAGCACAGCCGCGGACATCGTCGTTCCGCCCGCGCCCAATGGATCCTTCGTCGTGTTTGATACCAGCATGGGCCGGATGACCTGCCAATTCTTCGCGAAGGAATCGCCAGTCACGGTGGAGAACTTCACCGGCCTGGCCACTGGCACGAAGGAGTTTACCGACCCAATCACCGGGGCCAAGATGAAGGGCGTGCGCTTTTACGACGGCACGACCTTTCACCGCGTCATTGCGAACTTCATGATTCAGGGCGGCGATCGCGCGGGTAACGGCACGGGCGACGGCGGCTACTACATCAAGGACGAGTTCACGCCGGGTCTCCGCTTTGACAGGGAAGGCCGACTGGCGATGGCGAATGCGGGGCCGAACACTGGCGGCACTCAGTTTTTCATCACGGAGGGTCCGCAGCCGGAACTGGATGGGAAGCACACCATCTTCGGCCAGTGTGACCCGCACGCGGTTCTGATCGTGCAATCGATTGCGCGTGTCGAAAAAAACTCGCAGGACAAGCCCGTGACGCCGGTGCTGGTCAACAAGGTGACGATCGTTCCAGAGGGCCAGCCTTTGCCGCCGGAGCCGCCCGCGCCACCCGCCGCAAACTAGCCACTACGACCGGCATCAGAACAGTTCAGCATCAGAAAGGAAGCATCATGGCAGAGCGCACACCCGGTACCTACGCGATCTTCAATACCAGCGAGGGCACCATCGTCACCCAGTTATTTGAGAAGGACGCCCCCGCAACCGTCGCCAACTTCATCGGCCTGGCCGAAGGCAGCAAGAAATGGGAGAGCCGCAGCAAAAAAGGCGACAAGCTTTACGATGGCACCGTTTTTCACCGCGTGATTCCGGAGTTCATGATCCAGGCCGGCGATCCAGAAGGCACGGGCATGGGCGGTCCTGGATACAAGTTCGCGGACGAGACCAAGGGTTCGCCGCACGGATTTCAGCAGCCGGGCAAACTGGCGATGGCAAACGCCGGTCCCAACACCAATGGATCACAGTTCTTCATCACAGTCGCCGCTACGCCATGGCTTACCGGCCGGCACACTATTTTCGGTGAAGTCGTTGAGGGCTACGACATTGCAGAGAGAATCAGCAAGGTACAGCGCGATGGACAGGACCGCCCCAAAAAGCAGATCACGCTGGATTCGGTCGTTATCGAGCGCGTCTAGCTCCTTATGAACGCTGGGGTCCCCCGCTCCAAGTACAGCATGGCTGCCGGATCGACGCTGTCAGGAAGTATCACCTGGGATGGACTTCTGTTCTTCACAGTGAGCTTCCTGACACTCTTTGCGCGCTTCCGAAGCAGTGCATTACTGCTGGGTTCCTACCAGGACGATTTTTTCTACTACCTGAAGGTCGCGCAACACATCGCCTCCATCGGCGTCAGCACCTTCGACGGCACGCACGTGACGAATGGCTATCACCCCCTCTGGATGGCGGTGCTCGTCGTTCTTTCCTTTCTTTTCCGTGGCACCGCTTTTTTCGTTGCGCTACAGGCGGTAAGCCTGGTAGCGGTCGCGGTCACGTACGTCCTGCTGCTGCGGATTTTCCGGCTCGTGCTGCAGGAGAGTCCCGCTCGTGTGGGCGCTTTCGTTATTGGGATGGAAGCACTGATGCTGATTCGTTATGGGATGGAGGTGACGCTCACGTTACCGCTTGCCCTCCTGCTTCTTTTCACACTGCTGCGCGACGGGTCGCCGCAGACCTTCGGGCGTGCGGCGTGGCTTGGATTCATTGCCGCTCTGGCTGTTCTTAGCCGGCTCGACGCAGTGTTCCTGCTTGGGCTGTTGGCTCTTGCGACATTCTCTCTGCCGCGACACATGCGGCTCTCTGCCCGTGCCCTAACGGGATTTCTCTCAGGCTTCTTCCCGTTACTGGCGCTCTATCTTACGGGTAATTTCCATTATTTCCATTTATTTTCGCCCGTGTCCGGGCTGGTCAAACAGGCAAAGACCAACTTCTATCCCTCCATCCGTACCTGGAATGGTCTGCGTCCAGCCAATCGTATGCGAGTCATCGTTCTCCTGCCGCAGCTCATCCTGCTGCTTACCAGTCTGACGGGCTTACGAAGGCGTTCCGCCAGAATTACGGCGTTCGACGTTCAACGACCGTTGCTCATTGCGCTGCTTGCTTTTCCCCTTGTGCACCTGACCATCCTTAGTATGGTGAGTGATTGGGATATTTGGCCCTGGTATTTCTACTCAATTACGCTCGCCAGTGTGGCTGCGTACGTGTTCGTCGCGCGAAGGCTGGGGGAATGGGTAACGGTGCGTATCGCGGGTGCATACGCCTGCATCCTTGTGCTGTACGCCGCCGCGTATGCTGTCAAGGGGCCTGACTCTTTGTCCCTCTTCGCGTCGTCGCAGCAGGTCGCGGCTTATATGGACGCACACCCCGGGATTTATCTAATGGGAGATCAGGCGGGGACGACGGGGTATCTCTCACACCAGCCCATTGTGCAGGCGGAAGGGCTGGTCATGGACAGGGAGTTCTTGGCTCGAATGCGCGCAAGCCAACCGCTCCGGGAGGTCGCGGCAGCCTACCATGCCCGTTACTACGCGGTGTTGGGATCCAGCAGGCAGACCAGCGGGTGCCTTGCCGTGGCTGAGCCGACGAATGCCGGGCCATCCTCCCCGAAGATGCGTGGCGTGATCTGCCATCAACCGCTTGCTATCTTCCACCGCGAGGCGGACAACGCAGTGATTCGCATCTTCGACGCGTCATGGATTCAGTGACCATCAGCTTCCGTGAAGTTGTAGAAGCTCCGCCGTCCTCTTACGTTGCTGCTCGCGCAGGCCGGCGTTCTGCAGCAGCGATTCGCCAAAACTTGGCACAAGTTCACGCAGTGTCTCCGTAGAGCTTTCGCTCCTTTCAAGGACGGGCAACTCCTGCGTGATCAGCTCCAGAATGATGCTTACGGCAGTCGAGGCGCCGGGCGACGCACCCAGCAGCGCTGCCAGCGAACCGTCGGCCGAGCGCACGATCTCGGTCCCAAACTCAAGACGTCCGCCCTTGTTCTTATCAGGCTTGATGATCTGCACGCGTTGCCCGGCGATCTCCAGCCTCCAGTCTTCGCCGCGCGCAGTAGGAACAAAGTCACGCAGCGCATTGATGCGATCACCTTGCGATTGCATCACCTGCCCGATCAAGTACTTTGTGAGATCGAAGTTGGTCGCTCCAGCGCCCAGCATGGAAACGAGGTTGCCTGTTCCAATCGACTTCGGGAGATCGGCGAACGATCCGTTCTTCAGGAACTTCGTTGAGAACCCCGCGAAGGGGCCGAACAGCAACTCCCGCTTACCGTCAATCACCCGTGTATCGAGATGTGGGACCGACATAGGCGGTGCACCAATGGCAGGCTTGCCATAGACCTTTGCCGCGTGGCGTTCGATCACCTTACGATTGGTGCATCGCAGCCACTGTCCACTCACCGGAAAACCGCCATAGCCGCGCCCTTCTGGAATACCGGAGGCCTGTAGCAGAGGCAACGCACCACCACCCGCACCCAGGAAGATGAAGCGTGCCGTGACGCGGGAACGCGCCCTAGAGTTGAGGTTCTCGACATCGACGTACCAGCGCGAGTCTGGAAGTTGGGTGAGCGAACGTACGCGATGCTGCATCACCAGATTGGTCCCAGCGGCCTGCAACGAAGCCAGCAACATGCGTGTCAGCGCGCCGAAGTTAAGGTCTGTGCCTTCGTCCGCGCGCGTCGCCGCGACCGGCTCATCTGCTTTGCGACCGTCCATCATCAGCGGGATCCACTCGCGCAACACCGCCGGATCATCGGAGTAGATCATCTCGGAGAATAGGGGACTGGCCTGCATGGCCGCATACCGCCGTTGAAGAAAGCTGACCGCCGCTGGCCCGGAGACGAAGCTCATGTGGGGAACGCGGCGGATAAACTGTTTCGGATCGGCGATGACGCCACGTTCAACCAGCGCGGCCCAGAACTGGCGTGACTGCTGGAACTGCTCGTTGATTTTGACCGCACGGTGGATGCTGATGCCGCCGTCCGCACTCTCTGGCGTGTAGTTCAGCTCGCAGAGCGCGGCGTGACCGGTTCCCGCGTTGTTCCAGGCATCGGAACTCTCCACCGCCGGCTGGTCGAGTGCATCCACGACGGTGATGCGCAGCGACGGGGAGAGCATCTGTAAGAACGTCGCAAGCGTGGCTGACATGATTCCCGCACCCACCAGCAGAACATCCGTGGACGCGGGCAGGGAACTGCTTGATTCCATACCATGTAAAGCGTAGCAGCTACCCGGGCGCAACACCGGTTTGGGAAGCGGTATTCGCATGTACGCGATATTGCGGGCGAAGATTCCCTCGTGCGTGGGGTGTTCTTGCCCGGGCCGCTGCCTTCCTCTAAATACATTTCGATCTCCAGCGGAAGAGCGTATGGCTATCGCTCGCCGCTGCCACTTGAAGCAGTTCCGGGCTTGGCCGGACTCGGCCTTCACGCAGTGATAGAACTGCTCCCGGCGAAGCATTCGCGCCAGAAGTTGCCTTCCAGGAACTGAAGAATGGGCACGGCGATCAGCCCGGAAGCCAGGCTTAGTGCGGCACACCGTCATGTATTTTCGGTTAACGGCCCTAACAGGTTCATCGCGTTTACTCCGGCATATGCGCTCCCTTCCGCATCGCTGAAGGGGACGCATGAGATCTGGAGTTCTGGTTTTCGGATCAGCTTATCGCCGGAAGGACATATGTTGTCAGGCGTACTCCGCCGTCGCCCGGTGCGCGCGCTGCATGGTGCTCAAGACATCCGTGTATTTGTTGCCGCTGCCAGTGTTAAAGATCACCACGCGGTCGGAAGGCTTCAGGAAACCGCTCTCAATCAGCCGGTCGTACGCCGCGGTTGCCGCCGCCCCCTCTGGCGAGAGCAGGATGCCCTCCCGCGATCCCCAGTCCTGGATGGACTGGAAGATTTGATCGTCAGTCTGCGATAGCACCATTCCGCCGGACTGGCGCACGACGTCCAGGATGATGTAGTCGCCGTAGGGCTTGGGCACGCGCAGGCCGCTTGCCAGAGTGTGCGCATTCATGAACATGTGCGAGGCGTCCGCGCCTTCGCGGTACGCCCTTGTCACCGGCTCGCAACCGGCGGCCTGAACCGCGATCATCTTCGGGCGTTTGCCGCCGACCCAGCCAAGCTCTTCCATTTCAAGAAATGCTTTCCACATCCCGATCAGGCCCACGCCGCCCCCTGTGGGATAGAAGACGGCGTCGGGATACTCCCAACCCAACTGTTCAACCAACTCATATCCCATGGTCTTCTTGCCTTCCACGCGAAACGGCTCTTTCAGCGTGGACACATCGAACCAGCCCTCCTTCTCTTTCCGTTCCGCGACAATCTTTGCGCAGTCGGAGATCAGACCGTCGACCAGCGTCATGTGCGCGCCATACGCGATGCATTCCACCTGGTTGGCCAGCGGCACATCCTGCGGCATGAAGATGTGCGCCTCAATGCCTGCCGCGGCGGCGTAAGCCGCAAGCGCGCCGCCTGCATTGCCCGCGGAGGGTACGGCCAGTTTCTTCAGGCCGTAGTATTTCGCCATGGTAACCGCGAGTGAAAGCCCGCGTGCTTTGAACGTGCCTGTCGGGTTTGCGCCCTCTTCCTTCAGCAGCACGTTGGGATTGCGGCGGCTCGGCAGCATTGGCGTCCAGCCCTCGCCCAGGGTGACCGGGTCGACATGCGGCAGCACCGGCGCATATCGCCACATGCCGTGCACGTCCGGGAGGCTGTTGCGTACGAACGTTCCTCGCGCCGCGCTCAGGTCATAGCGCACATAAAACGTCCCAGCGCACGCCGGACACAGCGTTCGCGGTACCTCCGCACTCTCGCGATGGCGGCATCGCGAACACTCCAGATGATCAATCTTCGGCATACCCCTAAGGATAAAGGCCGCCGCGAATTGATTTTGAGCGATATACCGTAAGGCGAACGCAGCCCCGCTAACGCCTTCGACGCCTCACCGTGCCCGCAACGGCAAGCAGACCCGTACCGGCAAGCGCAAGGGTATCCGGCTCCGGAACGCTTGAAAGGCTCGCCGTCAGCGAGGTAAAGCTGTCGCTTGCCGACTTGAAGTTCGGGTCGTCGCTGTAGCCGAGGCTCAACGTCAGCCCACTGACTGATCCGGTTCCAGACTGTGATGACGCGCAAACAAGGCTTGTAGAACACAGCGACCCGCCTGCGTACCCAATCAGGTTCGTTTGCGGAAAGGCCAGCAACAGGAGGTCGGGGTCACTGTTCGGCTTCGTATCCGCGAAGTATTCATAGAGGCCGGGGTTTGTACCACCCGCCCTAAATCCGCCAAACTGATATGTTCCGCCCAGATCTGTTACTGTGATGTTCTCGTCTGCCACTTGTCCGGACGGTGCCACCGCAAATGTACCGGACGCACTGCCACCCTTTTGCAGGGCACCCTGAATGTTGTATGTGGTGAGTCCATCCGCCAGGGCGGTGACCGGTAGCGCGAGGGAGCAGAGAAGAGCCAAGGACCGTAGAGCAAGTCGCATGCAAACTCCAGTTTTCGACGATCAGCCTAGGAAAGCTTGTCGAGGATCGTCAAGACATTCCTCTTCCCGTTTCGCCAGCGCATCGTCCCTGCTTACAATCTGTGTACTTCCATCAAAAGGTTGCCCCAGCGCCCATCTGTCATTTGCTGGGGATGAATAACTCCATGCCAGCCTTCAGGGCCGCCGGATTGTGCGGATTCGGTCCGAGCACGCCCTTGTTTGCCTCATAAATGATGCTCCAGCGGCGGCCATCCTTATAGGCGTACTGCGCGATTTTGGACAGGCTATCCCCGGCGACAACCTGATAGGTGTAGTACTTGCTGCATACCTGCGGGGACTCTGAGTTGGGCGCGATGCACGTGGCATGCACGGTGACACGGCCCATGTTGGTCTTCGCCGTTGTCGGTTGCGGCGTTTTCGCTGGTGCGGCCGCCGCAGATGGAGTGTCCTTCCTGGACAGATCTGCCGGCTTCACAATTGCCGGCTTCACTTCTACAGCCACCAGGTGCAGTATGTTTGTCACGTTCCGTGCCGCCTGTACAGCAATCGAGTTTCCAATGGTAAGGGCATTGCCGTAGGGCACGGCGCTCCCGATGGCACCGTAGCCGGGCTTGAGTGCCTCCAGTTCCTGCAGCGTCTTTACTGCGACTCCGGTGCGGTCGATGATGGTAACGCCCATCGGTCCCCACCGCGCGATGAGAGCGTGCCGGGCCACGGTGGTTCCTCTCATCCACTTGATGGTGAACATGACCACGCCGTCCCGGTTCTGCCGGGCTGCGGCGAAGACCTCTTCCATCGTCGTGAATGAAGCTGCTTTCGCCGGCTTGATCAACTCCGCATTCACGCCCATCATGCGCAGCGGCGCCCAGATGTCTTTCATGGTTGCCCCGGCGGTCTCCCCGACTTCAAGACCCGCGAACTTTGCGACGTCAGCGATTCCGGCGTAAAGTCGGCCTGTCAGACGCAGGCTCCGCGCAGCCGCTACCCACGCACAGTTACCCACCGAAGCGTTTACGTCGACCGTCGCCACCAAGCCCGCCGCCATGCGGACCCCACGCAGCGCTGGACCGACGAGGACCAGGGCACGTAACGCATCCTCACCGTACCCCCAGCCGCCTTTCTTCACGCCATCTCCGATGCGGAGGACGTCGACAAAGCCCTTCGCGACCGTCGTGGAGAACTTGAAACCGGCCCACGTCGCAGCTGCGACACCCAGTTCAATGCTGCCATCGCCGCGCAGAGACTTGGCAGCGGCCTCCGTTCCCCATTGGTCGAGGAACACTTCATCTTCATGCACCACGCGGTCAAATCCGTCCGCAATTTTCGTAAAGAACCACATACTCAGGTTCGCGTCAGATCATCGCCTTTTGCGTCAGGATAAGAAAGAAACATTTCCGGGCGCAGCACCGTGTGCATCTGTTCGGCCGGGCTTGAACCGAACGGGCCCTGGTTACCGTGTTGCCAGGGCTGCGGGCTTTAACTTGCGTCCGGCCTCGCTCAGCCAGACACCCAATCCGGTCAGCAGCAAGGCGCATACGGCGAACTTGACCGGGCGCGGTGCCGCCGTGGGTGACAGGAATGCTTCCAGCACACCCGCGATAAGGAGCATGGGAATAGTCCCCGCAAGCAGCCGGATCGCCTCGCCGCCCGCAAGTGCCAGTGCGTTGCGGCGCGAAAGCATCCCGGGGAACAGCAGTCCACCCGCGATGCGCAAGCCTGCACCGCCGGCAATGAAGATGCTGGGCAGTTCAAGCGCGCCATGCGCGGCGACAAAGCTCCACAGGTCAAGTGCCATGCCATGCTGCGCGCAGGCGGTAGAGATAATGCCGATGCTCATGCCATTCCAGAACAGCATGAACAACGTCGGTAGGCCAGCCACGATGCCGCCGGCGAAGACCATGAACGTGACCGTGATGTTGTTCGTCATGATGAAGCTGGACTCCTGCGGCTTCGCGCTCAGGACGCTCCTCGTCCACATCTCGTGCCGCTCGATGGTGGCCACCATCTCCGGGCCTAGCGTTGCACGCATGAACTGCGGCCGCAGCAGCGATTCCATCGAGCCAAGCAGCGCGCCCAGCAGGCAGATCGCGAAGGATGCAGCAACGTAAGGCAAGAGTCTGCGAAACAGCCGGGGGTACTCCTCCGACAGGAATCGCCACACACTCAGAAAGCTTGTCCGTTGCCCGCTGTAGACGAAGTTGTGCGCACGGCTCACCAGCCGGTTTAGATACTCGGCCAACGGCTGCGCTGTTCCGTCACTGCGTACCGCGGAAAGGTCCGAGGCGGCGCGGCGGTACAGCAGACCGAAGTCACGCAGATCGTCCACCGGCAGTGCCGGGAGGCCTCGCGCCTCCACATCGCGTGTCAGCACATCCAGCCTGTCCCAATCCGCGCGCCGTGCCGCGATCCAGCCATTGGAAACCATACACTGATGCTACTGGAGAGGCTTTCTAATCGTGGACCAACAACTGCCGCCCGGGAGCACAGGCGCTCCTGCAACGTACTGGAACGAGGATGAACACAGCATCGGCACGCCGGAGCAGGTCGAACTGCGCTTCCCGCTGGCCGGTCTCGGCAGCCGTTTTCTCGCGGTGATGCTCGACCTTGTCATTCAGTTTGCCGCGAACTTTGTCCTTGTCATCCTCATCGTTCTTTCCTTCAGCGCGGCAACGCGCAGCGGTGCTCTCAACCACATGCCGGATACCGCGGGGAAGTGGTTTGTTGCTGGCATCATCTTCTTTTACTTCCTGCTGTTCTGGGGTTACTTCTCGCTGTTTGAAGCCTTTCGCAACGGACAGACGCCGGGTAAGAGCGTGTTGAAGATTCGCGTGATTAAGAGCAGTGGACGCCAGATTACTTTTTTTGAGGCACTCGCCCGCAACCTGCTGCGCGTGGTCGATTCCCTCCCGGGCGTCTATCTCGTCGGGGTCATCTCGGTGCTGCTGACGAAAGAAAATCAACGGTTGGGAGACCTCCTGGCCGGCACCATCGTGGTGCATGAACGCGTGGACGACTTCGCCGGGTACGTTCCCATGCCCGCCGGAGCAAGCGTCTTTACCGGCGCAAGCCCGCACGCGCAACTGGTGCCTGGCGGTATCCCAGCGGACAGGATTGCACGCCTGGGCGACGGCGATCTCCACCTGATTGGCAGCTATCTTTCGCGCGCACTCGCCCTGCCGCTCAGCACGCGCGCCTCGCTGGCATCGCGTTTGCTGGATGGACTTTGTGCAAAGATGGGCGTTGCCGTTCCAACGGATGTGTCGCCAGAGCGCACATTGGAAGCGCTCGCCTACACGATGCGGCAGCAGGGACGGCACTGACTACTGCAGCCGGAAACGCTCCACCAGCAGCCGCTGGAAACGTGGCCTCCAGATCAGGTCATAGGCAAGCTCCTTGCCCGGGAACATCGCCAGCGCGGCCTCGCGGCTGTCTGCGACGATCTGTGTTGCCTCGTTCAGGGTCAGCGAGCCATCCTGAGCAATCACCTGCATACACATGTTCATCATCATTTGGAGGCGGCGCAGCTGCTTCTGCTCCTGCGTCACGCGCTCACGTTCAAGCTGTTCGGCGATACGTGGCGGGACCGGGTTGATCGCTCCCTCAGCTCGTTCGTTGTCCATGCTCGCACCTCCTGGTCCCGCGGCCTTCATTCAGGATGAAACGCGGGCTCGCGCGTGTCAATGCTGCCGTCCGCATGCAGCAGGTACTGCACAACGCCCATACGGTCTGTACGCGACGTTCGCACCCCAGCAGCCTGCAGCCGTTGCAACACCGGCATACGCGGATGGCCGAAGCGGTTTCCCAGGCCGCAGGAGATCACTGCAGCCACCGGATGGACGACGTCCAGAAAGGCATCTCCGGTAGACGTGTTGCTGCCGTGATGACCGACTTTCAGCAGCGTGAAACGGCCTGGCCGCTGGCCCATCACCGTGCGCTCTGACGGGTGCTCGGCATCACCTTCCGCCAGCACAGAGGCGGCACCGTAGCGTACCTCGAGTACCAGCGAATCGTTATTGGTCGGCAGTTCCTGTGGCTTGTACTCTCGCGCTGGACTCAGCACACGCACGTCCAGGCCGTTCCATCGAACTTCATCGCCAGCTGCGAAATGGCGCACAGCAATGCCGCGGCTGCGCGCAAGCTGGATCAGAGTACGGAAGGGCGGCGTGTCCGCGTCCACACTCAGCCAAAGCTCGCGAGGCGAAAAGTTGCGCAGCACCGACGCCATGCCGCCGATGTGATCACTGTGCGCATGAGTCAGCACCGCCGCATCCAGGCGGCGCACGCCGCGCGACCACAGGTAAGGCGAGACGACCTCCTCCCCCGTGTCGAAGCTCACCTGCTCCGTCAGAGCGGCGGACCCGGTCGGCCCACCGGCGTCAATCAACATGGTGTGTCCGTCAGGCGAAGCCATCAGCAGAGAGTCGCCCTGACCGACGTCAATCGCCGTGAACTCCAGCGCACCCGGCGTGAGCCGCGGATGCCGTCTCCAAAGCACAGCCGCAAACGCCAGCAGCACACAGACGCACGCCACCCGGCCAAGGCGTGGCGCAGGCAGACGCACCAGCGTGACAGCTGCCCACCACAGCACGCACGCCAGCACGGCAGCAACCAGTGCCGGCCCGGGTGTCCGTACGTCCGCGCCATGCAAAGCGCTGAATCGCCCGACGATGTAGGTGACGGTGTGCAGCAAGAGCGCTGTAACAGCGGCCGGCACAAGCGCTACGAGTGGGGAAACAAGCGCAGCCGCAAAGGTGACAATCGCGCAGACCATCAGAACTGCAATTAACGGCAACACCAGCAAATTTGTGGGCGCGGCGAACAGCGTGATGCGGTGGAAGTAAACAGCCATTGGCAGCGCCGTTACCACTTCGGCACACAATGTGATCAGGGTCAGTTCCGCTGCGGATAACAGCACACGGATCACCCACGCCGGCAACGCAAGCAGTATCCGGCTCCATCGGCTGCTGCTGTCGCGTGACATGACCGCACTTCCGGCAAGTTCCTCACCCAGCCAGCGCAGGCTGACTCTAAACTGCGCCAGTCGCGGCGGCAGGTACACATCGGCGCGAATGCCGCGGATGTCTTTACAGGCGCGCACGTATGGCAGCAGCGTGCGCTCGCAAATCGGCCACGCAATACCAGCAATCGCGACCACGGCCAAGATGGTCATCTGCGTTCCGCTCTCAAAAAGGGCTTCGGGCCGTGCCACCAGCATGGCAAGCGCCGCCACGCCAAGCGCATTCATCGGATTGCGCTCGCGGCTGATCAACTGTGTCAGCAGGTACACCGCCGCCATGAACAACGCCCGCTGCACCGGCGCGCCAAACCCTGTCAGCAAGGCATACGCGGACGTAAGCGCGAGAGCCGTGAGCGCAGATACCCAACGGGGCGCGCGAAGACGCAACAAGCCGCCGTACAACATGGCCAGCAGCAGCGTCACATGCACGCCCGCGACCACAAAGAGGTGAAAGGAACCGGTCCTTTCGAACGAAGTGCGCAGCCCACGCGTAAGCTGCGTGCGGTCTCCGAACAACATCGCCGACAGGATGGCCGTATCGTCCGGCTCCAACCGAAGCAGCGGCGGCAAGCGCTGCAGCGCGGGGGTGTTCAGGAGGCGCTGGAGGCGCTCCGTGGACCAGCGCCGCGCACCGGAGAGTCTGCATTGCAACGGCACGGTCCCGCCATCAATGACCTGCAGCGTTGCTGCGTCCGCGTTGCTTTCCACGCTTACACCCCGTTGCGCCAGCGCATCCGCGTACTGCCACACGCCAGGATCAAGGTAGCGCGGTGGCGCATGCAAACGGACAGTCAGCAGGATATGCGCTCCACACGGGGGTGGACTCACCGGCGTGCCAGCCCGGCCATAGACCGTTACGTGCGCTCCTCCGTGCACCGGCAACATGCGCGACGCCTCCGGCGTGATCTCTTCGATCGCGTTAACCGCGAGGTCTAGTGCGTAGCCCGCCTCACGCACTCGGTCGCGCGCTGCAAAGGCATTCTCCTCGTCGCGCCGCGCTCCCCTGATCGCCTCTAATGCTTCGACCGGTGCAGCGCGCTGAGGCAAAGCGCGAACCGTCATCACGCGGGCGTCCACAGTACGTTGCAGTTCATCCGCATAGTGCAGCAGCGACGTTTCCTGCGCCGGCTGATTCAGAATGGCGGCCGTCCACCCCAGCGCGGCCCAGACGACGCAAACGGCTACCCACGCGCACCGCGGAGCTCGCCACCATGCACCTCCAGCGCAAAGCAGCAACAGCGCGCAGCAAAGCACCATGTGCGCTGGGGGCTGCCACCAGCCCCTGCACAGGATTCCCGCGGCAAAGCTCGCGGCGAGCATAAGCACCGGTGCCCTTCGCAGTCGAAGCGGACTCAATGATGAGAACGACGCCGGATGGGCGAAGACTTCGCGCGCGATCAGGCTTTGCGCGCCCCGCTCCCCCTGTTGCAACTGACTGCGCATGCGGACCCCTCCCGATGCGCGGCGCCGTCAGCGACGGAAGACAGCGATCGTTTCAGTATGAAAGGTCTGGGGAAAGAGATCGAAGAAACGCAGTGTTGCCAATGTGTAGCCGGATTGTATCAACGGCTTCGCATCGCGCGCGAACGTCGCTGCATCGCAGGAGACATAGACAACTGTCTCTGCGCCTGTCTTTAGCAAAGCGTTCGTCGCGGCGATGTTCAAACCGGCGCGCGGTGGATCAAGAACAATCAAATTCGGCTTCTCTCCACGCGTATTTGCCTGCCCGGTAAGGAAGTCCTCTACGGTCCTGCGGACGGCACGATGCGCTGGACCGCAGGCTTGCAGATGCGCCGCAAGATCCGTCGCGGCCGGCTCCGCGATCTCTACTGCGAGCACCTGGTCAAAGTTCTTAGTCAAAGGAACTGAGAACAGGCCCGCCCCCGCGAATAAGTCCCACGAAATCTCTCCCTGATGCGCTGCAACGACTTGTTTCACCATAGCGTCCGTCAGAAAGCGGTTGACTTGAAAAAAGGCGTTGCGCGTGATGCGGTACGTCCGTCCGTCCACGCTATACGTAAGCGCCGTCTCACCCCAGCGAGCGATCTCGACGCGCTGGCTCTCCTGCAGGCGGCGTCGTACCCCGCTGATTGTCAGGCCTGCGACAGACATCCCCGCACCGGTGAGTTCAGGTGATCTCGTACGCAGCACTTCGCAAAGGTCGCGAAACGCGCGCGGAGCCCCTCGGTCTACCGTGGCCACTGTCGCATCGACGTGCAAAGAAAGCTGCAGCGCGGCGTCGTCCGCATCCGCGAAGATCTCGACAGCATCCGTCCCCTGTGGCCACACTGCCTCGCCCCTTCGCGTGATCTCCTGCAACAGTGCCGCGGTCCGCCAGATCAGAGGCGAGACGATGGGGCATTCCTCAATGGCGAGAAACGCGTTGCTGGCGCGGCGGCTATATCCAAGCGCACCGCCCTCCACGCGAAAGCGGGCGCGGTTGCGATACTCCCACGGCCATTCAGCATGGGTCTCGATCTGCGGAATATGCCGGATGCTTGAACGATGCAGGACCTCTCGCAGCATCGTGGCTTTCGCGCTGAGCTGTTGCGCTTGCGGATGGTCCTGCAACTGGCATCCGCCGCACACGCCAAAGTGCCTGCATCGCGGGTCGGCACGCTCAGGCATACCATGCGCAATCGAGATCAGCAGAGCCTCGGGAGTGTTAGTCTGCGCAGCCAACAGTTACACCAGGCTCATGTAGAACAGGCTCAGGCGCGGCAAGCCATGCGCTTCCAGCAGGCGTTTGTGTAGGAATTGTTCGGTCACCTGCTTCAGCTGTGACGCCGTCATTTTGCTCCGGTGCGGCGCAAGCTCTCGCGCGGCCTGCTCACGAAGACCCACCAGCGTCTCCTCCGTCGCACTCAACGTCAGTACAGCGAACATACGTGCTTCCAGCGCCGTTAACGTTTCCTCAATCTGCTGTGTCGTCCCCGCCAATCCACCTCGCACTTCTTCGCCGAGCGAGCGAAGCCGTTGCGCGATGCCGTGGATCGCGTCCGACGAAGCGTCCAGAGAAGCCAGCTCCAGGGTTGCCGCATTCTTCATGATATAGCTCGCGACACGCTCCCCCTCAAAGCCGCTCTCCCGCGGCTCCACCATCTCTGTCGCGATGCCAATAACAGCATTCCGCATTGTTTCCGTCGCCTGAACCACACTCTGCGCGCACCATGCCAGCCCGTTCACCTTGCGCATACGTCCACGCGCCCGCTGCAGCCGCGCGTCGTGCTTGTCGAAGGCATCGTCAATGCCACGCAGCACCGCTTCCAGCGGGACGCCGGCCTCGCGCCATGTCTCAATCAGCGCCCAATCCAGCGTGGACAGCAGCAGAATGCTGCCGCGCCGCGCCTGAAACCTAGTCTCGATTTCAGTGAAGTAGTTGAAATAGTTCTGCAAGGACTCTACGCGGTGATCTCTACGCGCGCGGTATTGCCATGACCACGGCGGCGCGTGCGATCCTGATTGCGTTCATAAATGATGCGAATGCCTTCCAGTGTCAGATGAGGGTCCGTCGTTTGGATCATGCGCGAACTCTCCGCTAGCAGACGCGCATAGCCACCGGTCGCAATCACCTTTGTCTCCGGCCCCAGTTCCGCCACCATGCGTTCGCAGATGCCGTCCACCAGACCGACATAGCCGTAGTACAGACCGATCTGGATGTTATCCACCGTTCCCGTGCCGATCACCTTCGCGGGCTTGCGGATATTCACCCGGCTCAATCGCGCGGCGCGCTCAAACAGCGCGTCGGCAGAGATGCCCAGCCCCGGCGCGATCGCGCCGCCCATAAACTCACCCCGCGCTGAGATCACGTCGAACGTGGTTGCCGTTCCCATGTCCACTACAAGCGCGGGTCCCCCGTAGCGTTCAAACGCCGCGACGCAGTTTGCGATGCGGTCAGCGCCAGCCTCGGAAGGGTTGTCCGTCAGGATTGGCAGGCCCGTCTTCACGCCGGGCTCCACAAAGAGCGGCTTGACCCCAAACACCCTCTCGATCACCTCGCGCAACAGTGAATCGATGGGTGGCACAACCGAGGAGACTGCGACACCGGTGATCTCGGGCGCCGCCACACCGTCCAGCGAAAGCAGGCCGATGATCGACAGACGCAACTCATCCGCAGTCTGCTGCAGCGGCGTCGTCATGCGCCAGCAGTGGACGAAGTCGCCTGCCACATCCGCGCTGGCAAGCCGGTACAAGCCGAGCACGGTGTTCGTGTTGCCCACATCAATAGCCAGCAGCATTCGATACTCCGCTCCGTAATCAGACGCCCCGGTTAAATCTCCCGGACTCCGCCATGGCGTACGGTGCGCTCCCGGCCATCGCTGCACCGGACGCACAGAAAGCCTTCTCGCGTAAGCCCCGTCGTTTCGCCAGTATAGCCGCCGTCCTCGTCAACGCGCACACGCTTGCCCGTCACCCAAGAACTGAGCGCGGCGAAGCGCTCGAGAGTGCCGTGCGCTCCACCCTCTTCAGAGGGAAACCGCCGCAACTCCTTCTCGAGCTGCACCAGCAGTGCAGCTGCAACGTCTTCACGCGAAAGGGACGCTCCCACGACAAGCCTTACCGACGTTGCCGTCTCCTGCAGTTCCGGCGGAAAGGCACTCTGATTTAAGTTGATTCCTATGCCCAGCGCCGCATAGCGCACGTCGCCGTCCGGTGTCAGCGCCGCTTCGGTCAGGATGCCACCTAGTTTGCGGCTGGCCCCGAGTGCCGGTGGCGAAACCAGATCATTCGGCCAGCGAAGGTCGATGTGTACGCCCGTAACCTCGTGGATGGCAGCATAGGCCGCGATGCCCGCCAGCAGCGAAAGCTTGAGCAAGTTTTCGCCGCACATTGGCGGCCGCAGCAGCGCTGTCAGGTACAGCCCGCAGTCCGGCTGGGAGTGCCACCGATGACCTCCGCGTCCGCGTCCCGCGGTTTGCTCATCCGCGATATACACCTGGTCAGACGCCATGCCAGCCTGCGCGTCAGCAAGAGCGCGTGTATTGGTGCTGTCAATCACCGGGAAATAGTGCAGCCCGCCGTGAAACATGGTGCCTTGCAACGCCTCATTCAGACGGTCTAAGTCGAATGTACTCACGCTGCCTCGCCGTCTCGCTGCCAGGTGCATCCTAGGAGCAGGATGCGATACGCATGACGCCGGTCACGATCACAGATCCTTTGCTGCGCCAGCTGGGCATGTTGCTGCTGCTTGCAATCCCCATCGCGTGCATCAGCTGGACGGTCACGCACGAGGAGGTCTTTCGTGAGCCGCGCGACTTCTGCAAACAAGAGAGCCAGCAAAGCGGGTCGTTGGCGAAACGCAAGTTCTTTTACCTTTTCACGTGCGAGTACTGCTTCAGCCATTACGTCACCGCGTTCATCCTCATTTTCACCCACTATCAACTGCTTTATACGGGTTGGCGCGGCTACCTGCTGAGCGAGTTTGCGCTGGTCTTCCTTGCCAACTTCTATATGAGCCTGTTCAACCGTCTTCGGCTGGAGATCAAGCACGAGAACGTGACCATCGCGGTGGAGCAGGGCAACGCGCCCAAAGCGTAGTCACACCCAGCCGCCGTCGATGATGTAGCTCTGGTTTGTGATGGCAGCACTGTCGTCCGCCGCAAGGAAAAGGATCAATCGCGCGACCTCCTCTGGCAAGATGTGCCGCTTCAGCGCCTGCCGTGACAGCACCTCCGCCTCATACTCCGGTGTCATCCACAGTCTCTTCTGCCGTTCCGTCAGAATGGCTCCGGGCAGTACGCAGTTCACGCGAATGTTGTCCTTGCCTGCTTCATGCGCGAGTGTCCGGGTCATGCCTGCAATGGCAGCCTTGGCCGTGATGTACACGGGCATGCCGGTGCTTGGGATCATCCAGCTGATCGAACTCATGTTGATGATCGATCCGCCTCCAGCGTTGCGCATCACGGGCAGGACAGCCTGCGCCATGAAGAACTGGTGCTTCAGGTTCAACGCCAGCATCCGGTCCCAGAACTCCGGTGTGACGTCCGCCGTTGCATGACGTGTATCTGTACCGGCGTTGTTCACCAGGACAGCGACACCTCCAAACTGCTGGACGATATCGCCCGCAACACGCTGGAGCGCGGCAATGTCCGTGAGATCGCAATGGAAATAGACCGGGGCCGGCCATCCCTCCGTGGTGATGGCTGCCACAAGTGCACGCGCGGCCTCGTCCTGTATGTCGAGAAAAGCGACGCGCGCGTGTTGCGCGGCAAAGGCGCGAACAATTGCCTCGCCAATGCCGCTTGCGCCGCCCGTTACGGCCACCACTTTGCCGCTCAGACTTGGATACACGGCGAACGCAGCCGGACTCTTCATGCCTGTCCTGGCAGCGATGCAAGTGCCGCCTGCGCCTTGCCGTAAAGCGACTGGGTCTCCGCCTGCAGCTTCTTCAAGCCCTCCACCACGGAAGCTGGCGCCTTTGCGAGAAAGGCCGCGTTGCCAAGCTGCCGGTTTGCAGCCTCCAGGCCTTTTGCGTACTTTGCGATCTCTTTGGTGAGCCGCTCGCGTTCCGCCGGGATATCGATCTGCCGCTCGTACTGCACGGCAACATCGAAGCCTGTCCGCGAGCGGGCCGCCGCCCCGGTAAGCGGCTCCGCTGCGAATTCCACATCGCTCACCCGTGCAAGGCGGCTCAACATATCGCGGTTGGCATCGGCGAGCGCCAGCACGCGATTGTCTCCATGCACAACGACCGGCGCGGGCTCCTTCTCTGGCACGCCGAGTTCCTTGCGCAGGGCGCGAACCGTGTCGATCAGGTCCTGCAAGGTGGTCATGGCGGCGGCCGCGGATTCGTCAGCCGGGAAGTCGTCCGCCTGCGGGAACCGCGTCAGCGCGATGCTCTTTGCAGGGGGATCTCCTTCGTATAAGGCGTGCCACAGCTCTTCTGTCAGGAACGGCATAAACGGCGACAAGAGGCGCAGCGATGCTTCGAAAACACCCACCAGTCCCGCGAGCGAAATCGCAGTCTCCGGATTCTGGAGCGGCGCCTCGCCCTCGACTGGAGCAGGGAAGTCGAGCCTGATCTTCACCAGTTCCAAATACCAGTCGCAGAACTCGCCCCAGAAGAACTGATATGCGGCGTTGGCCGCTTCATCGAAGCGGTACTCCGCCAACGAGCGGTCTACCTCCGCGCACGCTGCGCGCAGCCGCGCAAAAATCCACCGCGTCTCCACCGGTGTAATTTCCGGCAGAGCCTCGACGCGTGCGCCCGCGCCCATTGTCATCTTGTACCCGGCGGCGCGTGCTCGCTCCACCTGGAGGAAGAGAAAGCGTGCGGCATTCCAGATCTTGTTGGCGAAGGCACGGTAGCCTTCCGTGCGCTCTTCGCTGAAGGCAATATCCGTGCCGGGCGATGCTTGTGATGCCAGGGTGAACCGCACAGCGTCGGTGCCGAAGCGCTCGATGATGGCGATCGGGTCGATGACATTGCCCTTGGTCTTGGACATCTTCTGGCGGTCCGCGGCGCGCACCAGCGCGTGGATGTACACTTCGCGAAATGGAACGGCATCCGCCAGCGTGCGCGGGCTGCCATCTGGCATGGGAACGTCCAGCATGAAATGTGTGCTCAGCATCACCATGCGCGCCACCCAGAAGAACAGGATGTCGAAGCCGGTGACGAGCAAGTTCGTTGGATAGTATTGTGAACTATCTCTTGCTGGCTCCGGCCAGCCAAACACAGAGAACGGCAGCAGCCCGCTGGAGAACCACGTATCCAGCACATCGCTGTCCTGCTGCATTTCGGCGTGATCGCAACTGCCGCAACGCTCCGGCCGCGTGCGGCTGACGCACATGGACTCGCACTGCGGGCAATAGTACGCCGGGATGCGGTGCCCCCACCATAACTGGCGGCTGATGCACCAGTCGTGGATATTGCGCATCCACTCGAAATATGTCTTGGCATACATGGCAGGCGTGAACGCGATATGGCCTTGTTCAACCGCCGCGATCGCTTTGCCGGCCATGGATTGGACTTTGACGAACCACTGTGTGGAGAGCCTTGGCTCGATGATGGCACCGCTGCGCTGCGATGTTGCCACCGCCAAGGTGTGCTCTTTGACGTCAACCAGCAGGCCGAGCGCGTCCAGGTCGGCCAGGATACGTTCCCGCGCGGCGTACCGCTCCATGCCGTGGTAGGGCGAACCAGGCAGATCAATGTGCGCGGTCTCGTCCATGATGGTTAGCTCTGCTAACCTGTGCCGCTTGCCAATCTCGTAGTCGTTGGGATCGTGCGCGGGCGTGACCTTCACCGCTCCAGTGCCAAACTCCGGCTTGGCCCAGCTATCCGTCAGCAGCGGGATCTCGCGCTGCACAAGCGGCAGCAGGATGGTTTTGCCAACCAGAGCCGTGTAGCGCTGGTCCGACGGGTTGACCACGACGGCAACATCGCCCAGCATCGTCTCCGGGCGCGTGGTTGCGATGACGATGGAGCCGCTGCCATCCGCGAACGGATAACGGATGTGGTAAAGCTTGCCGCTGACTTCCTTATGCTCGACTTCCAGGTCGCTCACGGCGGTCTGCTGCACCGGATCCCAGTTCACGATGTAGCTGCCGCGGTAAATCAGCCCCTGCTCGTACATCCGGACGAATGCCTCCGTCACCGCCGTGGACAGGTTTTCGTCCATGGTGAAGTACTCGCGGCTCCAATCCACGCTCGCGCCCAGGCGCCGCATCTGGTCCGTGATCGCGCCGCCGTACTGCGTTTTCCAGTGCCACACGCGCTCCAGAAACGCTTCGCGGCCCAGCGTCTTACGATCTGTGCCCTCGCTGGCAAGCTGCCGCTCCACCATCATCTGGGTGGCGATACCGGCGTGGTCGGTGCCGGGAATCCAGACAGCTTCCTCGCCGCGCATCCGGTGCCAGCGCGTCAGGATGTCCATCTCCGTCTGGTTCAGCATGTGACCCATGTGCAGGCGGCCCGTCACATTGGGCGGCGGCAGCAGCAGGACGAAGCGCTTCGCGCTGTTGTCGCCGTCCGTGGCAGGTACGGTGTCGAAGATGTGCTCGCGGACCCAGAACTCCGCCCACTTCTGTTCAATGGCAGCTGGGTCATAGGCTTTGGGAAGTTCGTTTGGCATGAGAAGGAGCGCCGCTTGAGGCGCTGCTTTCAGGATACCAACCCAGTGAAGAGCAGAACGCGACGGACACGAGTGAGTGCAGAACGCGAAGGGCGCGACGGTCCAACGCGGAGGACGCGAAGTGTCAAGCACGGCCAATTCGAAAGCCGGCGGAAAGTACGCAAACGTCTTCGCGGCCTTTGCGCAAACCTTTGCGTCCCTTGCGTTCTGCTCGTCTGCGTTACCGGAACAGCAGCGGTGTGAACGCAATCAAATCATCGCGCCACACCATCCAGGTATGCATTCCAGGCGTGTCGCGCACCTGCACGTTGCCCTTGATGTTTGCCTTGGCCCACGTCTCGAAGCCGTGATTGACGGAGATCAAACCATCTTCGGTACCGCACGAGATCCACAGCAGTTTGACCGGAGCCTGTTTTGCGGCATTGGGAATCATCGCCTTGAATGCCTGATCATAG
>CAXUBG010000024.1:15748-24236 GCA_964249285.1 uncultured Terriglobus sp. | reverse complement strand
TAGTCGAGGTCGAACTCGCGGAGAGGTTTGCCGGTGTCGGGTGACTCTTTGGCTTTGCGGAAAGCTTCTTCGAACTTCTTAGTCAGGATGTCGTCGCGGTTCTTTTGTGCTTCGACGGATTGGGCAAAGAGGGAGTCGCGGCGGGCGTCCTGATCGCGGGCGGCCTGCGCGGCGGAGGAGAGGTCCTCAAAGGTGCGCTTGCGCGGCGCTGGGGTGTGCGCGATGACGGTCCGCGTGACCGGGTCGATGCGCAACATGGCGCCGCAGTCCGGGCAGGCGACCTCGAATCCGGTCTCTCTGGGTTGTTTCTTTGCCATCGAGCAATTTTACGCTTCCGCGAAGGTGTCCATTACGCCCGCACCCAGGATTACTGCGGATTCGCAACCAGGCGGTTACAGCTCAAGCGCTCTCCGGGCCGCAGGTCGAACTCATGGTCTGCAGCCCGAACGTAAGTTGAACTGGTTAGAAGTGCAGGCTAACCTCGGCGGTGATAGAGCGTGGTGTGACGTAGTGGGTGCCGGAGAAGGTGGACAGAAAGTTGTAGAGGGCGTACTGGTTCAGCACATTGATAGCGGTGAGCCGGCCGGCGATGCGGTAGCGATCCTTGCCAAAGTGGGCAATGCGGTCGTCCCCCAGCGCCATGTCAAACAGATTGCGCTGAGCAATGCGTGCCGGGTTGTGGTCATCGTCGCCCTGGTTGATTCCCGGGATGCGGACGAGTTTGGAGGTAAGTCCGGCGGCATCGCAGATGGTAAAGCCGCTGGTCTGCGTAGCGCGGACGCCGTCGCAGGTGAGGCCGGCCTGGAACTGCTCGTCGGCTGTAAAGCTGCGGAGATCGATCGCGGGCTGCCCGTTCATGCTGAGGGGCGTGCCGTTGCTGTTCAATGAAAACGCCGCGCAGGCGCTGTTGGGATCCGTCACGTTGTAGCAGGGCGTCGCCGCTGCCACCAGACCGCTGTCAAGCCGCCAGTTGAACGAGTAGTACAGGCTCTTGCGAAAGGGCATGGCGTATTCAATGTGTGTGGTCTGGTTGAACCGCTGGTCGTGGTCGATGCGGAAGGGGAACGTGGTGCCCTGCTGTGCGACGGTGGCACCAACGCCGCCAAGCTGTGGATTGAAAAAGCGCGCCGTGACTGATGCCATGCTGACGCGGGCAGTAAAGCCTTTCACCTGCGTCAACGTGCCAGTCAGCGTGAAGCCCGGGATTTTCGAGTTCTTCCACTCGATCGGAAAGGTGATGGGCGTGGCACCCAGCACGCTGAAGTCGTACGCGTTGTGCGTGTATTTGGTGATGTAATCACCGCTCAGAACGAAGTGGCTGCCGACGCTCTGCGACAAGCCCGCGTGGATTTCATTGCGAAAGCCGGGGCGGAAGGGCGCTGGGTTGCAGTACCCGAAACTATCAACGAAGACGGCGTTCAACACGGGGTCAAGGCAGCCGGTGCTGGAGAGCACCAGGTTCTCGTTAAAAGGGGTCTCCTGCGTGCGCGCATACGAAACGCGAAGCACCGTGCCAGTTTTCTTGAAGTTGTAGGAGAGGCCCGCGCGTGGCTCTGGCTGGCGGTCGACGGAAAGGCCGTTGTAGAAGTCGCCACGAAAACCAAGGTTCAGTTGCAGGTTGCCTGCGGTGATCGTGTCTTGACCATAGAGCGCAATCTGCTTGACCGCTGTTTGCCCATGGTAGTGATAGTACGTTCCGCCTCGCGTCAGGTCGTATGGCACCAGCACCGGGCTGAAGTTCGCATTGGCTGTGGACGTGGCGGCAGCACAAACAGCAGCAACGGATGAGGGGTTGCCGTTGCTGTCCGTGCACACCGGATTCAGGGCCGGGTCCACAACACCGATGTTGTCGTTTTCCCGCAGGTACGTTTGCTGGTACATGCCACCGAGCTTGTAGCTGTTGCGGCCGGCGGTGTAAGACACGTCTGCGTGTACACCGCCGTTTGTCAGCGAGCGCTGCTGCGCAACGCTTTCCTGCTGAATGGGGCCAAGGTCCGCCAGCGGGTTGTTGCTGGGGTAATAGTTGTAGCTGTCGCGGCGGACATACGGGGCGAAGTTAAGCACGCCGTTGGCACCCAGCGTGCGCGTATAGGTGGGCGCGACGTTGATGGTTTCAATCTTGGAGCGCTGATCGGTGGCCGACGGCGTGGCACCGCTCTGCGCAAAACCGTACTGCGTGTCGTAGGAGTTAGGCGTTTGGAACCAGGACCGCGTGTACTGCATGTTGAGGTGCAGCGCACTTACATCGCTGAGCTGGTAATCGACGCGGTCGAAGATATTCTCCTCATTGCCCTTGCTGTGATACACGGCAAATTCCGGGGCGTCGAGGAACCGGCCCGTCTTCAAGACATTCCCCGCGAAAAAGTTACCGAACTTCTCCGTGCCGTAGGCCACGTCCGCGGCAAGGTTGGCACTGCCGAAGGTGCCGTAGGATGCTGCGACGGAACCGGTAGGACGGGTGACACCCTGGCCGGAGCGCGTGGTGCCCACGATGACAAGACTGGTTTTATCGCCGTACTCGGCCGGTGGCGCGCCTTCCACGATTTCAAGCGACTGGATGGCGGCGGCTGGCACCTGGTTGGAGAAGACTTTGCTCTGCTGGTCCGTGATCGGCTGCCCATCGATGGAAAAGGAGACTTCGTTGTGGTCGCCCAGACCGTGGAGGAGGCCATTGGAGTCAGCCGCGACGCCCGGGGAAAGCTCCGTGACGATGGAACTCAGCTCCGAGCTGGGCGATTCGACAGGCAGGCGATCTATGGTGGAGCGATCAATGTCCGTGTGGTTGTGCGGATCATCCTCATTGAGATCGGCGGGTGCCTCGACCGTAATAGAGGTAGAGGAGCCGGCAATGGTGAGCGTGAATGGAACTGTGACCGGGATGGACGAGGAGACGCTGATGTTCTGGGCAGCGTCGCTGAAGTTCGCTTCCGTAACGGTGACGCGGTATGGATTGAGCGGCACGTTGTAGAAGCGGAATTGGCCGGCGGCATCGCTGGTGGCCGTGCGAGTATAGCCGCTCACGTTATTCGAAAGCGTTACGGTGGCACCCGGCACAACAGCACCGGTCGAATCCTTGACCGTACCACTGACCGCACCGGAATTGCTTTGCGCGATGGCAAGCATGGCGCAACCGAAACCGGCGGCGACACCTGCCCGGGTGATGTACTTGGGTCTGTGCATTTGAAAACTCCTCTTACCTGCTGCACGCCGTCTGGACCGGGCGTGGACACATCGTTTGCGGCTACCGGACGAGGAAGCGCCCGTACAGCCTTGAGGTGCGTTAGAGCAGGTTCGGAGGAGGAGGCCGGGTAAAAAGTGCAAAGTGCCAGTCCACGCTGTGTGGACGGCACGTTGCATTGGGCACAGGCGTACACGGACGCAGAAGCGCGATCGTGGCCGCTGACGAGCGGAGGTGCAGAACGTGGTGGAGACCGGCGCAGAACGGGCAGGTTAAGTCACTGTCACCGCTGCCTTGGCTCACGTCCTCAATCTGGGCGGGATGAGACGCGGCAGTAAGAGCGGGCTGGTGTACATGCGTGACCTGTAGTGAGGTCGTAACCAGCATGAGCAAAAGGAAGAAACCTGCGAACACATGCATCCACACGGACTGTGAGGTGCAGTCGTTAGCGGTACCCCTGCTCATGCGCATCATTTCCTGTGAAGCCAGACCACTCAAGATCGTGTTTGCCGGTATGACGTTGCAGCCGGGCGTAAGTTTCAGCGGCAATCGGTGCAGGTGCCGTATAGAAAGAACTCGTGCCCGCTTACCTCAAATCCATTCGGCAATCCAAGGTGAAACGGCATTTCGCAACCATGCAGCTCATACACCTTTTCGCACGCGTTGCATTGGAAGTGATGATGGTGCTGCTTGCCGGCGACTTCATACCGCGCCGGTGCGCCCGGAAGCTCAATGGGCGTAAGCCAACCGTCGTTCACCAGCGAACCAATGTTCCGGTACACCGTCGCGATGCTCATGCCAGGGACCTGCTGATGCGCCAGACGCAGGACCTCGTCCGGTGACAGCGGACGGTCCGCCTCCAGAAATGCTGTGCGCAGCGCGGCTTTTTGACGGGTGTTCCTGAGGTTGGCTGGCATACGGACCGCTTCATTATGACACAAATTGCGGCCCGGTTCGCAATAAGACTCGAAGAGTTAACGAGACTACAGGTCAGAGAAGCTGACGGCCTGCACCGTTGCGCGCCTGACAGCGCCCGGTATCTGATCGAGCAGCGCCTCGCGCTCGATCTCGCGAGTGTGGCGCAAGCGTGTTTTCACTGCGTCCAGGGCGGCATCCTGGTAGCCGGGATGGCACACCAACTCCCATGTGCCAGGTGGCGCTTCTTGCAGCAGAAGGCGGAGCGCTGCAGCATCCAACTTGCCCGTGACAGAGACGCCGATGGACCCGTCCGTCGTGCGAACGCCAAATTCGCGGCAGAGACGAAGAAAGCTGTCCTGAAAACCCCGCAACCCGGTGACCTCGATTTTGCGAAGGAGCGCGCCGCGTGTCAGCCGCGTCGACCACGCCGGCTCGAAGGGATTGCGAATCGCACCCACTCCGCATTGCACGGCCGCCCGCAGCAATGGCCGTGCGACCCGTGGGAAGAGGTGGGTGTGCTTGTGGGTATCGACATGCGTCACCCGCAACCCGGTGGACTGCACGTGCTGAATTTGCGCTACGGCCTCGCGCTGAATGTCCCCTTCGGAAATGCGTCCGCCCTGCAGCTCAAACACAAAGGAGGGCAGCGAGTCGTGCAACCGCCCATCCGCGCCACGCAAGGAGGGAATGCCCCGCGACGCGCACGGCGTGCCATCCACCAGGACAACATGGCACCCAGTGCTGAGCGACGGGTGCAACGCAGCCCGGGCGACGGCATCATCAAAGGCCCGGGCCGAAGCCATCAGCGTCGCCGACGTGAGTGCGCCCGCACCCGCCAGTTCCGCGACAGCCCTGTTGATGCCCGGCGTTAATCCAAAATCGTCCGCGTTGACGATCAGCCGGACTCGAGACAGCACAGCCATGTGCGAAGGATACCGTTCCGGATCGGAACGAATCGACACGCGCTTGTGGGGGAAGCCAGATTGCGCCATGTCACAAAATCATGAAAATACCTTGTAGCTTGATCAATGTTGGCGGGGCTGCTGCTATGCTTTCGTCAGTGAGCGTTACTGACGGTCATAGGAAGCGCCACTGTCCTCCCCAGCAAGCTAAATCTGGTTTCTACCACGCGGACGGCCTCTGCCGAGCCAGTCTGTGAACGACTGGGTGCATATGCAAAGCAATGACTACGCTCAGCAGGTGATCGAGATCCCCCTTTCCACCGGCACCTGGATTGGTGCCATGCCAACCGCTCACGACCGGAGCAGCATCACGGCCGGGGCTTGGGTTGCCATCGACATTCTCACCGTGCTCGTCGCCAGCATGATCGCCATGCGCTTTCGCCTGGACGTTTCCAGCGCAGGGGGCGGCATCGTGGACAACCATGTCCTGCGCGCCTTGTGGAGCACGTTTGGTGCCTACATGGGCTGGTTTGCGCTCTGCCTGATCTTCTTCACCCACTCCTATGGCCTGTACGGTCCCATCCAGAATCGTGGTGGGCTAAACGAGCAGCGCATGACGTTACAGGCAACGCTGGTAGCAGGTCTGATTCTGTGCGGAACCATCTATCTTGGCCGGGCAGAGGCGCTCTCCCGCATTGCCGTCATCCTCTCCGTCCTGCTTACGGGAGCCATGCTCTGTGCGCGGCGTGCTCTGTGGCGCTCGCTGGTCTACACACGGTATCGAGAGGGCATTGACACGCGAAGCGTTCTGATCGTCGGCTCCGGCCGGGTAGCGCACGCGCTGCGCAATCACCTAGAATCGATGCGTCACCTGGGCTTCCGCTTCCGCGGGTTCATTGCTCTGTCAGAAGCGGAAGCAGACGCAGGCGATGCGGATATCATCGGCGATGTAACGAACTGTCTGGCTCTGGCGCGCGCTCTTTTTGTTGACGAAATCTTTATTTCAGTCCCGGCGGAAAAGAAGACGGTGATGGCGCTTGTCCAGGAATCCCGTGAAATGGGTATTGACATCCGCGTTGTCCCCGACCTGTATGACGGCCTCGCATGGAACGCTCCTATCGAATACATCGGCCAGTTCCCAACCATCCCACTGCACCGCCGCGAGTTCCCCGTGGGTGCGTTCTTTCTCAAGCGCGTGCTCGACATCACACTCTCGTTGGTGGGGCTGTTCCTTCTAAGCCCGGTTCTGCTGATCATTGCGGTGGCAGTGCGGCTGGATTCTCCCGGTCCGGTGCTCTATAAAGCGCGCCGGATCGGCCGGAAGGGGCGGACATTCAGCTGCTATAAGTTCCGCACCATGGTCACCAACGCCGACGCTCTCAAGGCGCAGCTTGCCCACAGGAACGAGCGCGATGGCATCTTGTTCAAGCTGTCGAACGATCCCCGCGTCACCCGCGTCGGCCGCTTTCTCCGCAAGTATTCCCTGGATGAGTTGCTGCAGCTCATCAATGTGGTGCGAGGAGAAATGAGCCTGGTCGGCCCGCGGCCGCCCATCGCGTCGGAGGTGGAGCGGTATGATCTGGCGCACCTCCGGCGGTTGGATGTACTGCCAGGCATCACCGGTCTGTGGCAGGTGGAGGCACGGCAGGATCCGTCATTCGACAGTTACATCTCCCTGGACACGGCATACGTTGAGAACTGGAATATCTGGCTGGATCTAAAGATTCTGATTCGCACGGTCAGCGTTGTGCTCGGCGGTACCGGCGCTTAGTTCCGGATACGCCGCCGGTAGAATGGCTCTGTGAAGATAGCCGCCTTTCAGCTGAATCCCACGGTTGGTGACTTCGCCGGCAACACGGAACGCATCCTGAAGACGGCCGCAACGGCGGGGCAGCATGGCGCAGATCTAGCCATTTACCCGGAATTGGCGATTCCCGGGTATCCGCCACAGGACTTGATTGAAGACGAGAACTTCCTGCTGCGTGCGGAAGAGTGTCTCCAAAGAATCGCTTCGGCGACCGCACAGCCGCACATGCCCGCGATCCTTTGCGGCACCGTGATGCGCTCTCAGGTGCTGCCCGGCAAGCGCGCCCGCAACGTCGCTGTCCTCTGCAACGATGGCTCGGTTCAGTTTATCCAGACGAAGATGCTGCTTCCCTTCTACGACGTGTTTGACGAGCAACGCTATTTCCAACCAGCAGAATCGCAGGCACTTGTGGTGCTGAAAGATGAGGTGCTCGCCATTACCATCTGCGAGGATGCGTGGAACGATAAAGACTTCTGGCCGGAGCGCTTCTACAGCAATGATCCCGTGGAAAAGCTGATGGCCCAGCGGCTCCACGGGCGCAAGCCCACCTTGCTGGTCAACATCTCCGCGTCGCCGTACTGGGAAGGCAAGCAGCAGGTGCGTCGCGGCATGATGGGAGCGTTGGCGCAGCGGCATGGCATCCCCGCGGTGATGGCGGCCCAGGTGGGCGGGAACGACAGCCTGATCTTCGATGGCGGTTCCTTCGCGGTGGGCGTGGATGGCGCGATGTTGGCCACGGCAGCCAGTTTCCGTGAAGATTTTCTTCTGCTAGACACGGAGAAGCTCACCGTAACGACATCGCCCCGGCACACACAAGACGGCACGGAAGCCGCCTGGAATGCGCTTGTTCTGGGCGTGCGCGATTACGTTCGTAAATGCGGATTTTCCAAGGCTCTGATCGGATTGAGTGGCGGGATTGACTCGGCCGTCGTGGCGGCGATCGCCGTGGAGGCACTCGGCGCGGAAAATGTTACCGGCATCGGGCTGCCCAGCGAGTTTTCATCGACCGGATCCGTGAAGGATGCGCGCGATCTGGCGCAGCGGCTGGGGATTGCCTTTGAGGTGATTACCATTCATAACAGCGTTGCCGCGCTGTCGGGTGCGCTGCAGCCAATGTTTGCCGGGACGCCATTTGGTTTGGCGGAAGAAAATTTGCAGTCGCGGACGCGCGGCGCTCTGCTGATGGCGCTTTCAAATAAGACTGGCGCGCTGGTTCTGACCACCGGCAACAAAAGCGAGATGGCGACCGGCTACTGCACCCTGTATGGCGATATGGTGGGCGCGCTGGCCGTGATCGGCGATGTGTGGAAGACGCGTGTGTATGAGCTCGCGCGGTATGCCAACCGCGAACGTGAGGTCATTCCGCATAACACCATCACCAAGCCACCGTCGGCAGAGCTGCGTCCCGGCCAGATGGACACCGACTCGCTGCCGCCCTACGAGGTGCTCGATCCGATACTGCAGGCATATGTGGAGCGCTACGAATCGGCACAGCAGATTGCGGTCTCCCAGGGCGTTGCTCTGGTGTTCGTAGAGCAGGGGCTGCGGTTGGTCGAACGCAGCGAGTACAAGCGCCAGCAGGCCGCGCCAGTGCTGAAGGTAACGGCCAAAAGCTTCGGGACAGGACGCCGGTTTCCGCTGGCTGCTAAAGTGCGCGGGTGAGCTAAATGACCGGTGTATGTG
>CAXUBG010000024.1:0-15738 GCA_964249285.1 uncultured Terriglobus sp. | reverse complement strand
GTGTATGTGCCGGGTCTACCGCCGTGCATCGCATGTTTGCACCGGTGACTGCTGGTGCATACTTGGCTAGGGCCAAATTGCGTAAGAGTTCGCGCCTGCCGTTTCGTACTCGAAGCACATCAATCAGTACAGTGGTGTCCAGCAGGAGAGTCACTCGACCGACCTATCGTGCACAGGAACACGCGCTTCACTCTGTTTGCGGATGGATTTCACCCAAGCTGCGGTTCCGCCGCTCAGTTCCGGATGATTATGGTCATGCCATGCGGGTTCACTGCTTCCAAGGAACTGCAGGAGACGGCGTCGCTTTAACTCGGCGCGTGCAGTTTCCACCAGAAAGGCGCTTCGTCCGCGAGGGCCGACCACGGAGTCGATCTCCTGAACAAGGTCTTGTGGAAGAACGATGTGTGCTCTCTGCGATCCCATGTAATAGGCCCACAATCATTGTGCCATGGTGTAAGTCTACTTACTCGTCCAATGCGAAGATAGAAGGACGATGCGATTGATTCAGATTCTCGCCACGGCGTTGATGGCGTTTGGTTTGCTTGGCGCGGGTGCGCAGACGACGGGAACTACGCCTGCTGCTCCAGCGTCTTTCAATGCGGTACAAGCAGTGCCTGCTGATCCATTTCCACCGGCGAACCCGAAGTTTTTCGATACGTCGTCGCCGTCGGTGGCGGATGTGGATGCGTTTCTGAAGGCGATCTGGGGCTATGACGCGAACCGGTCGTGGCGGGTGGAAGCCATCCAGAAGACGCAGGCACCGGGTGTGAGCAAGGTGACGATCTTTGTCGCGGACAAAAGCCAGGGCAACAAGGTGGAGTCCGTGCGCTTTTTTGTCACGCCGGACGGTCACTACGCCATTGCGGATACCGTGTTTGCCTTTGGACCGCATCCGTTTGACGCGACCGCGAAGATGCTGGCCGAGCAAGTGAATGGTCCCGCCGAGGGCAGCGCGTCCAAGAAGTTCCTCATCGTGGAGTTCTCGGATTTGCAGTGTCCGCATTGCAAGGAGGCCGAGCCGACGATGGACCATATTCGCCGCGATTTCCCGGACGCACGCATCGTCTACCAGAACTATCCGCTGACGGAGATTCATCCGTATGCGTTTCAGTCGGCGGCGTATGGCAACTGCGTGGCGGCGGCGAAGGGTGATGCGGCGTTTTTTACCTATGCGCATGAGGTCTTCGCGCATCAGGAGTCGCTGACGCCGCAGCTTGCGCAGCAGACGCTGGACAACGCGGTCACGGCAGCTGGTGCGTCACCCGCGCCGGTTGCTGCGTGTGCCGCGACGCCAGCGGCTAAAACGAAGGTGGAGGCGCAGATTGCGCTGGCAGAGAAGACCGGCGTGGATCAGACGCCGATGATCGCCGTGAATGGACACCTGATGCCGCTGGGCGGAGTGCCCTACGAGACGCTGAAGCAAATCATCATGTGGGACCGCGCGCAAACCGCAAAGTAATGCATCATTACGACCGGAGCACGGGCTGATTGCGTCCGGCTCGAAGACGCGGCCGCATCGGTTCAGGACCTAGATGTCGAAGACGCGGTGTCCGGGGCATTCCTGGTCGGCATTGGCGATGAGGAGCGTGGGCAGGTCAATGTCGGTCATCGCGAGAAGTTGCACCCCGGCAAGCAGGCGCTCCTGCACGTGCTGGTCCGGGTACAGCGTGCGGGTGACGGCCGCGGCATGTTTGCCGAGGTAGGTCTCGCGCTCGAGTTGCCAGTTCGCAGCCAGTCGGCGCAGGCGGTTCATCTGGTAGCGCATTTTGTTCGCGGCTACCCCGGCGGAGCGGCCCAGATTGCCGTCCATCGCTTCCATCCAGTGCTGCACCTGGTTGAGTTCCGCGTCCAGCGCGTTGCCGGCGGCGGCAATCGTTCGCTTGCCTTCCAGTGGCATGGCGCGCGCGGCGAGACGTTGCGCAAGATCGCCGGCCGTGGTCATGGCGTCGCGCAGCGCAAGTTCGTGCTGATCCATCACAGCCCGGATCTTTGCTGGAATCAGCGTCGCGGAAAGGCGCGGCAGGATGGGCGTGACCGTGTGCAGGATGCGCTCGTACAGCGGCTGGCATTGCGCAAAGTAGGCGATCTCGGCCGGTCCGCCTACGTAGGCGGAGGTGGGCAGGATGCTGTCCTGAAGAACGGGGCGAAGCAGAGCGTTGGGGCTAAGGCGCTCGGGCGCACTGCCGAGGAGCGCGAGCAAGTCATCCGTGCTGTACGTGACGGCACCTGCTTTCCATAGGCCGTGACTGCGCTTCAACGGTAAACGCTGGCCGTGCTCATCGATCAAGAAGAGCAGGCTGTTGTCAGGACTGACCAGCACCTGTGCGGCGTATCCGGCCTGTTCCAGCTCGCGGGTGCGGTGCAGCAGCGCGGCCTGCAGGTCGTCCGCGTGTTCGATCGCGTAGCGAAGGACGGGGTCACCCATCTGGTGAAAGGCGCGGGTGCTCGCATCCAGGACGATGAGGCCGTGCTCGCGGAAGATGGAACTGAGCAGCTTGGCGAATGCCAGGGCAAGCGTGTTCTCCGGGGCGTAACACGCGCGGAGCGTTTCGGTGATGGGAGCGAAGCCCAACAACTCCTCGACCGCATCCAGAACCGGCGTAATTGCTTCGCCCAAAAGGAGATCGCCCACGGGCTGCTGGCGATGGCCAGGGAAACTGGATTTGAGCATCACCACGTCGCTCTTACCCGAAAGCGTCACCTGATTGACTTCGTCCAGGTCGTGGTCTTCTGTCGCCATCCAGAAAACGGGAACGTGCGGAATGCCCGCCGCGGTGGCTGCCTGCGCCTTGCGGATCGCAGTAGCAGCCTTCAGCAGCGTGAGGAGCGGCCCGCCAAACAGTCCCACCTGTTGGCCGGTGACGACGACTCGCGCTCCCCCGCGCAGCTTCTCGATGTTGGCAAACGTGGTCTTGTCGGCACCGAACGCGCGATTCTGCGCGGACAACTGCGCGGCCAGCACACCGCGATCTGGCTGCAGCGAGGGAGTGGTGCCTTGTTTCCAATCGTCCTCGTACGGGCTGGTCGCGTAAAAACGGCGGACAGGTGCGTCAGGCCCGGCGGTGCGTAATTCCGTGTACTCGCGAAAGAGACGCGAGAGGTGCGGAAGAACCGTAATGGGATAGCACTCTGCGTCCATGGCGGAAAGCTTTTCGTTTGCTGGTGTGACGCGCTATAGGATGCGGCCCCGCAGAGTAGGATGCAGGTTTGATACCGTCACTGGTATGACCAAGCGCGCATTGACCGGCTCTTCATCGGCGAAGAGCACTGCGGCAAAGAAGACAGTAGAAAAGAAGCACGCCAGGCCCGCACCTGTGGGCGGATCCGTGGAATTGCCGGCGGTGCCAGTGGAAGCGCCGCGTTTGCCGCGGAACAAGGCGCTGGTGCTTGACTCCAAACTCGCCTACCAGGGGAAGATCTTCAGCGTGTACACCGACCATGTGCGCGAACCGAATGGCGTTGAGGCCACTCGCGATGTGGTCCGGCATAACGGCTCGGTTGTCGTGCTGGCCGTGGATGAGACGACGAACCCGGAGGATCCGCTGGTCATCGTGGAGCGGCAGTTTCGCCATGCCGCGGACCAGTACCTGCTGGAACTGCCGGCCGGACGCGTGGAACCTGGCGAGAACGTGCTGGCAGCCGCCAAGCGCGAGCTGATCGAGGAGACCGGCTACCGTGCGAAGAAATGGACGCGGCTGGTGCGGTATTTTGCCAGTCCGGGCTTTGTCGGCGAGTGGATGGAGATCTATCTCGCCACCGGTATCATCGCCGGGAAGGCAGAGCCGGAAGAGGATGAGCGGATTGAGGTGCGGCTGCTGCCGTTGTCGCAACTGGTGCAGATGGCGGCGGCTAACCAGATCCACGACGGCAAGACGATCGTTGGCGTCATGGTGTACGCCCAGCGGCGGCGCGACGCAGCGTCCAACCCGCAAACGTCAACGTGATGCTGATACGAGGCACCCAATCTTTGACATCGTGAAATCCGAAATGGAACTGGCATGGCAGCCATGGGTTTTCCGTACTCGCGTAGCTGCCAGACGGACGTCTACCCAATACCATCCTCGCCGTGGATAGTCCGGCGAGAACGATGATCGTGATGGTGGCATGTGGGTGAGAACGCGTGGCACAGTACAAGGGCACAGTGAAGTGGTTCAACAATGCGAAGGGCTATGGTTTCCTGGGACGTGAGGACGGCGGCCCGGATGTGTTTGTCCATTACAGCTCCATCCAGCTGGACGGCTACAAAAGCCTGAAAGAGGGCGACCCGGTGGAGTTTGACGTGATACAGGGCGCAAAGGGTCCACAGGCTGATCAGGTGATTCTGGCCGCGTAATCCGCAGCCTCACGGCGGGAGCATCCCGCCAGCGCCGCGGGCAGTCCATAGGGTATGGACAACATCACACTCGCGCGCCTGCTGGATGAAACAGCCGCGTTGCTGGAGATTGACGCTGCGGATCCCTTCCGTATCCGCAGCTACCGGCGCGCGGCGGAAGCCGTAGAGCAGCAGACGGAGCCGCTCGCGGCACTGATCGACGACCCCAAGCGGTTGACCGCCATCGGTGGCATCGGGAAGGGCATGGCGGCCAATATCGTGGACCTGGTGCGGACCGGGTCCATGCCGCTGCGCGACGATCTGCTGACCAGGTACCGGCCTTCCATGCTGGAACTGCTCCGGCTGCCCAGCATGGGACCGAAGACAGTGGCGCTGCTGTGGAGCGCGCTCCAAGTCTCAAACATGGACGAACTGGAGGCTGCCGCCAAAGCGGGCCACCTCAACGCACTGCCGCGCTTCGGCCAGAAGCAGGTGGAAAAGATTCTGAAGGGAATCGAGGATCACCGCAAGAACACGGGACGCTTCCGCATTGATCACGTAGAGGAAATTGTAGAGAAACTCGCGGCGCTGATCCGCGAGTTTCCGGGCGTTGACACGATCACACCCGCCGGCTCACTCCGCCGTGGACGCGAGACCGTGGGCGACCTGGATCTGCTGGTGACAGGCCCCGCGTGTGAACCGGAGGTGGTCAGCGCCGCCGTGGAGCATGTCGCTTCGCTCCCCCTTATCGACACGCTGCTGGCGAAAGGCCAGAACAAAGTGAGCTTCACGCTGCGCAATCATTTGCAGGTGGATGTGCGTCTTCTGCCGCGGGCCAGCTATGGCGCCGCGATGCAATACTTCACCGGCTCCAAGATGCACAATGTGCTGCTGCGGCAAAAAGCGCTCCGGCGCGGCTACACGTTGAGCGAATATGCGCTGGCGCGCATGAATCCTGAAGCGGGCGAAGCCGCAATTGTGGCTGCGGCGTCAGAAGCAGAGATTTACGCCGCGCTCGGGATGCAGTACATTCCACCCGAACTGCGGGAGAACTGCAGCGAACTGGACGCGGCCGAAGCGGGCACGCTGCCGGATCTGATCACGCTCGCGGACATCCGCGGTGACGTGCACATGCACACGGTCGCCACCGATGGACGCGAGACGATCCGCGACATGGCCGAAGCGGCGGCACGGCGAGGACTCCAGTACATCGCGATCACCGACCACTCCAAGAATCTCGCCATGACGAACGGCTTGGATGACGCGCGAGCGCAGGAGCATGTGCGGCAGATTCGCCTGGTTAGTGAGGCGATGGAAGGCCGCATTCGTGTGTTTGCCGGGATCGAGGTCGACATCCTTCAGGACGGCGCGCTGGACCTGAGTGACGAAACGCTGGAACAGATGGACGTGGTGATCGGTAGCGTCCACTCGCACTTCAGAATCCCGGCTGAGGAGATGACCGCGCGTCTGCTGCGGGCGCTTGAGAATCCATACCTGCGCATCCTGGGCCACCCCACGGGACGCAAGGTGCTGCGCCGCGACCCATACGAGTATGACCTTGAATCGGTCCTGAAACGCTGCGCGGAACTTGGTGTCGCGGTCGAGCATAACGCATCGCCCGCGCGCGCTGATCTGAGTGACCTGAACCTGCGGAAGGCGAAGGCCCTGGGATGCAGGATCAGCGTCAACACCGACGCACACAGCTTGGAGGACCTGGACAAGATGCGGTTTGGCATTACGCAGCTTCGGCGCGCATGGCTTACGGCCGCGGACGTGCTAAACACGTTGGACGCCGGTGCGTTTCTGTCTGCGTTGCGGGCGCGTCCTGTGGCTGTGGGAGCATAGGTGCATGGCTGACATCACATTCGCGAGCGGAACAAAGCAGCGCTCCATGCTGCTGCCGGTTGTTCTTGCACTGCTCGTGCTCGCATTGCTTGCCGCATGGTTCGCGCGGATCTATCTGCGGCCGTCTGTCACTGGCTCGGTCAGCCGCGTGACACTGTACCCGGTGCACGTGGACTACAAGCGAGCCGCCACCGGAATCGTGGGAGCACCGGACCAGTCTGAGGATGAGTTATACGTCGCCACGGACATTACACTGGACGATCATGCAGAGGTGCCACTGTTTCTAAGCGGCTTCGAGGGCAGCTTCACCATGGACGATGGCACGGTAATGGAGGCCAATGTAATCAGCAACGCCAACTTGCCGCGCCTGATGCTGATGTTTCCCAAATTGAAGACAGCGGTGGATACGACAGGCTCAACGCCGCTGTTGGCGGAGAGCACGGTGCCGAAGGGAACGGCCGCACACGGCTATGTGGTGCTGTCCTACAATGTGCCGCAAAGTGTGTGGGACAGACGCAAATCCGCGGATGTGACGGTCAAGTTCTACCACCAGGATCCGTTGACGATGAGGCTGCAGAAGTAAGCCGGGCTAGCTCACTTAGCGCTTTGCGATCTCGTCCACCCGGCCTTCAAGCCTGCCCGTGACGTTGTGGAAATGCATAAACTGCTCGTTGATTGCTCCGAAGCCTTTATTCATTTCGGTACGAAGCGAGGACACTTCGCTCTTCAGTTCCGCGCGGAGCGACGAAATATCCGACTTCACATCTGACCGTAGATCGCTGATGCGAGTGTTTTGGTGCATCCATCCGAGCACGACCAGAACACTTGGTATGCCGATCGTTAAAAGCAATTGCAAATTGGTCATAGCCGCCTCTTCCATTTCAGGGTAGCATCGCGTGCGTTCCAGAGTATCCGTCTACGAACCTTTCGGCACCGACAGGTACCCTGCGACATTGTTCTTGGTTACGGTGTTCACGACAATCTCAAACAGGGCAGGAGTCTTGCCGCTGTAGAACTGCACCGGCTCATCCACGGTCTTGTCTTTTTTTTCGATAAGGCGGTCGTCGGCGTTGACGCTGAGCGTGTACCGGCCTTTCTTCGCGTCCGCCTTTTTCAGTTGCAGCTTGATGGAGGACAACAGCGTGGGCTGTGCGTTCTTCTGCAGGTTGAATTCGTAGTACGTGCGGTCGCCGCGGTGTTTCAGCTGCTCAAGCTCGTCGTGGTTGCGCGCGATCAGGCCGCTCATTACGCCCGCGTCGCCGACGGTCCGCTGCAGTTGCGATTTGGTATCGGCCAGGTCGGCCTTGGTCGCACCCAAATCGGTCTTTACGCCGCCAACGTCCGTTCGCACGCTGCCAACGTCCGTTTTGACGGAGGAAACATCCGCATCAAGCCGCTGCTCGGCTTCCTTCTGCGAGGTCGACAGGCGCGCGGTGTCGGCCTGCTGCCGGGCCAGGATGGCCTGGGCGCGTGCGTCCATCTGCGTTTGCGTCAGTCCGAGACGCTTCCCAAGCGCATCCGACGCAGCCCGGGAGCGGGCGTCAGACGCGGCGAGACGTTGCTGCCAGGCCGTGTCCATCGCGGCACGCTGCGCTTCGGCGTGCGACAGGCGGTTCTGCAGCACACCCGCCCAGACAAGCGCACCAAGAGCGCAGAGCAGTGCCAGCGCGACCGCGAATGGCAGCAGAGCCGTGTAGGCTTTGGATTCGGCGTAAACAGGAGCAGGTGTGGCTTCGTTCATACGATCCTCATGTGAGACGCGCATCCTTCACGGCAAGAGCACGGCCGTCCATGCCGGGCGTCAGTGTTGCGCAATGGCGTTCTGACTGAGCGTACCGGTTGCCGCCAGGTCTCACAACGCCGGTCTGAACCATACAATGGACAGATGCCGCTGCCGGATGTGGTGATTGCGGGTGCGGGTCTGGTGGGGTTGGCCTGTGCGCTGGAGTGCGAGCGGCGCGGACTGCACGTGACCGTGCTGGAGCGCGGCCATGCGGCGCGGGAGGCATCGTGGGCCGCCGCGGGTATGCTGGCGGCCCATGATCCGGGGAACCCGGCGGCGCTCGGTCCGCTGTCTGAACTCAGCCTGATGCTCTACCCTGCGTTCCTGGATGCCGTACGCAGGCAAAGCGGCATGGATGTGCCCATCGAGACGGAATGGGTGCTGGAACGCGATCCATCCCGGATCGATCCGCGCGTCGAATCGTGGAACAAAGTCTCCGGTTTCGCGGGCACAGGCTTTCACTTCAGGCGCGAACAGAGTCTGGACCCGCGTAAGCTCGCTTCCGCAGCCCTGGGCGCTGCGCAGACTTCAACCATCACCCTGCGGGAGAATACCTCCGTCGAAAGTGTCCGCTCCTCGTCCAGGAGTGCGCTGGTTCATACCCCGCGGGAATCGGTGGCGTGCGGTGCGTACCTGGACTGCACGGGTGCGTGGAGCGTGGGGCGAACGCGTCCGGCGAAGGGACAGATGATGCGGGTTCACGCGCCGGGTGTCCTGGCTGTTGCGGGTAAGGGCTCTGTCGTTGTGCGGACAGACGATGTGTACATGGTTCCGCGCCTGGATGGGTCGGTGGTGATTGGCGCGACGGTGGAAGACGCGGGATTTGACACTGCGGTGCACGATGACGATGTCAATGCCTTGCGGCAACGCGCTTCGTCCCTGGTCCCGCCTCTTGCGGACGCCGCCATCCTGGAGACTTGGGCTGGCTTGCGGCCGGATACGCCGGATCACCTGCCGTTTCTGGGCGCGACGGGCGAGCGGACGTTTGTGGCGGCAGGACACTTCCGCAATGGTGTGCTGCTGGCGCCAGCCACGGCCCGGGTGATGACGCAGGTGCTTCTTGGTGAGGTACCGGACGCTGATCTGTCCGCGTTCGACCCGCACCGTTTCGCAGCGGCGGCTTGCGCCCCGGAACACGGTATTCAAGGGCCGGGGATGACAACCGCACACGCGAGTGCGTATAACCGCGCTTTATAGTAATGCGTAAACCTAACGGAGAACGTCATACATGTCGCAGGCTGTTGCCCCCCGCGGGCTTGAAGGAGTCGTTGCCACCACCTCCGGCATTTGCTGGATTGACGGGGACGCGGGTGTGCTGTCCTACCGCGGCATTGATATCCACGAGCTTGCGGCCAGGTCCAGCTTTGAGGAGTGCACTTACCTGCTTTGGTTTGGCACGCTGCCCACGCAACGGGAACTGACGCAGTTTTCGTCAGAACTGGCATCGGCGCGCACCTTGGATGCGCGCGTGATCGCGTTTCTCAAGACGCTGCCAGCCGATGCCTCGCCGATGGAAGTGCTGCGCACCACGGTGAGTCTTCTGGGTATGACGGATCCGGACGGAGCGGACAGCACGCACGAAGCAAATGTGCGCAAATGCGTGCGCCTGACCTCGCAGATCGCCATGGTGGTTGCCGCGTTTGACCGCCTGCGCAAAGGGCGCGAGCTTGTGGTGCCGGATGCGGGCCTGAGCCACGCGGGTAACTTCCTGTGGATGTTAACGGGTGAAAAGCCGATTGCCGAGGCCGAACGCGCCTTTGACGTTGCTCTGGTACTCCATGCCGATCACGAATTGAATGCGTCAACCTTTGCCGCGCGCGTGATTGCGGCCACGCTGTCTGATGTGCATTCCGCCATCACCGGTGCCATTGGAGCCCTCAAGGGCCCGCTGCATGGCGGCGCGAACGAAGCAGTGATGAAGCTGCTCTACGAGGTGGCTGCGGCCGGGGCGGACCCTGTGGAGTATGTGCGCGACCTGCTAGCACGCAAGGTGAAAGTATCCGGCTTCGGTCATCGTGTGTACAAGACGGAAGACCCGCGTGCGACACATCTCCGCCGCATGTCCAAGGACCTGGGTACGGCGGCGGGGAACGCACGTTGGTACGAGATGTCCGAGAAGATCGAAGCGTTTGTCAAGAACGAGAAGAAGCTGAACGCGAACGTCGACTTCTATTCGGCCTCGACATACACGACGCTCGGTATCGACATGGACCTGTTCACTCCCATCTTCGCGGTAAGCCGCATCGCCGGATGGGCTGCGCATGTCATCGAGCAGCACGACAACAACCGTCTGATCCGGCCGCGCGCTGACTACACCGGACCAGCCTATCCGGCGCCGTACATCCCCATCGGCGAACGCCTGTAACGCCGCGCCGCTAAACTGAACGGGTGAGCAGCAGAGAGAGGGACACCAACCTGGAGAGTCCCGAGGCGATTGCCGCCGTGGACGACATCCTGTCAGGCGTCGGCCTGCGGCATGGTTCTCGAGCGTCGCGATCCGGTGCGTGGCGCGGTGGCGAACGCGTACTGAAGCAGCCGTTTCCGCATCCCGCCGCTGCGCAGGCATCACCGGAGTTGATCCGAGTTCCCGCGCTTGCGTGCGCCGAGTCGCTCCTGCACGGGTTCTCAACACGCGCCGGAGGTGTCTCGCGGTGCTACCGGCCCGGCCTGCCGGAGGGCAGCGGCGATCTCAACCTGGGCTTTACCAGACACGATGATCCGGACGGCGTGCGCAGGAACCGGCAATTGTTTTTGCGTGCACTGCGTGCGGACACGTTGCAACGCTTCGCCGTGTTACAGCAGCGCCATACGCCGGTGGTCCGCGTCGTCTGCAATGCGGAACAGGCGGCAGCAGATTTCCTGCAGCCTGGCACGATGCGGGGCGATGCCGTGATGACGAACCTGCCGGGTGTACTCTTGACGGTTCAGGTTGCTGACTGTGTTCCCGTTCTGCTGTTCGATCCGGTACGCCGCGCCGTTGCGGCGTTTCATGCGGGCTGGCGTGGTACGCTGGCACGCATCGTGGAGCGCGGCGTTGGGACGATGCGCCTGCTGTACGGCACGTCTCCGGAGGAAGTAATCGCCGCGATCGGCCCATCCATCGGGCCGCAAAGCTACTCCGTAGGCGAGGAGGTGCGGCACCAGTTCACCTCCCGCTTCAGGTATGCGGATGACCTGTTCCACGACGTATACGATTCCGATCCCATTCGCGAGAAGTACCCTCTCCTCTTTATGACGGCACGCGCGCCAGGGCACTCACCCATCGGACCGCAACTGCACCTGGACCTTTGGGAGGCAAACCGCCGCCAACTGCTTGATGCTGGTGTGCCCGCGGGAAACATTACCCTAACCGGCGACGACACCGCGGCGCGTGCTGACCGCTTCTTCTCGCATCGGGCGGAACAGGGATTTACCGGCCGGATGATGGCCGCCATCGGCATGGCCGGATAGGGCTTCAGGACAGCGCGATGGTGTAGTCGCCCGTGTGTTCGCGCAGGAGGCGTCCCGTCAGGGCTTCCAGCGATTCGCCGCTCTTTGCCAGCGTGAAAAGTGCCTTCGTATCGTCCCAATCCAGCTTAAAACTCGTGGAGAGTGCGGAAATCCAGATCTGCCGGACAGGAGTATTTGGCGTAAAGACGAACTTGGAAGCAGGTGAGTCAAAGACGACGTTCAGCACGCCGCTGTTCTCCTCCACCTCGAAGCCGCCATTCTCTTCCGCATCGATCAGGCGCTGCTTCAACTGCTCCAGCGCGCGGTCAGCCTCATGGCGGAAGGTCTGCTCATCCATCATAATATCCAGTGTACCGCCGCTGGTTAGCGTTGCAGGCCGAGCTTGAGCGCCAGAAGTACAAGCAGGACAGCAAAGCTGCGCCGCAGGACCGCCTCGGAAAGGTGCTGCGCCCAATGCCCTCCCAGCCAGCCGCCAGCGGTGAAGCCAATCGCGATCAGAAGGGCAAGCTTCAGTTCCACTTCGCCCGCCCTGTAGTACGACCAGAACGCAAGAATACCCACTGGCAGCAGCAGCGTTCCAAGTGATGTTCCCTGCGCGCGTTTCTGCGACATGCCGTAGAAAATGGTCAGCGCGGGGATGAGCACGATGCCACCGCCCAAGCCGATGAGACCGGACACGGCTCCCACGCCAACGCCCAGCGCAAGTCCCCCAAGAATGTAGAGCCAGGTCACGGCTAGAAGGGAATGTCGTCGTCCGTGATGCCCTCGTTGGCGTAGTCATCCGCCGGGGGCGTGCGCTGGTCGAAGCTGGCAGTGCTGGACGCGCTGCTGCGGCTGGTGTAGCCGCCCTGCGATCCGCCGGAGTACTGGCCCCCACCGCCTTCACTGTTCCCGCGTCCGCCCAGCAAGGTCAGTTCGCGCACGATAATTTCGGTAAAAAACTTTTTCTGCCCTGAGGCTTTGTCGTCGTAGGACCGTGTCTGGATTTTGCCTTCGACGAAAATCTGAGAACCCTTCTTGACATAATCGCGGACGATTTCTGCGGTCCGGTCGAAAAAAACGAGGTTGTGCCAGTCGGTCTTGTCGACCCAGTTTCCTGTTTGATCTTTCGTACGGTCTGCTGTCGCGAGGGTGAGCGTTGCAATTACTTTTCCGCCCGTCGTCGCTTTAATCTCCGGGTCTTTCCCTGCATTGCCAAGCAGCAATACCTTGTTGACGCCCTTTGCCATCGCACCTGCTCCGTTCGTTTCTTCAGACGGAGAATAGCAGACTTCCGCCCGGCTTTGGCCCGCCGAGATTGCCATTCACCGCGGATCACGGTGCACGCGGCGGTTTCACCGCGACGCGGATAATGCGTGTGTGAGCGGCGTACATATGCCGTGCCTGCCGTGCGTACGCCGTGCTCACCGTGTTCGCTCCGGCTCGCGCCATCGCTTCGGCCAGGTGATCGCGGCGGGTAGCATGTACGGTATGGACCACGCTCCCGTCCCGCTGAAGCCCGAGGATCTGCGAGACCGTGCGGGACAGGTTTGCGTCGCGCTCTCGGGAGCGGCAATGCTGGCGGACGCTGAGCGCTCGTTGTCCCGGTCGCGCTTCTTTGAGTTCCGCCTTGATTCAGTGGCTGACCCGCGAGATGCGCTGCCGGGAATTATCAGCTTTTTGGCTGAACACCGGGAAGCCGTGGCGATTGCAACATGCCGCCGGACGCGTTTCGGAGGCAGCTTCGACGGCACCGCAAGCCAGCAGGTTGACCTCCTGCTGGGAGCCGCGCGAAGTGGCTGCCGTCTTGTGGACATCGAAGTTGAAACGGCGGAGGAACTTGGCCCGGATGTCCTGCGACAGATGCGCGCGGCGGGTGCGGCCGTTATCGGCAGCTGGCACGACTTCTCCGCGACGCCGGATTTGGAAGCGGTGCGGGACCGCATCGGACGCTTTGCCCCGGACTTTGCCAAAATTGTGCCAACCGCGCAGTCGCTGCGTGATGCCCTGCGCATCATTGACCTGCTGGAGCGGCATGGCGAAGACGGGCGGCTGATCGCCATGAGCATGGGGCAGAAAGGCGTGCTGACGCGGGTGTTGGGATTGCGCTTCGGATCGGCCTTCACCTTTGCCGCGCCGGATAGCGGTTCGGAGACTGCTCCAGGGCAAATTGCGGTCCACGCATTGCGCGATCTGTACCGGATTGAGAGCATCACCGCGAGCACCGCAATCTATGCCGTGGCGGGTGAGCCCATCGGCGCATCTCTCTCCCCGCTGATGCACAACACCGCGTTTGCCGCGGAAGGGATGGATGCCGTGTACCTGCCGCTGGAGACCGCGAGTGCGGACGAGTTACAGGAGGTCATCGAGCGGCTTGGCATCCGCGGTCTCAGCATCACGATGCCGCTGAAGGAGGCAGTTCTGCCGCTGGTCTCGCACAAAGACCCGGCTGTGGATCAAATGGACGGTTGCAACACACTGATGCGGCGTGCTGACGGCTCGTGGAAGGGGTTCAACACCGATAGAAAGGGCATCACAGGGCCGTTGGAGCGCCGGTTGACTCTGCGAGGCAAGCGCGTGCTCGTGCTGGGTGCCGGCGGCGCGGCGCGGGCCGCTGTCTTCGGTTTGCGGGATGCAGGCGCGGAGGTCTTCCTGCTGAATCGTACTGTCAACCGCGCGAAAGCGCTGGCGCGTGAGGCCGGTGCGCAGGTGCAGCCAAGGGAGACACTGCAAACATCACACTTCGACATCATCATCAACAGCACGCCGTACGGTATGCGCGGCAAGGAGAGCTCGGCACCAATCCTTGAGAACGAGATGGATTGCGCCCTATTTTTCGACCTGGTGTACAACCCCGTACAAACACCGCTGATGCGCATGGCTGCGGCCAAACACATTGCGACCATCCCGGGAGCGGAAATGTTCGTGGCGCAGGGGGTCCGCCAATTCGAGATTTGGACGGGAAGGCCCGCGCCTGAGGAAGCTATGCTGCGGGCAGTAGAGCAAGCACTCGCCGCCCGCACATAGTCAAGCCGGTATCTCGTCGATGCTGCGCGGCTCAACGATTTCGCGGGCGTTGCGCTGGGCGCGGTACTTACGTGCCTCCTCGTAAGCTTTCAGGCGTGACCGCATGATGCCGCCGAGCGGCTGATGCGCCGCTAGCGCGTGCCAGGGCGAGAAAGAAAGCTGCTCATCCACGAAGAGTTGGCGCGCGTCAGAGTAGGACATCTGCGCCGGAACAGTGATGCGGGCCACGGTTTGCCAGGTGCTTTGGTCCTCCGGCCACGGCTTGTCCGCTCTCTCGATGGGGAAATCGCCTTCTTCCAGCGCGGTGCCCGTAGGCGGAGTAAGTGCAAGCTGAACCTTCACATCCCAGACGCCGCTCTCGTGGCGGAAGAAGCGCTTGATCTCCTCTTCCAAGGCGTTGTAATCCTGGCCGAGGTCAATGCCCTTGCCCGTCAGGGCCTTCAAATTATTACTTCCCGGAGCAAAGCCGATCTTTGCGACGTAGTCGCCATAACGGAGGGGTGACACGGTGGAGAAGCTTTCGCCCAGCGGGTGTACCGCCGCAGCTCCGATGCCCTCCAGTGTGGCGGACGGCAGATGCACCGCCTTCAAGACCGCATTCGTAGTGCGCGCGGCAACCGAGATCGCGTGTTTCGCGCCCTCTGGCACATCCAGCCCTTTGTCAAACTGTTTGATTTGCTTCAGGAAAGCTTCGGGATCGGGCGCGGCGAAGGCGTTTGCGTTGATGCAGACGAAATCCTGCGTCGTTCCAACGTGATTGGCGACCTTCTCGCCGTCCACGTTCAGCACCTTCAGCGCCAGGCCCCGCGGGCTGGAGACGTTGTCGGCCAACATGTCGCCGGGATTCGTCGAAAACCGCAGGACGACAGGATAGGTACGAATTTCGGCGAACAAACCTTGCCGTAACTCCGGCGGTCCTCCGGCCAGGACCTCCAGTGTGCCAACCAGGACGCCATGCGACTTGGCGTGCACGGGACGATAGGCGTGACGGTAGCGGCTGGCCATGGTGCGCGTAATGTGCTGCATGGTGCGCGAGAGCTCATCAAAGATGACGTGCTCATTGGAAGCGGGCTGCTCGACCGCTGGGCTGTAGCGAAGATAGTCAGTGTTTCCTGAAGACATAACACCTTATGCAATGTAATTTTTTGTTCAGATGCATTCCGCGAGCGAGCGATACGTGCCTAACCCAGGTATTGTGCCGGCGGCCCGGCAATGAAGTTGATGAAGCGAGTCACGGTTGAGGGAGTCAAACGGGTATGCGTCTCCTTCGTGTCTTGATTGCCATCTTAGCCGCAGGCGGGCTGATTGTGTCGGTCCTTGCGTTACGGGTTCACCTTCAGGA
>CAXUBG010000023.1:24722-25094 GCA_964249285.1 uncultured Terriglobus sp. | reverse complement strand
CGGTAGTTCTTCCATGGCGTGCAGACGAACTGGTTCTCGTAGCCGCCGGGCGTCCAGCGGTGGACCACCTCGATCAGGCCGTAGGTGCCCACCGCGTCCAGCACACCCTCGATCTGCACCGTGTCCCCCGCCTTCAGCAGCTGCGATTGCGACACGCCGCGGCCCGTGACGGCGCTGCCCATGGCGCGCTCGCTCTCCGCTTCCAGCTGATCCGAGTAGTTCGCCAGCGTCATGGCGCGGGCACGCTGCGGCTCAAAGCCGGGCGGCAGCTGCTGTGACGCTGACTGCGCGGCGGCGGTAAACGTTCCGGCTCCGTCGTAAAACTGCGGCGGCTTGCTGAGGGCCTGGAAGGTGTTGGATTCCATGGCATGG
>CAXUBG010000023.1:19635-24712 GCA_964249285.1 uncultured Terriglobus sp. | reverse complement strand
CCTTTACCTGGTTGGTGTAGGTGGCCGACTGCATGGCGTGGTGGTCGTAGTGCGCGCCGGAGACGCTGGGCGGCACGCAGCGGGCGCTGAGGGCAAAGTGCGTCAGGCCATCGTGATCCTTCCACCGCAGCACGCTGCCGGACTGGAAGCTGTCAAAGATCTCCACGCCGCCCTGCGTGGGCCGCAGCCAGGCACCGTAGTCGTCCACGACGCGGTTGAGGAAGGAGAAGTCGGTTTCGCCGTACTGGACGTAGTTCAGCGGCTTGCTGCCGGGCGCGTTCACCGCGATGCTGAGTCCGCTGCGGCCGGCCAGGGTTCCGGCGAGCGATTGCAGCGTCCCGGCTGTGTAGTACTGCTTATGCGCCGTGATGTCCATGCTGTAGCTGTCGCTGATAGCGGTCAGCGTGGCGCCGAAGCTGCCGTGAGTTTCGTAGTGGAGCGCGACATCGTGGATGAAGCCGGAGAAGTGGAGGTGTTCGGTTCCCTGCTCGTCGACGGTTTTGATTTCGACGGGCTGGCCGATCAGGTCCTCGGTGGCGATGCGCTGGTCCTGGGTGTTACGGCAGATGACGGTGCAGGTCCAGTGGCGGTTCAGCTGCTGAGTGACGCTCACGGAGGCGAGCAGCGCCGTGTCGAGCAGGTTGTCGCCAATCTGGACTTGCGGCAATGCCAAACAAAACCTCCCCGTGAGGCGGTGCGCCGCCTCCTATGGTAATCGACCGGCTACACCGGATCGACCGGCCCTGCCATTGGATCGGTGAGCAGCGGACGCCGGACAGACGCGAAGCCGTAGCCTGCAATGAAAACGTAGCAAAGCGCAGGCACGATGAAGGCGTGCTGGTAACCGATACCGTCGGCCAACTTGCCATAGAGCAGCGGCAGCAGCGCGCCGCCGACGATGGCCTGCACCATCAGGCTGGAGCCTTTGCTGGTCAGCTCGCCCAGACCGGCCAGACCGAGGGTGAAGATGCTGGGAAACATGATGCTGTTGAACAGGCCCACGGCAAGGATCGTCCACATGGCCACGCCGCCCGTGCTGAACATGCTGGCCAACACCAGCAGGCAGGCGGCCATGGCGCAGATGCCCAGCAGCGTTCCCGTACGCACCCTGGTCAGGATGGCCGAACCGATGAAGCGGCCCACCATAGCGCCAGCCCAGTAATAGCTTACGTACGTAGCGGCGGCAGCCGCGGAAAGGTTGCCGATCTCCGGCCGGCCAAAGTAGCCGATTAGAAAGCTGCCGATGGAGACCTCCGCGCCGACATAGAGGAAAATGCCAGCCGCGCCCAGCAGAAGCCACTTCTGATTCCAGATGCTGCCGCCGAAACCCGCGATAGGGCGCAGGTCCACGGTCAAGTGCTCGCGGCTGTCCAGTTTGACCAGTGCCAGCAGCGCCGCCAGCACCACAAGGATGGCAGTGATGATGATGTAGGGAGTCTGCACGGTGCCGGCCTGCTCGGCGCGGTAGGCCTGCAGTTCGGGGGCGGTCAGCGCTCGCAGTTTGTTGAGGGCGAGGGGTGCCGCCGCGCTCAGGATGAAAAGGCCGCCCAGCTTGGGCGCAATGGTGGTCCCGAGTGAGTTGAACGCCTGCGAAAGATTCAGGCGGCTGGACGCGGTCTGCCCCGGGCCAATGCTGGTGACAAAGGGATTGGCCGACACCTGCAGGAAGGTAATGCCCGCGGCCAGGATAACCAGCGCGCCCAGGAACAGCGCGTACGACGCAAGGTGCGCGGCGGGAATAAACAGGATCGCTCCGGCTGCCGCCACCAGCAGGCCGATGACCATGGTCTGCTTGTAGCCGCGGTACTCCACCAGCTTGCCGCCCGGAATGGCAAAGAGAAAGTACGAGCCAAAGAAGGCAAACTGGATCAACGCGGCCTGCGCATTGCTCAGCGCGAAAATGGACTTCAAATGCGGAATCAGAATGTCATTCAGGCTGGTGAGAAAGCCCCACATAAAAAACAACGTGGTCGCAATCGCCATGGCGCGATAGTCCGTGTGCGTGCGCGTGTTGTAGGTTGCCGCTGTGGGCGAAGAGGTAATGGCCATGGTTGCCTATGCCGTTTCCCGGTGAGCAAAAAGCCGCTCAGACCGTCACAGTGCAGGGTAGCGCGTCTGATAGCATCTCGTCACGCTGAGGAGAGGCGACCGATGCTGGATGTTCATCCGCCGCATGAACCGGTCCATGGCTGGCGCGATTTCCTAATTCATTTGCTGACGATCACGGTAGGCCTGCTGATTGCGCTTGGGCTCGAGGCGATTGCGGAGGACGTTCACCATCGCCATCAGGTGCGGGAGACCCGTGATGCCTTGCAGCGCGAGCGCGAGGAAAACCGCCGCCGCTTTGCCGCGAACACGGCTTACCTTCGACGGCAGGCTGCGACGCTGGAGAATAATCTCATGGTTCTTGACTATGTGAAGTCGCATCCGGGAGTAAAGCAGGCTGACATGCCGGGGTTTCTTAACTGGACCAGCGCAAACGCTCACATGACGGAATCGGTCTGGAAAACAGCGCAGCAGACTGGTGTCTTCTCCTTCATGCCACCAGAGGAGATACGGCGCGATGCCGAGCTCTACGACTTTCTGGAACGCATTGAAGCGGCGCACGAGGCGGAAGCCGCCGCGCTCTTGGAGGCTCTGCGGTACACCTTGCGTGATCCCGATCCAACACATATGGCAGCTCCCGATCTCGGCAAAGAGCAGATGCTGGTGGAAACAGTCCTGCTGAAACATCTTGCCCACGGGTTGCTGATGGAGGACCTCGCGAGTGAGTTCCCGGATTTCAAACCGGCTCCGAGCCACCTGGAGTTGCTACGGCCTACTCACCTGCCGGAGTTCATGCGTTCGCCTGATCTGCAGAAAGCTGTTCAGCTAACGATGCAGCGGGCCGATGAGGCAGCAGCCAATCCACACGCGGACAAGGTACCAGACCGATGAGTAGACCTTTGTGCCGCATGTTCTTACAGCGAACGTCATGGTGTCTGGTTGTGTTTACGGCGGCCATGGCGTACGCGCAGTCCAACCAGCCAACCGACTTCCATCAACACCTGCTCAGCCCCGCCGTTGCTTCTATCATCGGTCAGCCCAAGCCGTTTGAAGCGCGCGATCTCATTGCACAAATGGACAGGCTGGCATCCAGCGTGCAGTGGTCCTTTCCATGGCGTATCAGTTTGGAAATCCAAACAGGGCGCCCATTGCAGACGAGTACAGCAAGGTGAAGTCTGAAAATGACTGGACAGCGGCGCAGGTAGCTCGATATCCCGGCCGGCTGATTGCCTTCTGCGGTGTGGACCCGCTGCGAGACTACGCGCTCGCGGAGATCGACCGTTGTTCGCGGAATGGATATCTCCGAACTGGATTAAAGCTTCACTTCGGCAACTCGGACGTCGATCTGGATAATCCTGAACATGTGCGTGCGCTCCAGAAGGTTTTTGCGGCAGCTGACCGTCATGGGATGGCCGTCACTGTCCACCTGCACGCGAATATTGATCACCGCAGGCCCTATGGCACGCGAGAGGCAAACCTTTTCTTGACGCAGATTCTGCCGTATGCGCCACACGTGATGGTGCAGATCGCTCATCTGGCAGGCGGCGGAGATTTCGATGACCCTGGAGCAGACGAAGCGCTGTCAGTCTTTGCAAACGCCCTTGCGGCGCACGATGAGCGCATGTCCCATGTGTACTTCGACATCGCTGTCAGCAACTGGCAAAGCAGAAAGGATCTGATCGCGGCACGCCTCCGGCAGATTGGGATAGAGCGCATCCTGTTCGGCTGTGATGGAGCATGGACCGATTTCAAACCGGTCACGTGTCTCGCCGCATACCGGCAGCTTCCTCTCACGCCGGAGGAGTTCCGCACCATCGATCGCAACACGCCGCCCTACCTCGCCCTAAGCCCTGCGTAGCGCAGGTGCGGGTGTCCCGGCATCTCGTCACTTTCGCATGTAGATCCTGTAGCCGGGCGGCCACTCCTGGCGGGACCACCAGTGTTGCGGGTGCGTTGGTTGCCAACTGGCTGCCTGGACGTATGCGTGTCCGATCTCGTCTCGCAACAGCGGCCAGTGATCCACCTTGCCGAAAGTGTCCGGGCCGAAGCAGTATTGGCTGGTGAGCACCAGCAGACGCGGCTGCGTGCGTTGATAGGCCTCCCAGAACCGCAGCCGGTACACTTCCGCGGCTGCGTCATGTCCAGGGGTGAACAGATAACAGTCGTACAGGAACCCCGTGCTCTGAACCAGGCGGAGGTCGTACAGAGTATTGATGCAGCCGCCGAAGGTGTCCAGGCACTGCACGTCTGCCGCGCGTGAGGTTTGCAGCCTTGCAAGATCGCGGGCCAGGGCCTCTTTGAACGGCTGGTCTCCGCGGAACGAACGCACACGCCAGACGGCAAGCGGTGCCATTGCCAGGCAGGCATAGGCGAGGGCCACGGAAGCGACTGCCTTGCGGCCGCCTTCGCTCTCTGCACAGAGCGCATGCATGATCTCCATGCTGATCAGGAGGAGCAGAAGCGCCAGCAACGGATATCGCTGATACGGGTAGCCCTTGCCCTGAACGGCATAGGCGATAAGCGCGAACGCGGCACCGAGCACCAGTTCCAAGTGCTCGAGGGACGGACGCCGCCGCCGCCACAGCAGCAGGATCAGCCAGGCAGCCACCAGCGGCATTATCCCCGCCATGCTGTGCGTCAGAAGATACGAGAAAGGTTTACGGCCAAGCCGGGCATGATACGGAATCAGGGTCGTAATGGTACTGGAAAATGCCGGAAGCGCACCTTTGAACCAAAGCCAGAGGAGCACGCCTGCACCGGGCGCGGCAAGTCCCGCTACACCCAAGCCGGCCTGTTTCCGTGCGTCCATGCCGGTGTTTCGCGCTGACCTGGCGAAGAGAAAGAGCAACGCCACGTAGAGCGGCAAGAGGAGTGGCTTGATGGTCAGGGTGGCACCGGCAATCAGGCCAAACAGCAGGATAGGAACGCCGTGCGCCGGCCTTTTTTGTGCCTGGAACAACGCGGCATATGCGGCCACAAGCAAGACAGCAATCACCAGGTCTCGCTGCCCGGCCTGTGCAAGGCCGGCCTG
>CAXUBG010000023.1:19200-19625 GCA_964249285.1 uncultured Terriglobus sp. | reverse complement strand
GGTGAGGAAGAGCATGCCAGCGAGCAGGCCGGCGCTCCGGTTCTTGCGGCCTGCGATTGCGACTGAGGCAGCCGTGAGGATCAGCATGAGGCTGAGATCGTACAGCCGCCATCCCAGCGCACCCCAGCCAAAGATCTTCATCGCCAGGGCTTCCGCCACATAGCTGCCGGGCAGATTGACATCGACGATGTCCCTGTATGGAACCATGCCTTTCTTCATGAGAAAGACGGCATAGTGCATCAGCGAGGCATCGCCCACCAAAGGCCATCGCACGCCCAAGAGGATGCACGCCGCCGCGCACGCAACAAGAACGGCTAATACGATCGTTTGACAGGCTGCCAGGTAGCGCATCTCAGCCCGCACACGCACGTCCGGCCCGCGGAGCGCCTTCAGGATGCCTCGCATTTTCATTCGACTGACGTGCA
>CAXUBG010000023.1:18448-19190 GCA_964249285.1 uncultured Terriglobus sp. | reverse complement strand
GGGGCGACCTCAGTCGACCGGGCGCACGAGACGTTACGGATACGCAATCACCGGATTCAGAGTGCCCGCGTTTGCCTTGCTGGCGGCAGATCCGGCGGTGTTCACGACATGGCTGATCTGGCCGCTGCCGTCCAGGAAGACGGTTCCTGCATCGTGCACGGCAACGCCGGGCCCGGCTGGGACCGTGATCGCACTGTCCTCGATGATGTTCACGCCTTGATTAAAGAACGAGTAAACACCCAGGCCGTACGCCTGGTGCGTGTTGACGCGGTTCGCGACCGCATAGGAAGCGTAGCCGTTGGCGCTGCCGTTCATCCACGCGCTCTGGCTTGGCGGGTCATACGGCAGTTCGCTTTGGTAGAAAATCGTTTCTCCCCCGTTGCCCCGCCATAGCACCTGTTCGTGCTGGTAGTGCTCGACGGCGAGGCCCAGCGCGGTGACGCGGTCGCCATTCACCACCAGGCCATGCGCGGCGGTATTGTTTGTCCAGCCCACGCCAGCACCATGGTCCGCTCGCCACGCCCAGACGTTATCCACGATGACGTCCGCGCTGTCGATCTGCAGGCTCGTTGTTGCCTTTCCGGCTGTCGCCCCGCCTATGCGGAAGTACACGTCGTTGAGCGAGGTTGGGTTGCTCTGGTGACTGGCATTTGTTCCAGCCGGGTTTCCTACCTCGAAGAGCACAGAGGAGTTTTGCGGGCCGGCGTCGATGATCAACCCAGCCACCTGAACGCCATCCACG
>CAXUBG010000023.1:5452-18438 GCA_964249285.1 uncultured Terriglobus sp. | reverse complement strand
GCCGAACAGACCCGTACCCATGTGCAGCAGCGTGGCTGAATTCGCTGGCCCCGCGTCGATGATGAGGCCGCTGATCTTTACGCCATCCACGTCCGCCACATCGATCGCGGACTTCCCTGTCTGCGGTACCAGCGTCGCCAGACCCATCCCGAGGATCACAGTATTGGGCCGCTCTACCAGGATCGGCTCGGCGATGTTGTAGACGCCGGGCGTGAGAATCAGGCTCTTACCAAACAGCAGCGCCAGATTGATTTCCAGTACCGGTGTCGCAGGTGTGGCGATAAAGAAGCTGCTGATTGGCAGGCTTTGCCCGGCTGCGCTGCCGCTGGACCATGTAATGCCTGCTGTCCCACGCTGTGCCGCGGGAACAAACACGTTGTACTTGCCCGCGCCGTCCACATACAGGAACGGCTTTTCCCGGCTCACCGGCGTACTCGTCAATGTGGTGTACGTTGGGTTTGGGTAGCTCTGCGAGGGCGCGCCAGTTACGCCGGAAAACACCTGGTTCCAGACGCCGTTGGTCCACCCGTCGATGTTGCTGTCGCGGACAAAGAACTGCTGCTGCGAGCCGTTGATAATGGTGCCGCCGGTAAACTGCGAGTCCGCGATGAAGCCGCCGCTGGCGTACTGGGGACCGGCCGTGCAGTAATCGAATAACGTGAGGTTCGCGCCCCTAAGGTTTACCCGGCGCATGGGCGACGCCTGCGAAACCGCCCAGAAAGCCCCCGACGAGCGGCACCCGGAAAGACCGGTAACGTTCACCGTCAGATTGGAGAGGGAGCGCCAGAAGTTATCGAGCGCGGTGCAGTTCGTCGCGCTGAAGCATTGGTTATAGACGTCCACGTGACCATTGATGGTGACGTCGTTGGGCGAGGCACCCAGCCCGGCGACCTCAGTGTAATAGCCAACCTGGAAGGTAAGCGGAGTTGCCGCGCTGCCGTACACGCCCGGCTTGAACAGCAGCGCGTACCGCTGCGTTCCAAACTGGTTGCTGACCTGCTGCGCGCTCACTGCATCCACCGCTGCCTGTATCTGCGCCACCGGCATCGAGGGATCAAACACCATGACGTGCGTCCCCAGGTTCGGGGCCGTTTGCGATGCCGCGATTGCCGCCGCCCCGAAAAAGAAGCCGGCCGCAACACAGGCCCGGAACGCACCGGGGCGCGACCGCGTGAAGTGAATGTCTTTCATGAAAAGGTACTCCTGGGGGAAGTGAGTAATGCCGTGCGTAGGACACGGTAAGCGCAGGCAGCTTGTGCTGTCAACGATGCCTCGGGAGCTTAGCGTGTGTCTACGGGAAGCGGCACACTGACAGTTGCCTGCCGGTTTGGTGGATGGACCGGCTTTCGAGCGGCGTATGCTGTTTGCATGAGCGACGAATCAGACGTTCCCGAAGAACAGCCCGCGCCAGAACCGGAGGGCTATGACGCATGGTTCCGCGAACAGGTGGACCTGGCGCTGCGCGAGGCCGATGATCCGCGCGCGCGGTGGTACACGCTTGAGGAGAGTACCGAAGCGATGCGGCTTCTCAAGGCTGCACACCACGCTGACCAACTGAGGAAGGCAAGTTGAAGCTCGTACTGAGTCCTAAAGCTCAGTCAGATCGCGAGGCGCGCTGGAGCTACCTTTCTCAATTCAGTGAGGCTGCCGCAGAGCGAACGGACATGCTGATCGGCGAGCGTCTCCCTCTACTGGTGAGCAATCCACATCTTGGCAGGTCCGGGCGTATCGCAGGAACGCGGGAATTGCCCATCGGAAAGACCCGGCTCGTGGCTGTGTATCGCGTTGAGCAAGATCTGATCCGCGTGTTACGGATTTTGCACGGAGCGCAAGACTGGCCGGCGCGGTTTTGACCCTTCCACCTACGACAGCCATTTGAGCAGGCGAATGATGCCCATGCCAGCGGGTTTGCGGTGTGCTGAAACTGCGGTGCGGCTGTGGATCTGAGCGCGATGCTCGCGGTAGTGCTCGTAGGCGCGCAGCAGCATCGCTTCATTGGTGAGGGTGGGCTGCCAGCCGAGTTCCCGTTGAGCCAGTGTGGTGTCGAAGACGAAACTTTCCGCGATCATCTTGTAGTGGTAGGGGCCAAGCGGCGAGATGCGCAAGTGATGTGCTGCCATCATGGCTGCGATCGTTGGTGCCTTTGGAAGTGAGCGCACACGGCTGCGGCTGCCGCTGGCGGCGATGACGCTTTCGTACACGTCACGCATACTCTGCACATCGTCTGAACCGGCATGAAAGAGGCCACTGCGGCCATACTCTGCGCTCAAAATGCAGGCTGTGGCGAGGTCGTCCGCGTAGATGAACTGGTAGCGGTTGCCTCCGTCGCCCACCACCCAGACCGTCTTATTGTCGTCGATAAACTCGTACAGGATGGCCAGCAGGCCCAGGCGGCCTTCATCCATGATGGTGGGGCAGCGCAGGATGACCACGTTTAGATCATTCGTGAACGCCTGCAGGCGGCGCTCCGCTTCCAGTTTGCTGCGGCCATAGATTTCAACGGGCGCAGGCGTTTCCGCCTCCTGCACGGGGTGGCCCAGATCCGAAGCCCATAGGCAGTTGGTGGAGACGAAGACGAACGGTTTGACACCGTGAGCACGCGCCGTCTCCGCCAGCAAAACTGTAGCGTCCACATTACTGGTCCAGAGCAGGCGTTCGTCCAGGCGCGTACCGTGTGCGAGTTGCGCGGCGCAGTGAAAGACGGCGTCGAAATGATGTTCCGCAAAGGTTTGACGGACCAACGCTTCGCTGCGTACGTCGCCCTGAATGCTGGTCAGGCCGGGCGCGCCTGCATCTTCGTCGCGCTCGAGATCGATGTTGACGGCAGTGTGGCCTTCGCGCAGCAGCCGCCGCTTGAGGATGCCGCCAAAGAAGCCGGACGCGCCGGTAACGAGGTACTGAGCCATGGTTCTAGTTTCGCCGAGGTGTCCGTATGCCTCTCACTGTCTGTTATTCTTAGCCGGATGCACATCCCCACGCGTCTTGCGCGGGCGCAAATGGTTCTCCTGCTCCGTTTACCTGAACTGTATGTTGCGCTTGCATTGGTGCTCACGTTTTCTCTAGCGCTGCTTACGCCTCCCTTTTTTGTGCCGGACGAGTATGCACACTCTCTCCGCGCGTTACAGGTCGGCCATGGAGAACTTCTAGCGCATCGTTCAGCGGAAGGCGTGGGAGATGACGCGGATACAAGCTTCGCGCGGGTGTCCGGGGTTTCCGAAAGAATTTTGTACAAGGCCTCCTTGAATAATGGCAAACCTACTGAATTACTGACTGCCCGCGATGCGGAACTGGACGCGGTACGCCCCCAGCGGTGGAGCGGCACCTCTAGCTTTATGTCTTTTCCAAATACCGCAACCTATCCAGCCACATTCTATCTCCCGCAGGCCGCGGGTTGGGCTCTTGGTAAGTCGATGAGCATGACGATCGATCAGAGCCTGCTGCTAGCGCGTTTGTTCGCAGCTTGGGCGTGCATCGCCTTGGGGTGGTGTGCCCTCCGCCTTTGCCGCTTCAATCGCATATTCCTGTTCATCTATCTCCTGTTGCCTGGAGTCCTGAGTCTGACCGCGTCCTCGTCTCAAGACGGTCTGTTGCTGACCTGCGCGGCGTTGATCGTGGCTGTGCTGTCGCGTCCGCTGGCGGGCCACAGACAGTTCCACCCGCCAGAACTGATCGCTGCGACGCTGCTCATCGCCGGCTGCGCCATGGCACGCCCGCCTTATCTCCTTTTCGCGCCTGTGTTGCTGCTCCCGGCTCTGGAGAGCACGCCCGTTCGCAGGCGAGCGCTAGCTTTTGCAGGTCTTGGAGTCCTGACGGTGACGGTCCTGTTGGTGCTGTGGCAACACGCCACACGTCCGCTGGGTCTGGTAACCGCGGCAGAGGCGAATCCCGCGCAGCAGGTTCAGTTCATGCGCGCTCATCCAGGCGCAGCCGTGTCCGTGATCCTGTCTGAAACGTTGCGATTCAGCAAAGCCGCACTCAGCGGCGGCTACCTGATGGGTACAAACGATGTATCCGAACCTTTTCTCCTGAAACTTCTCTCATCTGCGGCGTTGCTTGCCTTACTTGTACTGGCGCAAGACTACTCTTTGCGCTTCGCCCGCAGCAGGGCTGCCGCACTTCTCTGCCTGCTGGGTATCGCAGTGGGCCTGACGGTGGCCGAATATGTTGTCTGGACCGCGCCTGGTTCCAGGACGGTTAGCGGGTTGCAACCGCGCTATGACTTGCCATTGCTACCCTTTATTTTTTGCCTGGGCATCTGGCTGTCAGCGCGCTGGTCTCGAGCAAACTCCGCCGCGTGGTCATTGGTAGCGCTGCTGCTTGTCCTGTTGCCCTCGCTTGCAATTCCATGGGTTGCTGCACACCAGATGCATGGTACCGGCGTACTGGAGGCGTTGCATCATGCGTTTATCGCCTAGCACAACCTGAGCAGCGTCCGTTTCTTCCTATACTCGAGAGTTGAATGTTTACCCCCGCAAAGGATCCATGTCCCAGACAAAAACAGCAGTAATTATTGGAGCCGGTCCAGCCGGTCTGACCGCCAGTCTTGAATTCCTTCGCCGCTCCAGCGTGAAGCCAGTAATCCTTGAGGCGAGTGCTAACATCGGCGGGATTTCGCGTACGGTCAAATACAAGGGGTACCGCATGGATATTGGCGGTCACCGGTTTTTTTCCAAGAGTGACCGCGTGATGCAGTGGTGGCTGGACCTGATGCCGCCGGTGGACACCGGCGGGGAGGCTGGCCCGACCGGCGTTGACATCACCTACCAAGGCAAGTCCCGCAGCGTCGCCGTACCAGTAGCGCAGCCGGAGGAGCCGCCGCTGCGCGGCCTCGGACCGCTTGCCATTGAGACCGACACCGACGAAACCGGACCGGCAGACGAACCGCACCCGTCCGAGCACGGTCATACCGCTACCGTCCTGACGCATGGACCGGATAATCCGGACCTCGTCATGTTGATCCGTCCGCGCAAGAGCCGAATTTATTTCCTCCGGCGGTTCTTCGATTACCCGATCTCCCTGAACGGACAGACTCTTGCCAATCTTGGGCCGGTACGGACTGCCAGAATCGGGGCAAGCTACTTTGCTTCGCGCGTCCGGCAGATCAAACCGGAACGCAGCCTCCAGGACTTCCTGATCAACCGCTTTGGACGGCAACTCTACTTGACCTTCTTCAAGAGCTACACAGAAAAGGTCTGGGGGACGCCCTGCGAAACCATCAGCGCAGAATGGGGTGCGCAGCGCATCAAGGGCCTGTCCCTGACAACCGCGGTTAAACATTTCGTTAAGAAAACGTTTCGCAAGCCCGGTGTCCGCGGCGATTTAGCACAAAAAGACACCGACACGTCCCTGATTGAGCGTTTCCTGTATCCCAAGTTCGGCCCCGGCCAGCTATGGGAACATGCCGCTGATCTCATCTCGCAAAAGGGCGGTGAGATCCACATGCAGACCAGGGTGGAGCGGATTCATTGCGCTGCCAATCGCGTGCTATGGGTCGAAAGTGTTCATGCCAGCGGCGAGCGTCAACGTCATGCCGGCGACTACTTTTTTTCAACCATGCCCATGCGGGAGTTGATCGCCTGCATGACCTTTGACGACGGCGGGAGCGTACCGTCCGAGATCCGGCACATCGCGGAAGGTCTGCAGTACCGCGACTTCATTACCGTGGGTTTGCTGGCTGACAGGCTAAAGGTTAAGGAGCAGGATGGATCGCTGCTGAAAGATACCTGGATTTACATCCAGGAGCCGGACGTCACCCTCGGCCGGCTGCAAATTTTCAATAACTGGAGTCCGCACCTGCTGGAAGATCCTTCCAAGGTATGGATTGGTCTGGAATATTTTTGCTATGACACCGATCCGTTATGGTCCATGCCCGATGACGAGCTGAAGAAGTTTGCCATCGGCGAGGTGGAGAAAATTGGCATTCTGGACGCCGGCGCGGTAGCTGACGCGCATGTGGAGCGGGTGCCCAAGACCTATCCTGCATACTTTGGCACCTACGACCGCTTTGATGAACTGCGCGCCTTCACGGACAGCTTTGAGAACCTTTTCCTGGTAGGTCGAAACGGCATGCATAAGTACAACAACCAGGATCACAGCATGTTGACCGCGATGACTGCCGTGGATAACATTCTGGCCGGCAACATGGACAAGAAGCCGCTCTGGAACATCAACACCGAGCAGGAGTACCACGAAGAGAAAAAATGAACGAATTTCGCCCAGCACCCTGTCGATCCGGCGTTTTGTGTGCCTGACTTGCGCGGCAGACTACATAGTTGGACGTCTGGACAGCAGATGAAAACGGTTTATCTTCGGGACCGTTCAGCTGCTTGCAGGAAGGTTATACCGCGTGTGTATAGATCGCCGTGTCTCGCAATGGTCAGGCTTCGAGCAGCTTCAGCAGGCCGTCCTCATTGAGGAGAGGAACGTTGAGTTCACGTGCTTTGTCCAGCTTGCTCCCTGCCTCCTCACCCGCGACGACGTAGCTGGTCTTCTTTGAGACGGAGCTTCAATGCGCGCCTTGGCTTCGTCGCGCGTAAGGGTAGGCAGCGTGCCGGTGAGCACAAGTGTCTGGCCAGCAAGCGTGGTTCCTACGATCTTCTTCTCAGCGTTGAAGGTCAGGCCGGCGGATCGCAGCGCTTCGACCAGTGCGCGGTTCTTTTCGATCGCGAAGAACTCCGCAATGGTGCTGGCGACGACCGGCCCAATGCCTTCCGCCCGGACCAACTCCTCAGCAGAGGCGCTCATGATCGCGTCCATGCTGCCAAACGTGCTGGCCAGGTCCTGCGCGGTGCGCTCCCCCACATGGCGAATGCCGAGGCCCAGGAGAACGCGGGAGAGCGGCGCTTTTTTCGTGCGCTCAATCTGCTGGAGGAGCGATTGCGCCGTCTTTCCGCCGACGCGCTCCAGGCCGAGCAGATCGTTCTCCGTCAGCTTGTAAAGATCGGCGACGGTGTGGACCAGGGCCCGTCGGGTAGGTTCTTCGCCGGTGACTTCGGTCTCTGTTGAAGACACGCCTGCGGCTTCAGCATCGGCCAGCGACATGGGGTCGTTCAGTGGGTGCCCCATCAGTTGCGACACCCTCGCTTCGCCCAGGCCTTCAATGTTCATCACGCCGCGCGACGCGTAGTGCAGCAGTTCCTCGCTGAGGCGCGCGGGGCAGCTGGCATTCACGCAGCGGAAGTCGATCTCGCCCTCCTCGCGGACGACCGGCTCCTTACACTTGGGGCAGCGCGACGGAAACACGATCTCGCGCGTGCCGCGCGGGTGCTGCGCGTCGTCGACCACTTCGGTGATCTTAGGGATCACGTCACCGCCACGCTCCACCGCGACGTAGTCGCCGATGCGGACACCGAGCCGGGCAATCTCGTCAGGATTATGCAGCGTGGCGCGGGCCACGGTGATGCCGCCGATGGGCACCGGCTCCAGCGCAGCCACAGGGGTGAGCTTGCCAGTGCGGCCCACCTGGAAGAGCACGTCAACCAGGCGCGTGACGGCACCACGCGCGGCGAACTTGTAGGCGACGGCCCACCGCGGTGCCTTTCCGGTGAAGCCGAGCCGGTGCTGCTGCGCCACGGAGTTGATTTTGACCACAATGCCGTCAATTTCGTAGCCCAGACTGTCGCGCTTCGGTTCGGTCTCCGCGATGAATGCCAGAACGGCGTCGACGGTGTGGACGGTACGCGCGTGCGGGTTAGTGCGGAACCCGCCGGCAGCAAGCGCGTGCAGCGTTCCGGCTTGCGTGGGCAGCAGAAACTCGCCATCGCGCAAGAGGAAGTAGGCATAGTAGTCCAAACGGCGCTGGGCCACTGCGCTGGGTTCCACCATGCGAAGGGTTCCGGCGGCGGCATTGCGCGGGTTGGCCGCCGGGGACTGCCCGGCGCGCTCACGCTCGGCGTTCATCTTGAGAAAAGCCGCTTGCGGCATCACGACTTCGCCCCGGACCTCAAAGGCCTGCGGCAGGCCGGCCTTCTTCAGCCCCTCGGCGGAGAGTGACAGCGGCACGGAGCGCATGGTGCGGACGTTGCCAGTTACATCCTCCCCGACCGCACCGTCGCCGCGCGTCAGGCCCCGTTGCAGGCGTGCGCCGCCGTCTTCCGCCGCTGTGTAGTGCAGCGCCAGAGAGAGTCCGTCCAGCTTGTATTCGCAGACGTACTCGACCGGCTCATCCGCCGGGAGCGCGGCAGCGGCGCGTGCGGCCCAGGCGCGCAACTCGACCTCGTTGTAAGCGTTGTCCAGCGACAGCATTGGCCGGGAGTGCGCCACCTTCGCGAACCCCTCCTTCGGCTTGCCGCCCACACGCTGCGTGGGCGAATCGGGCGTGAGCAGCTCAGGATGCTCCCCTTCGAGCGCCTTCAGCCGGTTCATCAGCCGGTCGTACTGCGCGTCGGTGATCTCCGGCGCGTCCAGCACGTAGTACCGGTGTTCGTGGTGCTCGATCTCCTGGCGGAGCGCGTTGATCTGATGGGCTGGTAGTTGTTCCGTCTTGCTCATGGCTGCGGTCGATCTGCTTTGCGGACGTCACTCAGACTGCACTTCGGATTTCTTTTACGATGTTCGGGGTGAGCAGGTTCTGTGGCATGAACCGTAACAAACTCACCACACTCAATACATTTTCCGCGTTTTTCGCCGACCTTGAGCGCCTCGTCAACGTCCGTATCTACCCACCCAAAGGCGCGCTTACCCTCAGCGTCGTGATGCCAACGATGAATGAGAACACGATCCGTCCGAGCCATAGGGAAAGGTTAGCTCAATACTGAAGCGCAATGTATGCTCGGGTGCGTGGAACCAGTTACCCATCTGCTAACGGGCGCGTGCTTGTCACGTGCGGCCGGATTTCCCGCGCGGGCGCGTTATGCCACGGCGGCGTGCGTGATTGCGGCGGAGTTGCCGGATGCCGATTATGTGTACCGGTTGGGCGGTCCGTTGGTCTACTTCCAGCATCATCGCGGGTGGACGCACGCGTTCTGGTCGCTGCCGCTGCAGGCTGCGTTTGTCGTACTGCTCTTTGTCGTGCTGCACCGGACGCGGCGTACGTGGAAGAAGCGGCGCTCCCTGGACGAGCCCGCGCCGGTCAATTGGCTGCTGCTGGGGGTCATGGCTTTGCTGGCGCTGTGCAGCCACATCCTGCTGGATTGGACCAACAACTACGGTGTGCGGCCCTTTGCTCCGTGGAATCCGCGCTGGTATGCGGGCGAGTTTACCTACATCGTGGAGCCTCTCCTGCTGCTCGTCCTGGCCCTGGCCTTGGTGCTGCCGTTTATGTTTTCGCTGGTGCAGCGCGAGATCGGCGTGAGACGCGCGCGTTACAGCGGGCGGGGTCTGGCCATTGCGGCGCTTGTGGCCATGGCGGTGATCTGGACGTATCGCGCGATGCAGCGCGCCGACGCGGGCACTCTGGTGCAGGCACAGGAGTGGCGCGGCGGACGGGTGGTACGGTCGTCAATCGACCCCTATCCGGTCAACCCGTTCCACTGGCACGTGATCGCAGAGACGCCGTTGAACGTCCAGACAGGCGAGGCGGATACACGCACCGGGGTGCTGGACACCGGCGCGCAGCAGACCTATCCGAAGGCGGCAGAGACACCGTTCACGCTGGCGGCGAAGCGGAGCTGGCTGGGGCAGGTGTACCTGAACTGGTCGCAGTTTCCAGTGGTGCAGGACGCAGGAACGGCGGCGGAAGTTCACCCGGAACTTGAGCTAACGCCAGAACAAGGGCGGCTGCACGACGTGCGGTTCAGCGACCTCCGCTTCCGCTATGACGCGATTGGCCTGCGCGGAAGCGGGCGAAACCCGCTGGGCGCCGAAGTCTGGCTGGACGAGCAGCGGCGTGTGAAGCACATTTTCTTTGGTGCCGCGGAACAGCGCCTGCGCTGAATCACGCTTCGACCCCGGATCGTGGAGGGCTGAAGCCGCGGTCCCTCAGAAACAAGGTTGCAGCTTGGCTTGTGGGAGAATAAGTCATGGCATTCCTGGTGCTGCTCCTTGCCGTTCTTAGCCGCGTCTTGCCGCACCTGCTGCATCTGACGGGCGCAAACGTGACCATGGTGGGTGCCGGCCTGCTCTTTCTTGGGTCACGCCGGCGGAGAGGCACCCGTGCCCTGGTCCTTGTTCCGGTGCTGGCGCTGGCAGCCACGGACTACTGGTTGACGGTGTACGCCTACGGCTACCCCTTCCATCTGGCAAGCTACATACCCACCTGGCTGTGGTACGGCGCGGTTTGCCTGGGTGGGTCGGCTGCATTGCATCACCGGCATGGATCTCTGCGTGTCGCTCTTGCGGCGCTCGCTGCTTCTTCGAGCTTTTTTCTTCTGAGCAACGGTGCTGTGTGGCTGCACGGTACGATGTATCCGCGCACGGTCGCCGGCCTGGGTGCGTGCTACGCGGCGGGCCTGCCGTTCTACCGCAATGATGTGGCGTCAACATTGGTGTTCTCCGCCGTCTTTTTTGCATTGCCCACTGCGGCTGCGATCCTGCGGCGTACCGCGCACTCGCTTAGCGGTCATGACGTCACCGCCGCCTAACTGCTTCCAGGCCATCCCATGCTGAGCCGCAATCTTTACATCCTGGGCGGTACGCTGCTGTTCTTTTCCGTTCTGTCGTATCTCATGGGCGCAAGCGGTCTGGCGCACGAACCAGGGTCGCCCGCGGAGGAAGGCCTGTGGCGGATGATCGGCATCGTGCTGTTGTTGTTGGCCTTGTTCGTGGCCCTGCTGGGCGTGCTGCAGTCCATGTTCGAGCAGGCGGAACGGCGCACCCCGGGCGGCCAGGCTGGTGTGCGGCAGCGTTACCTCGACGCCAGGCGGCAAGTACAGTCCGGCAAACAGCAGAAGCCGGGCGGACGCAAGCTGCCATAAACTGAACAGGCAGCTGCATAGCGGCTGCGGGACAAGTCTTTCATGTTTGAAGTCACCGTTGAAGCGCACTTTTCATCTGGGCATTACCTGCGCGACTATCACGGTAAGTGCGAAAATCCGCACGGCCACAATTATCGCGTGCTCGTAACGCTGGCGGGAGCGGACCTGGAGAGCAACGGCTTGCTGCTTGACTTCAAGCTGCTGAAGGACATTCTCAAGCCGGTCGTAGACTACCTGGATCACCAAATGATCAATGATCTCCAGCCGTTTACCACTCTGAATCCGTCCGCCGAGAACCTGGCGAAATATTTCTTCGACGAGACAAACCGGGCGCTCAGCAGCCTGACCGGCGGACGAGTCAGCGTCAAGGCGAGCACGGTCTTTGAAACGGATACCTCACAGGCGACCTACTACGAATGATTTATGTGATCTTTTCTGGTAAATGATGCGCCTGATCGAGCTCTACAAGTCCGTGCAGGGGGAGTCATCGTTCACCGGCATGCCGTGCATCTTTGTGCGGTTTGCGGGATGTAATCTTCGGTGTGCGTGGTGCGATTCGACCTATACCTTCACCGGCGGCGAAGCCTTCACGGAAGACGAGGTCGTCGCAAAGATCGTAGCGCTGGCACCCTGCACCTTGGTTGAGTTCACCGGCGGTGAGCCGATGCTGCACGCGCGCGAACTGCTCCCGCTGATGCAGCGTCTGCTCGAGACTTCGACTCCTTCGTACACGTTGATGATGGAGACGAGCGGCGAGCGGCCGCTGCAGGATGTTCCGAAGGCCGTGCATAAGATTGTGGACGTAAAATGCCCGGGAAGCGGCAGCGCTTTTGGATCGTTCCGCATGAGCAATCTCCATACCCTGACCGCACGCGATGAAACCAAGTTCGTCCTGCGCGACCGCCGCGACTACGAATTTGCACGGGACTTCATCCATCAGCATCTTCAATCGCGCATCGGTGCCGGAACACTCGGCGGCATCCTGCTGTCCCCGGCGTTCCTGCAGCAGCCTTCGCCGCTGCGCATCGCAGACAACATGGAACTAGATGCACGCGACCTTGTCGGCTGGATGCTGGAAGACGGCCTGCCGGCCCGGCTTTCGTTGCAAATACATAAGTTCATCTGGGAGCCGCAGAAAAAGGGCGTTTAGCATCAACTACATGCTCCGCTTCCTGTCTGCCCTCGTGTTTGGCGCGATTGCTGCATCAGGACAAGTTGCCGCACCCGTGCAGGTCAAGGTCGTCGTAGTGACGATGTTTGAGATCGGCAAGGACACGGGCGACATGCCCGGCGAATTTCAACACTGGGTCGACGGCGAACACCTCTCGCGCCGCTATCCTCTGCCCGCCGCTTACCACGATGCACTGATGAATGACGATGGCGTTCTGGGGATCGTCACCGGTATCGGCACGGCACGCGCCGCGGCCACCATCATGGCGCTCGGCAGCGACCCGCGCTTTGACCTCACCCATGCCTACTGGCTCATCGCGGGCATCGGCGGCATTGACCCCCGCATGGGGTCGCTGGGATCGGCGGTATGGTCTGATTGGATCGTGGATGGCGACATCGCGCATGAGATCGACTCGCGCGAGGCTCCCAAGGACTGGCCGACCGGCTACGTTCCGCTACGCAAGAGCGTGCCCTACGAAGAGCCGCGCACGGACGAAAATGGCATCGTCTTTCACCTGAACCCCGGACTCGTCGACTGGGCGTACGGCCTGACCCGCGATGTGAAGCTGCCGGACACCCCGGAAATACGGGCGCGGCGCCAGAGCTTCGCGGACGGCACGGCAAAGCGTCCCCCGTTTGTGCTGCGCGGAGACAACCTCAGCGCCAGCACCTTCTGGCATGGCAAGCTCCTGAATCAATGGGCGCGTGACTGGGTGAAATATCAAACGGGCGGCCGGGGAACGTACGCCATCTGCGGCATGGAAGACACGGGCACGCTGCAATCCTTGACCTGGCTGGCGCGCGCGGGCCGGGTGGACGCGAACCGGGTGCTGGTGCTGCGCACGGCCAGCAACTACGACCAGCAGCGGGACGGCATCACCGCAGCGGAAAGCCTGGCCGAAACGAAAATAACAAAATACAGTGCCTTCTTGCCCTCGCTGGATGCCGCGTTTCGTGTAGGAG
>CAXUBG010000023.1:0-5442 GCA_964249285.1 uncultured Terriglobus sp. | reverse complement strand
GCGACGTGGTGGTTCGGTCGCTCCTCGCAAACTGGAACAGCAATCGAAGCACGCTGCCGGGAGCTGCGCGGGAACAGGCACCGAACACAAACGCCGCGCCAAAGGTCCCTTGACCGGCCAAGTCATGCGCAAACCCGAGAGCGTTCGGTCCGGCGACCAGAAGCCCGGCGAAAGGCGCTAGACGGCGTCCAGCTTCTTTGTGACTAGATCGTTTAAAAGGGACGGATTCGCCTGCCCCTTCGAAATCCGCATCACTTGCCCGACAAAAAAGGCGGCGACTGTCTTCTTGCCGCCCCTGTACTGCTCTACCTGTTTTGGATTGGCCGCAATCACATCGTCAATCATCGTTTCCAGCGCTCCGCTATCGCTGATCTGCCGCGGCTTCTCCTGTTCATACACAGCGCCGAAGTCTTCGCCCTTTGCGAAGCAAACATCGAACAAGCCTTTCATCTGCTTGCTGGAGAGCTTGCCCTCTTCCAGCAGATCAGCGGCAAGCACAATGCCTCCCATCGAAACAGGCGATTGCGAAAGTTCCAGTCCAGCGGCATTCAGGCGTCCGGCGAGTTCGCCAAGCAGCAAGTTCGCGACACGCTTTGGACTCCTGGCCTGCCGCGCCGCCGCCTCAAATTGATCCGCGAAGTCACGTGACGCGGCAATGGTTGCAGCATCTTGCGCACTTAGTTCGTACTCACGGAGAAAGCGATTGCGCCTGGCCTCCGGCAGCTCCGGCATCTTACTCAGGATGCGTTCTTTCCAGGGCGCATCAACAAAGAGCCGGGGCAGGTCCGGCTCAGGAAAATAACGGTAGTCGTGCGCGGCTTCCTTGCTCCGCATGCTGTAGGTGCGGCCCTCGGCTGCGTTATACAGCCGCGACTCCTGCACCACGCGGCCGCCGCCTTCCACCACCTCGATCTGCCGCTCAGTCTCATAATGCAGAGCGTCCCGGATGAAGCGAAAGCTATTCACATTCTTCACTTCCGCCTTGGTGCCGTACTGCTCCGCCCCCTTCAGCATCACGGAGATGTTGGCATCGCACCGCAGAGATCCCTCCTCCATGTTGCAGTCGCTCACGCCGGTGTACAGCAGAATCTCCTTCAGCCTGGTGAGGTACTCGTAGGCCTCTTCAGGCGTGCGTAGATCGGGTTCGCTGACGATCTCGACGAGTGGTGTGCCACAGCGGTTCAGATCGATATACGTCCGGTTCGCAGAGTCGGCAAAGCCGTCATGCACGCTCTTGCCGGCGTCCTCCTCCATGTGCAGGCGTGTGATGCCGATCCGCCGCGTGCCGCCGGTGCCATCACTTACCTCGAGCCAGCCATGCTCGGCCAGCGGCTTGTCGAACTGCGAAATCTGATACCCCTTGGGCGAATCAGGGTAAAAATAATTCTTGCGCGCAAAAACGCTGTCCTGATTCACCGTGCAGTGCAGCGCCGCCGCCGCCAGCACCGCAAACTCCACGGCCTGCCGGTTCAGCACGGGCAGCGCTCCCGGCAGACCAAGGCAAACGGGACAACAATGCGTGTTCGGCTCGCCGCCATACTGGTTGATGCATCCGCAAAACGCCTTGGTCCGCGTCAGCAACTGCACATGCACTTCCAACCCGATCACCGTCTCATACTTTGTGAGAACGTCTGAGGCTTCTGCGTAAGTGGCACTCACTTCTGCACTCCATCTAAGAACATGACGTACTTGATCTCGGATTTCTCGGTCAGCAACAATCCCGATCCAGGTATCTGCGTCGTTGTCCCATCTTCCGCGATCCACGATGCTTTCTCCAGAAAGAGAGCGCGTTCTTCTCCAGTGTCCGAGTAGCGGCCTAGCCATCCAGTGGCCGACGTGCCGTCCGCCAAACCTACCTGTACTGTTCCGCTCAAGCTGACAAATACATCGTTCCAGACGGATTCACGGCTTGTACGCTGCGTCAGTTTGCACTTGCGCAAAACTTTCAGCAGCAGGTCATGTCCTTTGACGTAGCCCCAACCCAGGCCAAGCACAATCGAGAAGATGCCCAAAAAGAAAACGCGAAGCCGAAATACCTGAACGGCATAGTGAACAGAGACATTCGCATCCGCGTGCCATTCCAGTGGCAACCGGGGGCCAAACAGAACGAGGTAGATCACGTATGTAAAAAAACTAAAAATGAGCGCTTCAGTGATCCGTTCCAACTCGCTCATTGGACTGCGCGCGCTCATCATGCGCGCGATACGGGCGCTCACAAACCCGGGCAGCAAAATCAACAAAACCAGTAAAGCTTGTACCCCTTGGGGCATCGTCTTTACTGAACCTTACGTGTGGGAAGGGGAACACGTACCGGCGTAGGAGGCGTGTAGTCCGCGGGCGCGGACGGCTTGTAATCGCCATTCGGCGAACGTTGAGAACTGGTGGTGCGGACCTTCTCCATGCTGTTTTCGATCCCCATTCCCTCTCCTCTAATCAGAGTATAGACAAGTGTGCGAAGTCAATGCTCACCCAAGCGCCTTCACCTCAACCCGCCGGAACCAGATCTCCGCAAACTCAATCTCAATCGCAATCTTCCCGCGCGTCAGCGGGAGGTAACTCCCATGACCCGCCGGGTCCGGCTGCTGCAGATTCGTCACCACATTCACGCAACGGCCGTTCACGATGTGCGCCGCGCGGTCTCCCTGATGAATCACCTCCACCGTATTCCAGCCGTCCAGCATCTCAAAATTGCCATCCTTGATCTTGCGGCCTGTACTCGGCTCTTCCCCCGGTGCCTTCGCGTTGGGCGAGACAGGCGCGAAGCCATGCTGCCGCGTCACGTTGATGCCGAACAGCCCATTGTCATGCCGTGGCTGGATACCGCGAACGCCGTCCACCAGGAAGAAGTCGCCCACATCGCCTTCTTCAATCTGGCACTCCACACAGCGGGGAAACACCTTGTCGCCGCCCACCACGCCGTACAGCAGGCCATTGTCGCGCTTGGAGATGGCACGCTGCCCGAACTGCTTCTGCCCCCACTTGTACTCCACGCGAATGCGCACGTTCTCGAACTCCTGATTCGTCGCCAGGTACCCCGCCTCGAGACCCGTGTCATTCACATCGTTGCCCAGGATGTGGAGCATCTCGTCCTCCATCCTGACGATCCCCTTCTGCTCCGCAACACCCCGCCCGCTGCGCGCCAGCACGGTATACCAGCCCGTGAAATCCCGTCCATTCAGCAGCGAGACCCACCCATCCGCACCGGCAGGCGGCAGCGCCGCCACACTCTGCGCCACACTGGCCGCCGGATAGAACGCCGGCACCGCCGCCACGCTCAGACCTGCCTTCACAAAGGCTCTACGATTCATGCCGCCTCACGCTCTGTCTCTTGCAAATCAAGGATCAGCATACTGCGCATACGGAAGAAACGTCTTGCGCCAGCAGAAATGTGCGAGGCCAGCCATGCTGAAGGCCCGCTTCGTCACAGCGAGGCACCGCGTTTCAGCTCAGGGGAAACAGGCACCCGCTGGCTGAAGGCCTGCATTCCTCAGCCATGCCCCTTACCGTCGCGGAGTTTGTGAAGCGCTGGAAGATCGCCAGCGGCCAGACCGAACGGCAGGCGTACCAGCAGCACTTTCTCGACCTCTGCGAACTCCTCAACGAACCCAAGCCCGCCGAACATGACCCCACGGGCGAGTCCTACTGCTTCGAAAAGCACGTCGGCAAGACCAGGGGCGGCAAAGGGTTCGCGGATGTCTGGAAGCGCGGCCACTTCGCCTGGGAGTACAAGGGCAGGCACAAGGACCTGCGCAAAGCCTACCTCCAACTGCAGGACTACCGCGTCGACCTCCTCAACCCGCCGCTGCTCGTCGTCAGCGACCTCGACCTCATCCGCGTCCACACCAACTTCCCCAACACCCAGGAGCGCATCTACGAGTTCAACCTGGACGACCTGAAGAACGAGCAGGCCACCGCTAAAAGCGTTCTCCCGCCGCTCGACATCCTGCGCGCCATCTTTGGCGATTACAACGTCCTTCGCCCGGACGCCACCGCCGCCCGCGTCACCGAACAAGCCGCCCGCAAATTCCTCGACCTGGCCAAGCGCCTCGAAATCGAGGGCCGCACGGAAAAGCCCAGCAAGGAAGCGATCGCGCACTTTCTCATGCGCATCGTCTTCTGCCTCTTTGCCGATTCCATCGGCCTCTTGCCCGGCCATCTCTTTCGCACGCTCGTCACCACGCACCGCAGCCGCCCGCGCAAGTTCCGCAAAAAGCTCAGCGACCTGTTCGAAGCCATGGCCGACAGCAGCCAGGATGCCTACTTTGGCGAGCACGATATTCACTGGTTCAACGGCGGCCTCTTCAACGACAGCAGCACCATCGAGCTCAACGAGGGCGACATGGGCATCCTCTACGACGCTGCCGCCAACCTCGACTGGTCGCACATTGAGCCGTCCATCTTTGGCACGCTCTTTGAGCGTTCGCTCGACGCGGAGAAGCGCTCCCTCATCGGCGCGCACTACACCTCGCCCGGCGACATCAAGCTGCTCACCGAACCCGTCATCATGCAGCCGCTTCGCCGCCGCTGGGCTGAGGTCAAATCCCAGGTCGAACAAGTTCTCCAGCCCGTCATCCTGAAGCCTGCCCTGAGCCTGCCGAAGGGCGGAGCGAAGGATCCCGAAGCACTTCCGGGCGGCAATCCATCCGAATCCTTTCGACCACAAAGCCTGCCCCGCTCGCTGCTCGATCAGACCAGGGCCCGGGCGCAGGCGGAGGAACTCATCAGCACATGGCTCGACGAGCTTACGGCCGTCCGCGTCCTCGATCCCGCCTGCGGCTCCGGCAACTTCCTCTATATCGCTCTCCGCCAGCTCATGGACCTGTGGAAGGAGTCGCGCGACTTCGCGCGGGATCAGGGCCTTGCCGTCGTGCGCCACGGCGGCGTCTCGCCCCGCCAGCTCTACGGCATTGAGACGGACTTCTACGCGCACGAGATCGCCAGCATCGTCGTCTGGATTGGCTGGCTGCAGGGGCTTCGCGAACACGGCGAACCGGACCCGGACGAACCCATCCTGCAACGGCTGGACAACATCCAGCACGCCGACGCCATCCTCCGCTACGACAGCGAAGGCAAACCCTACGAACCCGAGTGGCCCCCAGCCGAATACATCGTCGGTAACCCACCGTTTCTGGGCGGAAACAAAATCAGACAAGAGCTGGGCAGTAAATACCTTGATGATCTCTTTTCTTTGTACGAAGGTAGAGTGCCTCAGTTTGCTGATCTAGTTTGTTACTGGTTTGAAAAAGCGCGTGCCGCAGCGTCAACGTTCAGCGAGGGAGCGGGACTACTGGCTACTCAAGCCATTCGTGGCGGGGCTAATCGCTTCGTGCTGGAACGTATTTTGCAAAGCAATCTGACTATATTCTTTGCTATATCGGACAAGAAACCGCCTCTAGATGGTGCCATGGTCCACATCTCCATTGTGGCCTTCGCGCTTGATTA
>CAXUBG010000022.1:17465-25230 GCA_964249285.1 uncultured Terriglobus sp. | reverse complement strand
GCGAACATACGAACCTGATGAACGGCGGCCCGCGCAAGGTCTCGCCTTTCTTCATCCCGGCAACCATTGTGAACCTGGCTGCGGGGCATGTCTCCATCACCTATGGTGCCAAAGGTCCCAACCAGGCGACCGCGACGGCCTGCACCACGTCGGCCCACACTATCGGCGACGCATACCGCATCATTCAGCGAGGCGACGCGGAGGCGATGATCGCCGGAGGAGCGGAAGCGGCGATCACTCCGTTGAGCGTGAGCGGTTTCGCGAACATGAAGGCACTCTCCACCCGCAATGACGATCCAATGCACGCTTCCCGTCCGTGGGACAGGGACCGCGACGGCTTCGTCATCGGCGAGGGCGCGGGCATCCTCATCCTTGAAGCACTTGAGTTTGCGCAGCGCCGCGGTGCAAAGATTCTGGGCGAAATCGTCGGCTACGGCATGAGCTCCGATGCCTTCCACATGACCGGCATGGCTCCGGAGGGCGAGGGCTGCGCGCGTTCCATGCGCAACGCGCTCAAGTCGGCCGGGCTGCGGCCGGAACAGATCGATTATGTCAACGCCCATGCCACCTCCACCCCGCTGGGCGACGCCATGGAGTCCAAGGGGATGGAGACCATCTTCGGCGAGCACGCGCTCAGCCACAAATTGCTGGTGTCCTCCACCAAGTCCATGACAGGCCACCTGCTCGGGGGCGCTGGCGGGTTGGAAGCGGGCATCACCCTCATGGCGATGCAAAAGAGCGTCGTGCCGCCCACCATCAATCTGGACAACGTGGACCCCGAGTGCCGCCTCAACTACGTTCCACACACGCCTGTGCAGCACGAAGTTCGCTACGCCCTCTCCAACTCCTTCGGCTTCGGCGGCACCAACGGCTCCCTCATCTTTAAACGCTGGGACGAGTAGCTTCCCTCACAAGTCATGCGCCAGACGGCTTCACGTGGACCTGCCAGATCGAGATGGAAGAACCTTTCCTTGCACATCTTCAGGGCGTGGCAAACGCCAGGTCCAGTGTGTACGCACGGTTCCCGCCGTCCGTGATCTGAATGGCATGATTTCCGGTCGCCAGTGCAGGCAAGGGTACCGTAAAAGCCGTCGTGCCCGTGGCAGTCGCCGTCACCGGATGCCCGTCAATACTCACCTGCATCGTGGACGTGAAGCCGCTGCCCTGCACGCTTACCTGGCCTCCAATCACCGTTGCACCGCCAATGGAAAGCGGATCCTGTGCAAACTGGACGTCGATCAGTCCGTTCGCATTGACCGTCCACGCGCGGCCGCCTGCCGGGTCCACCGCCAGCAGCTTCTGATCAGGCATGTTGTACAAGCCCGCGGATCCGGGCAGAGCCACATTCTGCACCAGGGTGCCATGCTGCACATCCCAGACGCGGATGCCATTGTTGGCGGGCTGGTAGAACAGCGAGTTGCCACCACTCACCTGCCCGGCACCAACCGGTTGAATGGTTGCATTGATGCCGGTCAGCAGATCGTACGTGGACAAGAAGTTCTGCGGCACGCCGCTGCGATCCACGACCGGACCCGTCCCGGCAAGGTAGCGTGATCCATCCGGCGTCAGGGCCACAGAAGTGTATGCATCCAGCGCGATCGGCTTCGCCGTTCCAGTGACAGCATCGTAGGAGTCGTTCCCCAATACCGCGAACGTACCGTCTGGAGTCACTGTTCCGTTGAGGGGTTGCTGATTGGTGCTGAGAGCAGCCTGCAGCGCCATCTGATTGGTTTGGAGATCGTATACAAATGTTTCGCCCAGGGTAAGCCCGGACCAGTACCCTGTGCCCATTCCAGGCTGCGCGAGTACCAGAGCCTTGTCATTCACCAGCGGCAGAACCCATTGCGGGTCGCCAAGAGGCTCCGAAAGGCTGGCGATGAGCTCAAGCGCTGGAACACTCGCTTGCTGCACCAGCGCGTAGCTGTCCGCGTCATAGACACTGATCTTCCGGTCGCCCGCCGTCAGCACCAGGAGTTGCGATCCGTCCGGCGTGAGCCCTATGCCACGCGGCGAAGTTCCTACCGCGATGGAGTTCCGCATCTGCTTGCCGACCGCGTCATAGACCAGCACCTGGCCGTTTGCCTTGTCGCTGATTAAAACGCGCTGCCGTGACTTGTCGAAGATCATCTCCACCGGCGAAACGCTGCTGCTCAACGCTGTCACGGCCGTGTCGGCATACGTGTAGGCATGAGGCAGAAGCGTACTTCCGCCTCCCGGCGCGATGACTTCGATGTCCGCCGTTCCTGCATGACCTGGTGGCGCAGTTACTGTGAGTTGGGTCGTTTCCAGCGCAGACGCGGAAGACCCGCCGCCTTGCACGGTTGCCGCTGTGGCATCCACGCCGCCAATCAGCACGCGAGTCGCCGCGGCGCCAACGCGCGTGTCGCTGACTCCTATGCCATACAGTGTCAGCTTGCCACCGCCCGCAGACGGTCCCGCATCTCCTGACAGGTACAAGATACGCGGCCGGTAGCAATATCCCCAGGGCTGCATCGCTGCCGATCCATTCGGAAACATGGCCTCGACATCAACGCAGTCTGTGTCCAGTGAAGGCGCGGTCAGATTGATGACGTTCACGTTTACATATTGCACATTCGTGGCTGGCGAACCGTTGAACGTCACCAAGGGTGACGCAGTTAAGCCTGCGCCGTTCAGCGATGTCGCCAGACTGGGAAAGGGGATTGCTGGAATTAATCCTTGATCGATATCGGGTCCCGCAAGTCCCGGGACGGGCGGGACGACAGGAACAGAGTCCATCCCGGAATCCACTGCGATGAGGATCCGTCCACTCCCGTCGAAGCTGCTTGGCACCCAATCGCCAGGGCCATCTTGCGTAGGCGCGGGAATACTGCCCAGCAATGCAAGCGTGCTTCCATCCAGCACATTGAGCTGCGAAGGAGGTGCATCTTGAGGATGCACATAGAAGCGGGAGAAATCCGGACCGGCAAGCACGGACGGAAATCGGACGTTTGCGGACGCAAGCACGTTCAAGTTGAAATCCATCAGGCTCAAAGCGCAGCAATCCGTCAGGCCTAAAAGACGAGAGCCGTCCTGATTGACTGCGTATACCTCGGGAAAAAAATAGGGCTTGGCTGGGGTTGCCACGATGGTTCCGGTTGATGCGTCATAACGTGCAAGTGAGCCGCTGGTGCCGTTGCCCCAGATGAACAGGTGCTTGCGGTCGCCGCTCCGCACCATGCCGCCATAGACGTTCGTCGCCAGGGTGCGACTTCCCTGAGGCGTCCAAAGGGCAACCGCTCCCGCACCAGAACCATGCACAATCAACAACACAGCGACGGAGCCGTCAGAGAGGGCTGCAACCTCCAACGGCACAAGGAGCTCTTCACTGGTGTTCATCGTCAGGTTGCCACGGAGGTCTGCCATCACTCCTGCACGCCCCGCCACGCAAAACAGGCTTGTATCAATGCTGTAGAAGTACGGCGACAGCGACGCAACATACAGCGTCTTGCCATCCGGTGACAGGTCCATTCCGGTGGGCTCCGGCACCGGAATCCGCTGGATCAGCGTCATGTCATTCGGCGAAATAACATCTACTTCGTTAAGCGACGCGTTCGACTCAAAGACAACGTTATGCATGCTGTCGTAAACAAGGTGTGATAACCCTTCAAAGTGCTGCGGCGAGAGACTTGCTGCCCCTGTATACGCAAACCGCATGCCATCAGGTGAATGCGGTGCGTCACCCACGTAGGCTGTCGTGCGGCAGCCGCTCGGCGCCACCGGCGGAGCCGTGGCCACAGGCGCGGGCGTGACTGGCGGAGCCTGATTCGGCGCGGCAGCCACGGTCACGGATGCACCGACCACATGCGTGTTCACACCATCGGTCCCAGTAAATGTGGCTGTATAAGTTCCCGGCGCGACCGTGAGTGCCGGTGTCAACGTAAAAGCGTTCCCGCTTGCACTGCCACTCACTACGGCTCCACATGGGCTGGCGGAGCAGCTGAATCCTGCCGGCAAGCTTGACGTCACGGTGATGGAGGCCGTCTGCCCGTTGCTTCGTGTCACCTGAAAGCTGTACGGCAGGGTCGCAGTGCCAGCGGTCACAGTAGTGGCCGCCGGGTTCACGCTGAACGTAAAGTCAGGGGCTGGGACAGGTGGCGTTGGCGCAGGGCTGGAGGTCGCCGCCGGAAGAACCGTCACAGTCAAGCTGCCGTCATGCGAGATCGTACCGGAAACAGCACGCATGAGAACGGAATAGCTGCCCACCGGTGTCATGGCAGACGCGCGGAATGTGATCGCCTGGCTGCTCGTACTGCTTGCCGTAACGGTGCAGGGCGACACGCTGCAAACGATCCCGTCCGGCGGTGTCAACGTGATCGCGACCGGAGCGTTGAAGTAGAGCAGATTTTGAACTTTGAATGTGACAGTCTGCCCACTTGCGCCAGCCTGGACCGGCACGCTCGCTGGCGTGGCGGTTACAGCAAAGTCCTGGGGATTGCCACCCCATCCGCAGCCGTACAGAACAGGGATAACTCCAAGCACAAGCAGCGAGAACAGGACTCGCAGGCATTTCATCAAGACACCGTCAGACAGGAATGCGCTAAGCATACCGTGTGGCTTGAAGTCCGGTGCAAGAGAAGTTTCGTAACCTCGCGCAGCAACATCGAAGCCAAGCGAGCAGAGGAAACGTGCCCGTCAGAGGATCGCCATGCGTTCCTGTGACGGGCATTGAGGCGGGCCATGAGGTCAAAAGTTCAGCGTGACGGAACCCTGGAAGTCGCGGTTGTCTCCGTTTGTTCCGGTGATCACGCCCGCGTTTGCGGATCCAATGGACGTGTTAGGTGTCAGCAGGTTTTTTGTGTTGAACACATTGAAGGCATCCAGCTTGAATGCCAGGTTCTTCTCCCGGTAGAGATTTACGCGTCGCTGCAGGGCGATATCCCAGTTTTTGGTGCCGGGTCCGTAGAGTACCGACCGCCCGGAGTTGCCATAGGTGTACTGGGTGGGTACCTGGAAGGCGCACTGTCCGTCGTCCACGCCCGCCGCGCATAGAGACGTGTTGAAGAAGTGCAGGAAGGTGCCGTGATCGATCTTGCCACGACCCGCCAGGCGGTTGGGCCAGCTGGCTGAGGCGTTGGTCACGCCTGTGTTCAGAGTGACCGTAAACGGCGGCCCGCTGGCGTACGTAGTGATGGCGTCGAACTCAAATCCGCCGAGCACGTGCGAGAGCAGGCCGTCACGGAAGTAGGCGCGACCGCCGCCAAATGGCAGCTGATAGGTCACGCTGCTGACAAAGCGGTGCTTCTGATCGTAGCCCGATGCACCATAGCCTGCGCGCAGATTTGTGATCGTTTGCGGATTGCCAGCCGCACCGCCACCGGACGCTGCAGACCCGCCATCGTCCAGCGACTTGGACAACGTGTAATTCATCAGGGCCGTCAGGCCGTGCGTAAAGCGCTTGGTGTACTTCACCTGTAACGAGTTGTAATTGCCATAGTTAATGGGGTCTTCCTGCACAAAGGTGCCGACGTTGGCGATGGGCTGCAGGAGGCGGCGGGAGGCGGAACTGCCTGTGCCGGGCTCTGTCTCATTCGGGTTGTACAAGAAGGTAAGGTGCAGGCTGTGGCTGCCCGCATATGCCACTTCAAATACACCACCCAACGCCTGGCGCTCGAGGCCTAGCGTGTAGGTCTGCATACTGGGCGTTTTGTTCGTTAGGGAGTGCGAGACGATGGCTGGGGTTAGAGCATTGACGCCAGCGGTCGTCTGTAGCGCGTTCGGGTCCAGGGAGACTGCACCCTGCGGGAAGATGTTGTTGATGACTGGCTGGCAGTTGGAGATATTGGTCTGGGTGCAAACATTGGCCAGCGTCGCAGCAGTGGGATACGTCGTGTTCTGTGACGAAGTCTGCGAAATGGTAAAGGGAGGGTTCTGCCCCAGTTCGTCCGAGGCGGAGAAAGGGTCTTCGAAGTACGCAATGCCGAAGCCGCCGCGCAGGAAGGTATCGCCCCTGCCCGTAAGGTCCATGGCGAAGCCGACACGCGGTGCCAGGTTGTTGTAACGGGTCTGCACACCCGCAGTCCGAGAAACCCCATTCACGCCGGCGTAGATGAAGTGCAACGCGGTCAGGTCGAAGTTGGCGAGTTTGTTGTTCTTCTCCACATCTGGCGTAAACACGTCGTAGCGGACACCCAGATTCAGCGTCAGCCGTGGTGACACCTTCCAATCGTCCTGGATGAAGCCCGCGTAGTTGACCTTTGTGATGTAGTACGGCACCTGCAGGAAGTTGCGCGAATCGCTGGCCGGATACCCGAGCAGCAAACTCGCCAAACCATTGCCTCCCGTGGCACCGCTCGAAGTGCTGGTCGCGGACTGCGTGTTCGTCAGGTTGTCGTTGAACGTGATCTGACCGCGCGTGGTGGTGTTTGTGAATGGTGACGCGTAGATACGTACATAGCGGAAGCCTAGTTTGATCTGGTTACTGCCATGCGAGTAGGAGATCGTGTCTTCGAACTGGACATTGGTCTGCACCGGATGCGCCGGCAAGAACGCGGTGCCGCCCTGCAAACAGGTAAACTCGTTGCCGCAGCCGCTGCCGATCTGGATGTTGGGAATACCGGTGGTGAATTGGCTGATGTTCAGCCCGTTGAGGCCAAGTGACGTGGCGGCGTTGTGGCCGAAATCGCTCTGCCGCGTGAATGGGTTGGTGCGGTTGTAGCCCACACGAACCTCGTTGAAAAGGCTGGGCGTGAAGAGATGCGTTTCGTTGACCGATGCGCCCTGCGCGATGAGCGACGTCACCTGCAGGCCAGCAACATAGGGTCCGAGATCAAACTTCGCGGCAGCAGCAGCAGGTGTCGCGAGACAGCACGTACCGGAACCGCCCACGAGCGGATTCGGCGCACTCTGCTCGAAATCTTCATAGCTCCAGCGTGCGAAGCCGGAGTCCTTCGCGTTGGGATGGTAGTCCACGCGCACGTTACCGCCGTTGTCGCCGATGATGCGGTTCGCCGTGGAGATGTAGTTGTTCAGACTGTTTGCGGTCGTGAACTGCGGCAGCGGGTAGATGCTGGCGACGTTCAGACCTGCCTGATTCAAGCGGTTGGGGCAGATCACGTTTGGCGTTGCACCGTCGCAACCCATGAACTGCTGGCGTACGGAGCGCCCGTTCACCACCGTCGTGGTCAACGGATCATAGATCGGGATGACGTTGCCGCTGGCATCACGGTAATCGCGAAAATCGCCGATCCGCTGATTCGCGGTGGGGACGCTGTTCAGGTTGGTGATGCCCTGCAGGGAGCGTTGGCCGTAGTAGTCGGCGAAGACGAACAGCTTGTCCTTCAGGATGGGTGCGGAGATGGCACCCCCAAACTGGCCGCGGCGGTAGGGTGGTTTGGGGCCGGTACGCGCAAAGAAGTTGCGTGCATCCAGAGCGCTGTTGCGAAAGTAGGCGAACAATTCGCCATGCAGATCATTCGAGCCGGAGCGCGTTGACACCGAAAGCACGCCAGATCCGCCACCGTACTCCGCCGAGTAGGAGCCGGTGAGGACCTTAAACTCCGCGATCGACTCGACCGAGGGCTGCACCATCACCGTGTTGAAGGTGTATTCGTTGTCGTCGATGCCGTCCACCAAGTATGCATTGGTATTGGCCTGGCTACCTAGAGCGTTGAAGTTCGACGCCGCGCGCGGATTGAACGAGCTGGAGCCGGACAAATTCTCACCCTGCTGACCCGGCGTGACACCAGGGACCAGGTAGGTCAGCTGCACGAAGTTACGGCCGTTCAGCGGGAGGTTCTCCACCTCC
>CAXUBG010000022.1:16436-17455 GCA_964249285.1 uncultured Terriglobus sp. | reverse complement strand
CCGCTTGCCGACCACATCGCCCAACTCGGAGCTGTCAGACTTGATCAGCGGCGGCGCGGTGTTCACCTCGACCGTCTCGGACGTGCCGCCCGGCGTCAGCGAAAGATCCACGCGCGCCTTCTGGTCAATGTCCAGGACGATATTGTTGGAGACCGTCTTCTTGAAGCCTTCGCTTTCTACGGCAACACTGTAGGTGCCGGGGATCAGGAAAGGGGCGGTGTAGTCGCCGTTGCCGCCCGTTTTCACCGTTGTGGTGGTTCCCTTGCCCGTGTCCGTCACGTTGACGGTGGCATTGGGCACCACTGCGCCGCTCTGATCGCGGATGGTACCTTCAATCGATCCGGTCGTGACCTGTGCGCGCGCGGTGAGTGACAGAGAGAACAGGCAGATAAAGAAAATGATGCACTTGGAAATGGTGGAACGAACCATGGAGCCTCGCCTTTAGACATAAGTAGCTCAAACAAGGAACGCATTTTCCTGTTCGAGTTGCCGTGCAAATCAAGAACGTGCCAGAGAACCAGACGATTTATATGCGCTGCGATAAAACACTGTCAATGACGTTCTGGGCACGGCTGTGTCCTATTCCGCAGAAACGGCAAGCTCTTGCATGATGCGGATTACCGTGTTGAGGTGATAGCGTGCACATGATGTCTGCAGGTAAAAGGGTTCAGGTGACCAAGGGGCACCGCCTGCGTGATTGATACCCAACCATCCCGGCTGCAATCGACGCCCGCGCTGCGACAGCGCTGGGTGCGCATCCTGCCCGTGGTCTTTCTCACCTACAGCCTGGCGTACGTTGACCGGACAAACTATGGTTTTGGCGCGGCCGCCGGTCTTGCCAAGACCCTTCACATCACCGAATCGCAATCTGCACTGCTCGGTGCCCTCTTTTTTCTGGGCTACTTCCTCTTCCAGGTGCCCGGTGCCGCCTACGCCCGCCGGCGAAGCGCGCGGCGGCTCATCCTGTGGGCGCTGATCAGCTGGGGCGTGCTGGCCGCTTTGACAGGGGTCGTTCGCAA
>CAXUBG010000022.1:13603-16426 GCA_964249285.1 uncultured Terriglobus sp. | reverse complement strand
TGCTGCTGTTACTGTCGCAATCGATCACGCGGGCGGAGCGCTCGCGCGCCAACACGGTGCTGTTGCTTGGCAATCCCGTCACGGTGCTCTGGATGTCTGCCGTCACCGGCTATCTCATCCGCTCCTTTGGCTGGCAGATGACCTTCATCCTTGAAGGCCTGCCGTCCATCCTGTGGGGCGTCGCGTGGTACTGGCTCGTACGCGACCGGCCCGAACAGGCAGCCTGGATGGACGCGGAAAGCCGCTTGGATCTCGAAGCCGCGCTCACCCGTGAACAAGTACTCATCCCCAAGGTCGATACAGTCAGGCAGGCACTCCGGTCGCGCGAGGCGTTACTCCTGTGTGTGCAGTTTTTCCTGTGGTCCGTCGGCGTTTACGGCTTTGTCCTGTGGCTGCCGACCATTGTGCAGCAGGGTGCGGCGCGCGGGATTGCCGTCACGGGCCTCCTGAGCGGGATCCCCTATCTCGTGGCCAGCCTGCTCATGCTGCTGGTGTCCTATCTCTCTGACCGGACGGTACGCCGGGCTCCGTTTGTCTGGCCCTTGCTCACGATCTCCGGCGCGGCACTCTTCGGGTCTTACCTCACCTCCGCCCGGCACTTTCCCGCCGCGTTTCTGTTTCTGGTGCTGGCAGGCGGGCTGATGTATGCGCCGTATGGGCCTTTCTTCGCGCTCATCGCGGAATCCTTTCCCCGCAACGTCGCTGGCGAAGTGACCGCGCTGGTCAACGGCTTCGGCGCGTTCGGCGCATTTGCCGGCAGCTACGCTGTGGGGCTCCTGCAAGCCCGCACCGGCAACCCGCGCGCGGGATTTCTCCTGATGTCCGCTGCCCTGCTTCTAGCCGGCATTCTTATTACCCTGCTGCCCAAAGCCAAAGTAGCAGTCCACGGGTAAAGCCTTGGCTCAGCCGCGGCGTCGCCTTATTAGTGCGGACATAGCTGTTTGCGCTGTCCTCTGCTTCTAGTCTTCGCGGGCGCGGGTGTGACTCGCTTTTAGCCCGTCTCGCGCCATTCCTAGTGAAGCCGCAGGCCGGGCTCCAAGGGTGCTTGCTGGGCTGCTGAAATTCGGACGTTCATCAGAGTAGCGGGCCGCTATTGCGGCGATCAAAGGGAGAGTTACTGTGCCATTTCCAGAGGACTTCTTCATCAGCGTGGATCAGCCTGACCAGGCAAAGAGAGACGGGTTTAATCAACCCGGCTTCCTTTTTCACCCGTATTCCTTTGCGAAATGGCGTGAAATGGTGATTCCGCAGTTAGCCAAGATCGCCAGCACGAAATCGGGAATGGTGTTGCTCAATGCCTTTCAGGCGTCGCAAAAGTGGACCCGCATCAGTCCCATGTTTGCCAACACCTGCAACGCAGGTACAAGTGGATTGCGATCCAAAGACGACACCACCGCTCGCTATTTTCTGGCGGAAGTCACATTTGAACCCTATATGTATATGAGCGGGAGTGCCTGTTATAAGCATAAGCACCTTACGCAGAGAAGCCCTGGGGCTAAACCGGACGAAGTCCTCTTTCATGAGTTAGTTCATGCGTACCGGCAGTTGTCACTTCTGAACAATGAGAAACCTTTGGGAGGAGGCCTGACGCTATACGAAAACGACGAAGATTTCTTTGCCGTGATGGTGACAAACATCTACATAACGGATTTCACAAATAAATCGGGTACAGCACCTCGGGCCGACCATCACCATTACCGGCCGCTTGCGAAAGGCCTGTCGCACTCATTCACTTTCTATCAGAGCAGCGAGCAAGTCTTGCCTTTGATGGATCGATTCGTAAAGGAATGCGGGGTACTTGCGGCCGGACTTTCGAAGGTTCCGGCTCATCTCAACCCTTTGACTGCTTATTTTCAGAACTACCATGAAGTCAAAGCGTTATCGAAGTCAGCGCTCGCCAAACAGCGGGACTTCGTGATTCCCAAACTGCCTAAGGACAAACCGGATGCGCTTGCACTGCCCGAAGTGCCTGATGACTTCCAGGTCTTGATCGACGCTGTTCTGGCCCTGGCGGGCCACCCGAGAAAAGCCAACTTAGCGTGGTAGGCGCTGTGGTTCGCAGGGCGGCCCAGGTTCACGAGCATTTTCCTGCAAAGGGTCTTTATGCCGTAGGCTGGTTACAATCCCTGGAGGCACCATGGCCCTGCGTTCCACACTTTCCCACGCTCTTCTGGTCGCGGCACCGCTGTTGCTAAGCACACCGCCCGTCCATGCATCCCTGACGGCCACGGCCACCGTGACCGCGACGCAAACGACGGCAAATACCTACGATTACACCATCGCCCTGCACAACACGGGCGACACCACGATCGGGACCTTTTGGTTCAGCTGGGTCCCGGGGGCAGGCTTCCTTTCCGCAGTGCCGAGCGCAGTGAACTCACCTGCCGGATGGACGGAAAAGCAGACCAACAGTGGCGCGGGCATTCAGTGGACGACTTCCAGCAGCCTGCTGGCAGCAAACGCGTCGCTCTCCGGATTCGAGTTCTTCAGCACTGAGACACCCACGCTCCTGGCGTCGAGCTTCACGACGGCGTCAGGTGTCACGGACCCGGCGGCAGTGTTCTTCGTATACCAGGGAGCACCACTGGTAGGATCCGGATTCCAGGCGACGGCAAATGTGGTAACGCCGGAACCATCAAGTGTATGGCTGGCGCTGACGGGCCTGCTGGGCGTGACTGGGTTGTGCTGGAAGCGCGGAGGGATCTTTTCGTGGTAGCGCGCGCTTCGGACTAATTCGCCTACTACTCTCACGCACTAAAGCGGTGCGGGATGTAGTGGTGATGAAAGGCGCCTGCGGCACCGTACGCGCGTACGTCGCAGATG
>CAXUBG010000022.1:0-13593 GCA_964249285.1 uncultured Terriglobus sp. | reverse complement strand
GGCATGAGGATGTAACGGTATCTCTGGTCTTCGTTGCTGTCTTCCGGGCGCATCTGACCGGCGGATTGGGCGTCCTTGAACTCCAGGCGGACCTCTCCGGCGGTGCCGATCGCTTTGAGGAAGTCAATCAGGTAACTAGAGTTGAAGCCGACCACGAGAGGGTCGTAGTTGTAGGGAGTTTCAATAATGTCTTCGGATTCACCCGAGTCGGTGGAGGATGAGGAGACGCGCAGCTCGTTCTGTTCGAGACGGATCTTGATGGCACCAGAGCGCTCGTCGGCAAACTGTGAAACGCGCTGCAGGGCACCCATCAGGTCTTCGCTGCGGACGATAACGAACTTATTGTTGTCGCGCGGCAGAACGGCTTCGTAATTGGGAAACTGACCGGTCAGCTTGCGGCTGGTAAGGACGCGGCCGCCGATGCGGAAGAAAAGGGTGGTTTCGTCGTCGGCAAACTCGACGAACTCATTGTCACCGGCAGTGGCAAGCAGGCTTTGCAGTTCGCCGAGTGCCTTGCGCGGGATAAGGGTTTTCTTTTCGCCGGAAATGGGTTCGGGGAGCTCGCCGATGCGCTCAATGTGGGCGAGACGGTGGCCGTCAGTCGCGACCATGGCCATGCTCTCGGACTTGAGCACGAGAAGCGCGCCATTCAGGGTATAGCGGCTTTCTTCGCTGGAGATGGCGAAGATGGTTTTGGCAACCATGCCGCGGAGGATAGCTGCGTCGATCCGGATCGCACCTGCGACGGGGAAGTCTGGCACTTGCGGGAAGTTGGCACGCGCCATGCCGACCATCTTGGTGTTGGAGCGGCCCGCGCGAATGCCGACCCAGTGGTTATCCATCAGCTTGATCGAGATGTCACCTTCGGGCAGGAGGCGGATGTAGTCGTAGAGCTTCCGGGCCGGGACGGTGCAGGCACCAGGCTTTTTCACCTTGGCGGAGCAGCTGGTGCGTAGACTCTGGTCCAGGTCCGTGGCGGTGATGGACAGGCGATCCCCCTGTGCCTCGAAAAGGAAATTGGACAGGATGGGAATTGTGGTCTTGCGCTCCACGACGGATTGCGCGGCTGTGAGTTCACGCAGCAGTTCGGCGCGGGAGACGGTGATGTCCAGATTGCCGGTGGGCGCGGCTGCAGGCGATACGGAAGGTGCGGCTTCAAGCGCGATGGGCGCGGCGATAGTGGACACGGCGAGACCTCCAAAACGGAGCGGTTCGGGCAGGCAGCGCGTCCATACTGGCTGGTCCGCGCAGCGTCTGAGTTACCCCAGCCTATCACCGCGCCGGTGCGCCGGGATAGCGGCATAGCCAGTGATCAATGAGGGTTTCCCGATGACTCCTACCGTGATGGTAGACCGCCGGATGGTGTGCAGGAGCGGGGCGGTCTGTGGGAAACGGGGATTCCGTGCGGAGTTGGGCGGCTGGGCACTGGATGCGAGCAATGCTTTAAAGAAACAGATGTTTAGTGAAGAGAGTGAGTAGTAGTCGTAGTCGTAGTGCTCGCAAATGTGGAACGCTCGGCTAAGTCCAGCAAAGAGACGGCATTCCATGCTGTACACGATTTAGGAATCTTGGGCGTCTGCAACGCGGGCTGTGGAAGGCTGGGGTGCTCCGGCCAGCATTGCACTGCTTTTGTCTGCCAATGCACAACCGGTGCAGACGCGCAGGCCGTTGCGGATACGGTGAAGAAGTGGAAAGCAGGGCTATGTCTCTGGCAATGCTATGCGTTGCGGGGACGGCGCTTCCACAGAAGGCGAGTCGAGGTTGAGAAGAACGCGGGATGTCCACTGATTCCACTGAATGTCCTCTGCCGGTGCAAACGACCGGTGCGCAGCTCGCGGTAATTTATGAGCAGACGTGTGCGTCGATGCGGTAGAGGGATACGGCGCGGGCAGAGAATCCCCTCCGGAAAACCTTGCGCGGAACAGGCCTGGGCGGTGCAAATTGACATGAGCTTAACCACTCTGTGATTCCATCGGGGCATGACACAACCTTCAGCTCTGACACGCCGCCGATTTCTCACTCAGACGCTTGCGTGGAGCGCGATGGCCGCGGGCGCGCATCGCGGCAGCGCCTTTCCGGTTACGCACCATGACGGGGAGACGGCACATGCGCTGGTGCTGGGCGACTGGGGCTATCTGGATGCGGCCAAAAGCAAGGGACCGGACTTTGCGGCGCAGACACAGGTTGGACGCGGAATGCAGCACTACGCGAAAGGTAACGACCTGCGCCCCGACGCGATGTTTTTCCTGGGTGATAACTGGTATGGCGACCTGCCAGGCGGCGCGGCGTCAGACCGCTTTCGAACGCAATTTGAGCAGCAGTATCCGGTGGAAACGTTTCCCGGACCGGTCTATGCCATGCTGGGCAATCATGATTACCAGTACATGCCCGCGGACGTGAACAAACTGGAGGCGGAGTTGGAATACGCCCGCAGCGGCAAAGGCCTAGACGGCAAGCCGACCCGTTGGACCATACCAGCCCGCTGGTACACGTTCGATTTTCCGCAACACAAGCCGCTGATGCGGTGCATTGTGTTGGACAGCAACATGCCGCGCGCCGACGGGGCTCCACGCCACGGCGTGGATTTTTTCTTGACACCAGCGCAGCAAGCCGAGCAGTTGGCCTGGTTTGAGCAGGAGTTGCAACGGTCGCGCAACCTGCCGTTTCTCGTCGTAATGGCGCACCACCCGGTCTACTCGAATGGGCCGCACGGCGATCACGCGGTACTGATCCGCGACTGGGCACCGCTGTTCCGCAAGTACAAGGTGGACCTCTATATGGCCGGCCATGACCATGACCTGCAGGTGCTGCAATTTGATGGTGAGCCGACGACGCACTTCCTCTCAGGTGGCGGTGGGGCGGACCTGTACATCCTGCAAAAGGATGGTCTGGACCGCGGTCCCTATGCGCAGGAGGTGCATGGCTTCAGCCACCTGGCCGTATCGCCCCGCGAGCTGAAGGTGCAGCACCTGGACGCGGACGGCCGGTTCCTGTTTGGAATCACGCGCGACCGCACAGGCAAGGTGCGGCAGATCAGCGGGTAATATTCCCAACATTGACTGTTTGTCACTGCTACTGCGGGAGGGTGAAGGTGTAGAGTGTGTCGCCGGCGGCCATGGTGAGGTATTGACGGTCTTTGAGCTGGTAGGTGACCGGGCCGCTGGTGAGATTGGTGCCGGGGCGGGTGTGCCAGAGCGGCGCGCCAGTGTCGGGGTTCAGTGCAAGAAAGTTGCCTAGCGCGTCGCCCGTGAAAAGCAGGTGTCCGGCAGTGGCCAGGATACCGCCGCCGAAGCGGGAGGGGCCAGCCTCACGCTGCCAGCGGACTTTGCCTGTGGCGGTGTCCATGGCGACAAGAAGACTGCGTTCCGAGACGGAGATGGCGCTGCCCCCCTGGTGGTCTTCTGGCTTGCCGTCTGCGTCCAGCGCGGAGTACCAGTAGCTCCATCCCTCCTGCCCGTTGAGGTAAAGGAGGTGCGTTTCCGGGTCATAGCTGGGCGCGTACCAGTTCGTAGCACCGTTGGCAGCGGCGTGGACGAGCGAGCCGCCGGGAGTGGCATCCTTTGCAGGGTCAGCGACGGGCTGGCCCTTGGCGTCCAGCCCCTTCGCCCAATCTGTCGGGATGAACTGCGAGGTGAGGAGGTGCTCGCCGGCCGTCCGGTCCAGGATGAAGAAATAGCCGTTGCGGCTAGCGTGTGCAAGCAGCTTGCGGGGCTTGCCATTCACCGTTGCGTCGAACAGGACGGGTGTTTCGACCGCGTCCCAGTCGTGGGTGTCATGCGGTGAGGGCTGGTAGAACCACTTGATGGTGCCGGTGTCCGGATCGATGGCGAGAATGGAGCAGGTGTAAAGATTGGCGCCGGCGCGGACGTTGCCGGCGAGCACGGGATGCGGGTTGCCGGTGCCCCAGTACATCAGATTCAGGCCGGGATCATAAGTGCCGGTCAACCAAATAGAGCCGCCGCCGTGCGCCGCCGCGTTCGCATCCGGCCAGGTCTCGGCTCCGGGCTCGCCGGGCTTGGGAATGGTGTTGAGCCGCCAGAGGACCTTGCCGGTGTCCGGGTCCACGGCTTCCATGAAGTGCGGCACATCCGCGACATCGCCTGAGCTGCCGAAGATGATCTTGTCTTTTACAGCAATCGGGGCGGTGGCGATGTAGTAGCCGTACGCCTGGGAATCGGCAACTTCGATATCCCAGAGCAGCTTGCCCGTCTTCGCGTCCAGGCACAGCAGGTGCGCGTCCGGCGTGCCACGGTAGACTTTGCCATTCAGGTAGGCTACGCCGCGGTTGTTGATCTTGTTGCCCTGCGAGGGCCGGTCATATTCCCAAAGCTTCACCCCGCTTTCGGCGTCGATGGCCCACGTTTTATCGGGAACTGTGAAGTACATCACGCCGTTGATGACCAGCGGCGTGCCTTTAATGGCTAGCCCGTGCGTTGGAAAAGCCCATGCGAGCGTAAGCGACTTCACATTCGTACTGTTGATCTGGGCTAGGGTGCTGTAGCGGCGGCCGGAGACGTCGCCGTTGTAAGTGGTCCACTGATCACGTACGGACGGGATGGCTTGAGGCGTTTGTGCGTTACTCGCAAGTATGCCGGCGAGGCTGAAGTACAGGACCTTGCTTACTCGATTGTGGCGTGGCGCACCACTTGCATCAGCGGCTAAAGCTGCTTGTTCCGCTGCGCTGTCTGGCAGGGCGGAAGCCATGCCCCTCCGAAGATGACGCTGCATCGCGGCGATCCACTCATGCGCTCTGCGCATGAATGGGGCACCCACGTCTCTGCCGCTACTTGAGCGTTTCCAGGTAGGCGAAGAGGTCATGAATGTCCTTGCTGGTGTAGGTGGGCAGCAACTCGCGGTGGGCGCGAAGCGAGTCGTCCGGAGTGAAGCGGACACCGTTGGTCAGGTCCACGGTGTGGGTCTGGCCCGTTTCGTCGCGCAGGGTAACGGAGAAGGCATCGGCGTGCAGGACGGCACCGTACACCGTTTGGCTGTTCGCGAGCGTGAGGGTGCCGGTAGCGGGCGGTACTTTGGGTGCGAGGATCAGGCCTTCGAGTTCGGCGGGGTCGTGCCTGCTGGCGATGTGGGCGAAGCCAAGGCCAGCGTCATGGCACTTTGCGCAGCGCGCGGCGAAGTATTGCCTGCCCGCGACGGCGTCCCCCACCGCGAGTTGGCCGCCAAAGGCGCTGGCACCCAACGCAGAGGCGCGCATGCTAGCGTCGATGCGGGCATGGACGAAGGCAGCGATGTCCTGCACCTGCGGGTCCGCGATCTGCGGAAAGGCGGGCATGCCCTTCTCAAGCCGGCCCCCGTGGACCACCGGCCCAATCTGATCTCCATCGCGATCGTGCCGAACAAGCGCAGAGGCAATCAGGTTGGGACCGACGCCGCCGTTCGCGTTCGCGCCATGACAGGCCGCGCAGTTTTGCTGAAACAACGCCTGACCGCGCACGACTTCAGGCCGCTTCAGGAGATCGGCCTTTGAATTGCGCGTGACCTCCTGCGGCAACGCGACCAGCACCGTCGCAATACCGAGCAGCGTAGCTGTAAAGAAGTGCTTCACGCCTGCTCTTTGTATCAGAGCGGCGTCACACGCTTCAAACCACCGCAGGCAGTGACTTAAGAAGGGCGGCGGTGTCCCAGTGAAAGGGCTTCAGCTCCAGCAGCTTCCCGCCGCGGATCTGGAACCGTTGCAGAAGCGCCCAGTCCACCTTTTGCCCGGTGGCGCGCGCGGTTGCAAATACGTGCGATGCACTGAAAACCACGTCACCTTGAGTGAACATTTCGCTCCCGCTCACGTCCATCGATACCCACGTATCCTTGAACAGCCTCATCCATCGCTCAAAACCGTCATGGCCGCGCCACTCGCCGCCGTAGGGCAGGGACTTAGGCTCGTGCAGCAGGCATGCCTCGTCCAGGGTGGCAGCCACAGGACCGAAGTCCGGAGTGTCCGCCGCCATAAACGCGGCTTCGGCAGCGTAGAACTGTGTGACTGCCTCAAGCGCCGACCCCTTGTCCGTCATGCGATTACTCCTCTTGCGCAAAGACTTCCAAGCCTCAGCCTTGTTCAGGCCTTCTTGACCGCGGCCTGATAGTCCGGAACGTTCCAGTAAAACGGACGAAACTCGATGATCCTGCCGTCGCGCACTTTGATGACCTGCGCCATGGGTGCGTTCAGCACGGTGCCGTTGACGCGCGAGCGCGTGACCAGCCTCGAGATCGACACGACAGTGCCAGCCGACGCGAACAGTTGTTCATCCTGGATCGCGAGCTGGTCAAAGGCGTCGCTCATCTGCCGTGCCCAGTCCGCATAACCTTTGTGCCCGTGAAACTCGCCACCCCAGGGCAGGTCCGGGGACTGGTAGAGGACCACATCAGGATGAAGCGTCGCGGCGATGGCATCGAACGAGGCACCGCGTCCCGCTCCTCCCGCTTTCATATAGGCAGCTTCCGCGGCATAGAACCGTTTCAACGCCGCGATGGCGTCCCCTTCAGGGCTTTGCTCTAATGCAGTCATATCGCGACCTCCCCACCGTCAGGATCGGGACGGTATGTCCCGGCCCCGCCGCTGCGAAAGCTGGCAGCCGTCGCGAACGTGTCTTCCATGAATTGCATGTAGGTAATGTGCCCATTTTTAACCTTGGCAAAGATAGAGAAGGGTGATGTTACTGCCTTGCCCAGCGTGTTGGAGCGGTATGTAAAGCTGCCAAACACCGCGACCTTGCCCCCGCTCTCAAAGATGTCCTGAACGTCGAAGCCTTCGTTCTTCCAGTAACGGCCGACCCGCGTGTATGTGCTGACGATCGCTTCTGGACCTGTCTGCGTCCCAGCCCAAGGCATGATTCTCTGGAGCTCGGGGTTGCTATAGTTCAGCGACACGTAGGTGGCGTCAGGAGCGACGAGCTTCCGCACGGAAGCAAGGTCGGTTGGATTCTTTAGGACGGCTTGTACAACGTCGATAGGTGAGAGTCCCATGCTCCACTCCGCGCGAGCTAAGACGCTGGCAGCCGCGTGACAGTAGATGCCTTTGCCTAGCCACGAGATTTCTTGCTGGGCGGCGGGGCTGGGTAGGCGCTCTTGTGTCTCTTTGCCACTCGTGGAGGCGGTGGTGTCATCTCAATACCGCTGCGATGATCTTCAACGGCCTGACCTAACGCGTACTTCAAGGCATCGATCCCCTCGCCCGTGACGGCGGAGACGGCGTGGAAGGGAAGCTTGCGCCGCTTGGCGTAGGCTTGGAGCTTTTTCAGCTTTTCGGGGTTGGCTGAGTCGATTTTGGCCGCGACGACGAGGACGAGCTTGTCTTCCAGGCCGTGACCGAACTCCTTCAGTTCGCCACTGATGACCTTGTAGTCCTCCACCGGGTCGGGGCGCCCGGTGCCGTCAGACACGTCGACCAGGTGCGCCAGAATGGCGGTGCGCTCGATGTGCCGCAGGAACTGGATGCCGAGGCCCGCGCCTTGGCTGGCACCTTCGATGAGGCCGGGCATGTCGGCGATCACAAAGGATTGCTGGTGCGGGAAATCGCCAACCTTGACGACGCCCAGGTTCGGCTCCAGCGTGGTAAATGCGTAGTCGGCGATTTTTGGCCGGGCGGCGGAAAGACGTGAGATGAGCGTGGATTTACCCACGTTGGGATAGCCAACCAGACCGACGTCGGCCAGCAGCTTCAGTTCCAGGCGAAGGTGCCGTTCCTCACCGGGACGGCCAAGTTCGTGTTCGCGCGGTGCCTGATGGGTGGGCGTGGCGAAATGCTGGTTGCCGCGTCCGCCGCGTCCGCCGCGCGCAACGGTAATTTCGTCGTCAGGGTACTGGAAATCGTGCAGGAGGTCGCCGGTCTCTTGGTCGAAGACCTGGGTACCGACAGGAACAGCTAGCGTGAGGTGCTCACCGCTGGCACCGCTCATGTTGGAGCCTTCGCCGTGGGTACCGCGGTCCGACTTGTGCTCGGGGTTAAAGCGGAAGTGGACGAGGGTGTTGTGCTTTTCCGACGAGCGCATGAGCACGTCGCCGCCGTGGCCGCCGTCCCCGCCCGACGGACCACCACGCGGAACGAACTTTTCCCGGCGAAACGCCATGCAGCCGTTGCCGCCATCGCCCGCTTTGACCCGGATTCTTGCCTCATCAATAAACATGCCTGTCATTTGATGCGACGGCGTGCCGAGGGCGGCATTTCGCAAGCCCGGCGGAGGGCACTCGCCCCTATTTACCGCGTATTGACGTACGGATGAGAAACTAACGGTATCGCAAGATCAGTGTGCCCGGCAGCGGCGGTTTTTGAGCCAGCAGTCTTGGCCGGGGCGTGCGTCATTGTGGCGCGCAGATTGATTTTTACTAGCTTTAGGAGAGCCATGAAGCAGTTCCATTCCACACGTGCGCTGGCATTGGCCTGCGCTGTAACGGCGGCGAGTGCGGCGAATGCCCAATCCACCACGCAAGGTGCCATCGCCGGAACGGTATTCGATGCCAGCGACGCCGCCGTGCCGGACGCGACCATCGTCATCCATGACGAAGGCACCAACCAGGAAGTAACACTGACGGGCACGTCCAGTGGTGAGTTCCGCGCGCCGCAGCTGACCCCCGGCACCTACACCGTGACCATTACCGCACCCGGCTTCTCCGCGTCGAAGACCTCGCAGATCGTGGTGGCGGTGAATCAGGTGACCGAGCTGAATCCGCATTTGCAGGCGGGGGCCAGTTCGGAGACAGTTCAGGTGCCGGCCGACATGCCGGCTATCAAGTTTGATTCACCGGTATTTGGCGGTGCGCTGAACAACCGCGAAATTGAGAATATTCCGATCAACAACCGGCGCTGGTCCTCACTGGCCTTGACCACGCCGGGCGTGACGAACGACGCCTCGGGTTTTGGTCTGTTGAGCTTTCGAGCGATCGCTGCGGTGTTGAATAACGTCCAGATTGACGGTGCGGATGACAACCAGGAATTTTTCAGCGAGGAGCGCGGGCGTACGCGGGCGGGCTATTCCACGTCGCAGGCAATGGTGCGCGAGTTTCAGGTAAACACGGGTGTATATTCGGCGGAGTTCGGCCGGGCTGTGGGTGGTGTCATCAATTCAGTGACTAAGACTGGGTCGAACCAGCTGCATGGTGAGGCATACTTCTACCGCCGCGACGACCAGACCAGCGCCTACAACCCGTATACGTCCCTCGGATTTTTCAACTCCGCGGGGGCTTTCACCACCGTGCCGTTCCGGCCCAAGGACAAGCGAAACCAGTATGGCTTTGAAGTGGGCGGTCCGTTGATCAAGGACAAGCTCTTCTTTGTGTACGCGTTTGACGTGTTTGACCGGCAGTTTCCCGGCGTTGCGCGCGCCAGCTCGCCGACGACGTTCTTTGCGACGGCAGATGCGGCGCTACCTACCGGGTACACCTGCAACACGGCGACCGGGGCAATTACCAAGCCAAGCAGCACAGCGGCGAACCCTTCCGTGCCGGACACAGGTGCGTGTCTGATTGGTGCGCGGCTGAAGAGTACCTACTCCGCTGGTGTGACCAGTTATAACAGCGGCTTGCAGGCGCTGAATGGGGACTTAGGGCAGGTGCCGCGGTACGGCCATCAGAACATCAATACACCGAAGATCAACTGGCAGATCAACCCGAAGCACAACGTTAGCTTCCTTTACCATCGTCTGCGCTGGGATTCGCCGGGCGGCGTGCAAACACAGAGCAGCGTGTCCGATGCGATTGACAGCTTTGGCACGGATTTTGTGAAGCTGGATTATGGCCTGGCCAAGCTGGATTCGCTGATCAATGCGCGCATTGCGAACGAGTTGCGCTACCAGTACGGCCGCGAGCTGAACGATGAAGGCCAGCAGCCGTTTTCGGCATACACGAAGCAGTATTTGCAGAATCCCACCACGGGCAACGTCGCGGCGTACAGTATTTTCTCGTCGGCCGGCTTCTCCGCGGGCGAGCAGACGTACTCAAACCGTGTGGCATATCCAGACGAGCGCAAGTGGCAGATTGGCGACACGGTGAGCTTAAGCCTGGGCAAGCACAATCTGCGCGCGGGCGAGGACATTGTTCATAACAACGATGTGCAGAACCAGTTGTTCCAAGCGCAGGGAAGCTTTACTTACAGCACGTCCATTGCGAACTACCTATCTGACTTACTGTTGCCAAACGGATCGTGTAATACGTCTCTGACGGGCGTGGGTACGCTGCCCTGCTACAACAGCTACACGCAGGGGTATGGCCCGGCGGCATTTGTGCTGAATACGACGGATCTTGGCTTCTTTGTGCAGGATGACTGGAAGCTGTTTCCGCGGCTGACGCTGAACCTGGGTGCGCGGTACGACTATGAGATGCTGCCGTCACCGTACGCGGGCTTGACGACCATTGCGCAGACAACGAATGCGCCGAGCGATAAGAACAACATCTCGCCACGGGTAGGCTTTGCATGGGATCCGTACGGGCAGGGCCGGACGGTGGTGCGCGGCGGCTATGGCATTTACTACGGCCGCATTCCGAATTCCGTGTTGCTGGGAACATTGCAGAACACAGGGTCAACCAACAGCCAGACGTCCGTGACTTATACGCCCGGTACGCCGGGTCAACCAACCATTCGCAATCAGGTCTCCGGCAGCGGTGCGGCACCGGCGAGCATTTATTACTTTGACAAGCATTTTCAAAACCCGTATACGGAGCAGGTTGATTTTGCCGTGCAACAGGATATGGGCTTCAGCAACGTGCTTTCGGTGCAGTACCTCGGCGCGCTGGGACGCGAACTGCCAAACTACATCAACACCAACCTGGACCCGGCCCAAGCCTATAATGTGACGTACAACATCGTGCCGAACGCGACGGGCAGCTGCGGACCAACGGTGTGCGGCACCATCACGGATCGTGTGTATGGCGGCCGCAAGCAGATCAATGCGACCGGCACGCTGTCAAACATCTACAACGGGACGCCGGTCACGCCAAACACACAGTTCGCCGGTATCACCGATGTCATCAGTAACATCAACTCCTCCTATCATGCGGCCTCGGTCGATGTTACAAATCGAAGTTTTCGATATGTTACGTTCGACGCAAATTATACGTGGGCACACGCGCAGGACTTTTCGCAGCTGCAGACCACGGGTACGACGACCAATAACTGGATTGATCCCTTTGGCAATCAGCGCGCGAACTATGGCAATTCCAACCTCGACGTGCGGCATCGCGCGGTGGGGTGGGCGATCCTCAACATCCCGGGAGTTTCGGCGAAGGACACGCTGACTTCGTACCTGGCAAACGGCTGGTCAATCAAACCGCTCGTGCAGGTGCAATCCGGCCTGCCGTACTCGGCCACGGTGAGCGGGTCAACGCCGCAGCAATGCAACGCGATTGGCTGCCTGGCTACTTCGGCCGCAACAACATCCGGTGTGCAAGGAACAGGTATTTCGTATATTCCGCAAATCGGGCGCAATACCTTCCGCTTTCCGCGCACGGTCAACGTGGACACGCGCGTGCAGAAGGATTTCCGCATCCACGATAACTACACGCTGCAGGTGATCGCGGAGGCGTTCAACCTGGCAAATCACCAGAATGTCACGACGCTGAACACTGGCGCGTACACCCTGTCCTCCGTGGCAAACGCGAATCCGGCGCTGGCGCCAACGGCAACGCTGACGCCTACCACCAACTTCGGCACCGTTTCAGCAACGAACAGCACCTATGCGTTTGCTCCCCGGCAGTTCCAGTTTGCCCTGCGGCTTGCCTTTTAACCGTCAGGAGACGCAACACGCCCGGGGCATCACGTGTTTCAGCAGATAGTACGGATACATCTTTGGGCGGTGGCTTCGGCTGCCGCCCTTTTTCGTTGCGCGCACATGCTTGCTTTGCAAGTTTGGGCTGGAGCGGCTAGGCTTCCGGTACACCAGTTTTCCATCCAGGCGTTGCGGGGACAGCACATCGCGACGCCGGTATGTTTCGCGTTTCCCGGGTTTGCATGAGATCTGCGCAGCCGCGATGCTGGCAGACCGCTGTTGCGTCCCGGGTGTTTTTGCGTGCGCTGGAGCTGCTGTCTAAAAGTTTGGCTGGTGCTCTTGCTGCTGCTGAGCGGCGCGGCCGCGTGTGCGCAGGGCGTCAGCACGGGAGCACTGGGGGGCGTCGTGTCTGACGCGTCGGGCGCGGCGGTCGCGGGTGCCACGGTGGTGCTGGAAGATCCGGCGGACGGTGTGACGCTGCAGCAGCGGAGTGACCGGATGGGTGAGTTCCTGTTTGAGGCGCTGCCGCCAGCGGCGTACCGGCTCCGCGTGGCCGCCAGCGGTTTTGACGAATTGCGGGTGGCGGAGATGCCTGTGGAAGTGGGCCGGACGGTGCGGCTGGCACCGGTGCTGCGCATCGGAACACAGGCGCAGACGGTCGAGGTGCAAACGGAAAGCGAATTACCGGAGTTGGAGCCGCCGGTGAACGCGAATCTCTCGCCGGCTGATCTGCAGCGCTTGCCGCTGGATGGCCGCCGCTTTCAGAGCCTGGCACCGCTGACACCGCTGGTGGATGCGGATGACTCTGCCCCGGACAACGACCCGGAAGACAGCAATGGCGCGAGCACAACTGCGGGTGATGCGGCCCCAGACACCGACGCGGTGCGGCTGACCGCGCGAGGGCTGGACCCGCTGCACAACAGTTATCAGCTGAATGGGCTTAGCCTGACGCGTGTGTTTGACGGCGAGCCGCGCGGCGGGCGCACGCTGCCTTTTACTGTCGCGCAGGAGGGTGTGCGCGAGTTCCAGGTGCGGGCTGTTGGCGCGGGCACCCAGCTGGGGCGGGACGCGGGTGCGTCAGTGAACACCGTAACACGGCGCGGCGAAGAGCACCTGCACGGTTCGGCGTTTCTGCTGCTGCGGGAGAGTGGGGTAGGCGCGGCGAACCCGTTCGCGCTCAGCACACGGTACAACAATGGCGCACCTGCGACCGGGCTGGTTAAACCGCATGATGTACGGCAGCAGTTTGGCGGGTCGATTGGTGGTCCGCTGCTGGCACGCGGCGGGCGGACGCGGGTCTTCGGCTTTGCGGCGGCGGAAGGGCAGCGGCGGAGCTTCCCGGGGGTATCTTCGCCTGCCGTGGCCGGCTTCTATACACTGTCGGCGATTCAGACAGCGCTGCTGGCAAATCGCGGGGTGAGTGCTGCGGCGACGGCGAAGGCGTTGACGTTCCTTGACAGCCTGACGGGAACGGTCGACCGGCGCGCGGACGAGTTGGCGCTCTTGCCGCGCTTGGACTGGCAGCCTGGTTCGCGGAGTTCGTGGACCGCGGAGTGGGCGCGGGTGCGGCTCGCGTCGCCTGCTGGTCTGCGCAATGCGCCGGTGGTGGACCGTGGACGGGCCTGCTTCGGATCGGTCACGACACATACGGATTCGGCAATGCTGCACGGGGCGTTCGCGATGGGACCGCGCTGGCTGGGCGAGCTGCGTGGGCAGTGGAGCCGCGATGCCGCCTTTACCGAAGTGACGCCACCACTGGCCGCCGAGCCCCAGACCGGCCCGGGCGGCATGGCTCCGGAAGTGTCTATCGCGGGCGAGTTTCTGTTTGGTAATGCGGCGGCAGTGGGCGCGCGGCGGCTGCCGGAGGAGTTCCGGTCAGAGAGCGCGG
>CAXUBG010000021.1:18966-26144 GCA_964249285.1 uncultured Terriglobus sp. | reverse complement strand
GTTGGGTACCGCGTTCAGGCGCCTGAGGTGCCCGTTGCGATGGAACGGCTGCTCGGTACCTACCTGAAGCTGCGCACTCCCGAAGAAAACCTGCGCCAGTATTTCGCGCGCCACACGGACGAGGAACTTCGCACCCAGCTCGCTGGTGCAATCGTCTCCCCCGTCGAGCGCGACAAACCCTCGGGCCGCCCGCCTGCCGACATGTAATTGCGCGCTACGCCGTAATTGTTTGTGTCTCGACGGAACTTTTCACCGGATGAATATGGATGCTGGGCGGCGTGTCGTGATTTCTGGCAGATTTCGAGTGTTCCACGTGGAACATCCCTCAGTGAGGTAGTTCATGTCCCTCTTCCCCATTTTTCTCAAGCTCACAGGCCGCCGCTGCCTTGTCGCCGGAGCGGGCACCATTGCCGAATCAAAGATTGAGAGCCTGCTGGACGCGGACGCGGATGTGACCGTCGTCGCCACCCGGGCGTCGCGCTCCGTCCAGCAGCATGCCGCGAACGGCGAGCTGAAACTTCACCTGCGCGAGTTCCAGGACAGCGACCTCGACGGCAACTTCCTGGTCGTGGCTGGAACAGATGTGCCGGAAGTCAACCGCGCGGTGTTCGCCGGGGCGGAGCGCCGTGGCATTCTCGTCAACGCTGTCGACGATCCGCCTTACTGCGATTACTACTTCCCGTCCATCGTGAAGCGCGGCGACCTGCAGATTGCCATCTCCACCGCCGGCGAAAGCCCCGCGTTTGCCCAGCAGCTACGCAAGGAGTTGAACGGGCAACTGCCGCTTGACCTTGGTCCCTGGCTCATGGAACTCGGCCGCCTGCGCCGCGAAGTACTCCAGATGGAGCCGCTCGGCGAGCCCCGCAAGATGCTGCTGCACCAGCTTGCCCAGCGCGAGGTTTGCGCCGCCGAGGCCTGCCCCTCCCGCGCCATGGCCCGCGCGCACGCCCGGGAGCACTACCCGGAGCGCAATCCGCTGCTCGCCGTGCTGATGAATGGCACTGCCGGCAGTATGGAGGCTCCACAGGGCCATGGCTCCGCCCATGCCATCGAAAATCCCGCGAAAGAAGCGGCGTTGGCTGCCGGGGCAGCATCCCGGTGAGCACGCCAGCACAGAAGGGTACTGTCTACCTGGCCGGCGCGGGACCGGGAGATCCTGACCTGCTCACGCTCCGCGCCGCACGCCTGCTTGCCACGGCGGACATCATCCTGCACGATGACCTCGTGCCGGCAGCAATCCTGAAGCTCTGCAACCCGCACGCCCTCGTGACCAGTGTTGGCAAGCGCTGCGGACGCCCGCGCATCACCCAAAGCGGCATCCACGATCTCATGATCGACTCCGCCCGCCGCAACCTCAGCGTGGTTCGGCTCAAATCCGGCGATCCGCTTGTGTTTGGCCGCGCCTCGGAGGAGTTGACTGCCCTCCGCCGCGCGGGCATTCCAACGGAGGTCGTGCCTGGCGTTTCCGCTGTTTTTGCCGCCGGTGCCGCTCTCCAGCTCCCGCTTACAGACCGGCGTTCAGCTTCCAAGCTGATCCTGATGACGGGCCAGCACGCAGCAGACAAAACAGCTGCGGAGATCGCTCCCATTTGGCAGGGCAGCCTTCCCGCGGATGCGACGCTGGCCATCTATATGCCCGGGCGCGACCTCGCTGCCGTGGCCCGCGACTTGAGGCAGGCCAACGTGGCCGGCGACATGCCCTGCGTGGCCATCTCCTGCGCCGCCACATCGCGTCAGCATTTCACCGCAGCCCGGCTTGCGGACTTTGCCCAACTCAGTCCGGGTCCCTCGCCCCTGCTCATCCTGGTGGGCCGTGCCATGCAGCCCATGCTGGACAACGACGGCGAACAACACGCGCGCAGCCTGATCGTTGAGGCTGCCGCGCACTTGGTGCAGCGTTAACGTTACCGCCCGGCAGCTTCCCGTTTCGCCGGTATCACCGTTTCCGGCGACTCCGTTGATGGCAGGTAGCCATAGAGCAGGTACTTGTCTCGCTTGGCGCGAAACTCCGCCAGACCCGCTTCCCACGCCGCGGCGATCTCATGCGCATCTTTGCCAGCCGTGAGCGCCTGCATGGTGGCATCGTTCAGGATCAGCTTCGCTGCCCGCTCGAACTTGAACTGCGTTGGATATTGCGTGTGAACGGCCGCCAGCAGTTCCGCACCCATCGCAGGCGCATCCAGCCGCACACGATCCGTGACCGTCATGCGCACGCCGTGGACCGTCTCCCCCGCGTACGGGTACGGCTTGGCCGGGACGAAGCTCACCGGCGCAAAGGTCACCCCGGACAGTTTGCGCGCGTTCAGCGTATCCGCCAGCTTTTGGGCTTCGGCATCGCTCGCGATCCACGGCGCACCAACCTGCTCCAGCGGGGCGTCGCTGCCACGGCCGATGGACAGATTCGTGTATTCCGCGAAGGCAATGCCAGGATAGAGTGCGGCCGCGCTCATCGTTCGCAGGTTCGGCGACGGGTTCACCCATGGCACGCCCGTCTGATCGAACCACAGACCGCGCTCCCAGTTGCGCATGGGCACCACCGTCAGACGTGCTCCCAAATGCCGCTCGCCATTGAAAAAGCCGGCAAGTTCACCCAGGGTGAGGCCGAGCGTCATCGGCTCCTGCATGTAATCCACGTAGCTTTCGCTGCCCGCATCGCTGACCGGTCCACCCACCTGCACCCCGCTGGTCAGCGCTGGCCGGTCCAGGATGAGGACCGGCGTGCCCGTCTTTGCCGCGGCTTCCAGGAAGTAGCCCACTACGGTTTCATACGTGTAGAACAGTGCACGGAAGCTGGTCTCCTCCAGCACATCGATGCCGGTTACCGTCGCCATGCCGGTCGGCGCCTTGGTCAGCTCAAGCGCTCGCGCCGCCGCGGTTGCCACTTTGCCGCGAAGTGCCGAGATGGCGGGCCTGCCGCGCGGGTGCACGGCGTTCGCCAGCAGGATGACGTAGCTGTCGCTGCGCGGGTCCATCCACAGCGACGTGCCGGTAAAGCCCGTGTGGCCGAAGCTGCCTACCGGATAAATGTCTCCGCGCGGACGCGAATAGGGTGTGTCAATATCCCACCCATATCCGCGCAATCCCTTGGCTTGCACGGGCTGCTCGGGGCGGCACATCAGTTCCAGCGTTGCCTGCTTCAGGGGAAAGGCGCTGGGCCTGCCAGCAAGTTTGTCCAGCAACGCCTGCGCGAAGAGGCTCACGTTAACCGCGTCCGAGAAGACGCCCGCGTGCCCCGCCACACCACCCATCCTGCGCGTCGTCGGGTCGTGCACCTCGCCGCGCAACATGCGGTCATCCGCCATGGGCCTGTCGTCGTTGTGCGCAGTCGGCGCGATCATCGGCTTCCATGCAGCAGGTGGCAGATAGCGCGTATGAACCATGCCCAACGGCCCGAAGATGTGCTTCGCCGCGTACACATCCAGCGGTTCGCCGGAGAGCTTCTCCACGATCACGCCAAGCGTAATGAAGTTGATGTCCGAGTAGACAAATTTCACGCCCGGCGGTCCTGCCGGGACGGATTCCATCGCGCGCCGGATGCCCTCGGCCTTACCGCTCCACGCGTCGGCCAGCGACACATCCGGGGCCAGGCCGGAGTAGTGCGTGAGCAATTGCCGCACGGTAATCGTGCTCTTGCCAGCCGCGGCAAACTCCGGCAGGTACTTCACGACTGGATCGTCAAACTGCAGCTTGCCCTGCTCATACATCTGCATGATCGCAACCGAGGTGGACATGCACTTGGACAGCGACGCCATGTCGAAGATGGTGTCCGTGGTCATCGGCTCGATGGCGGGATCTTCCGCGCGGTTGCCGTACGCCTTCTCGTATACGGCACGGCCGCCGCTGCCCACGACAACCACGCCGCCCGGCAACTGCCTGGCCGTTAGCGCGGCTTGCATCACCGTGTCGATCTCGCTGAAGTCGTAACTCTGCCCGCGCGCTGCCGGGGCGCAGAACAGACAGGTGAGAACCGCAACCAGGCCCGCACGCCGCCGCGATACCCCGGCTACACTGGCCAGTGAACCCACGGCAAACGTCACCACCGAACCAATCAGCACGTACCACGTGTACGCGATCTTTGGCAGCGTGACGCCGCTGACGTGCAGCGCGGCGGGTTGCAGCCACAAGGCGAGATTCAAAGCAAACCCCGTGACCATGCCGGCGATGGCTCCTGCCTCTGTCGCGTACCTGGTGAGCGTTCCTAGCAGAAACACGCCCAGGAGCGAGCCGTACGCCACTGATGCAATAGACAATCCCGTCTCCACCACGTGCCCCTTGCCGCCGTGCGCCACGGCGTAGATGGCGATGCCTACAAGCACCACCGCCCACACCACCGTGGCGACGCGTGAGAGCAGGTTCCGCCGCCGGTCTGTCGCGCCGGGCCGAAGACGCAGATAGAACTCAACAATGGTCGTGGACGACAGCGAATTGAGAGCGGCGGACAGGTTGGACATGGCTGCCGCCAGAATAGCCGCGATCAGCAGCCCCGCGATACCCACCGGCATCTGCTGGACGATGAACGCAGGGAAGAGCCGGTCCGATCCCTTCACCGTCAGCGCCGCCGGGTGCTGGCCGTAAAACACGTACAGCCCCGCGCCAATCAGGAGAAACAGCGTGAATTGCAGCAGCACCACGCCGCCGCTGGCCAGCAGCGCCACGCGCGCGTCGCGCAGATTGCGTGCCGCCAGCAGGCGCTGCACCATTAGCTGGTCCGTGCCGTGCGACGCCATGGTAAGGAACGCGCCACCAATCAGCCCCGCCCAGAACGTATACGTCGTTGTCAGATTCAGGGCGAAGTTCAGCACATGCAGCTTGCCAGCCGCGGATGTTACCGCGTGCACCGTGGTCCAGCCGCCATCGATGCGCGCGCCCAGCGTGAACAGCGCAATCACCGTTCCGGCAACGTACAGCCCCATCTGCACCACATCGGTCCAGATCACGGCCGCCATGCCGCCTTCAAAGGTGTAGACCAGCGTCAGGAGCGAAATGATGACGATGCTGAGAATGTCGTTCGTGCCGATGGCGATGCCCACCACAATGGAAACGGCGTAGACGCGCACGCCCTCCGCCGCCGCGCGCGTCAGCAGAAATAATCCAGCCGTGACCTTATGCAGCCTGTGTCCAAAGCGGCGTTCGATCAGCTGGTATGCCGTAAACAGCTCGCCCTCAAAGTAGCGCGGCAGAAACAGTACGCAGATCAGCAGCCGGCCGATCATGTAGCCAAAGACCAGCTGGAGAAAGGTGAAGTCGCCGCCGAAGGCGATGCCGGGCACGCTGATGATGGTGAGCGTGCTCGTCTCCGCTGAGACGATGGACAAGGCGATGGCCCACCATGGCACGCTGCGCGCTGCAAGAAAGTAGGACGAAAGGGAACTGTCCGCCTTGCGGAACCGGAGGCCAAAGACTGTGATGCCAATCAGGTAGACGGCAATCAGCGCGAGATCGATAGCATGAAGCCGTAACGGCATACCGCGAGTGTATGCGAGCGAACTTCCGCTGCGAAGTTCTCGACGGCAAGCAGATCCAATAAAGGCAGAACGCGAAGGACGCAAAGGTGAGCGCGATGAGCGCGATGGGTCTGTTCTCTCAGGCCGTAAGCCGGCCTCGCAGGATCGTGCCCGTCATCGCGCCGTGCTCGTCGAAGATGTTGAAATCAGCGCTCGGCAGGCTGCCTGTTTGCAGCATCCGGAGCGGATTGCGCGTGGCCATGCGGACGGCCTCCGCCAGCGAGCAGCCGGTGAACGCCTGCACGTTCGCCACCGCGCGGTCCATGGTCAACACGCTGCCCGCCAACGCGCCCTCATGCATGGCCATGCCGTCTGCCACCTGCACCCGCAACGCTCCCAGCAGGTATTCGCCGTCCGGCATTCCCGTGGCGGCCATGCCGTCGGTCACCAGCACGCCGCGTTCCGGTCCCTTCATGCGCCACCACAGGCGAACAGCCTCTGGCGTCGTGTGCACGCCGTCACAGATCAGCTCTGCATAGAGATCCTTTGAATCCAGCACCACGCCCAGCATTCCCGGCTCGCGTTGCGTCAACCCTCGCATGGCGTTAAAGGTGTGCGTCGCGCTCGCCGCCCCCGCCGCGATTCCTGCTCGCGCCTCCCGGGCCAACGCATCGCTGTGTCCCAGGCTCACGCGCACTCCAAGTCCGGTAACATGCTCGATCAGGTCCAGCGCACCCGGCAGTTCAGGCGCAATCGTCATCAGCTGGATTGTCCCGTTCGCCGCTTCGTGGAAGCGGTCGAAGAGTTCGATCGAGGGCATCTGAAGCTCTCCGGGTGGATGGACGCCGCGCTTGGCATGGGACAAAAACGGGCCCTCCAGGTGAATGCCGCTCACCGCGGCGCAGTCATCCGGCACATCGTTTTCCATGCAGTTGTATATGCCTTCCAGCGCGCGCAGTGTGTGGTCCACGGCCGCCGTGACCGTCGTGGCGAGAAAGCGTGCCGTGCCGTGCTGCGCCAGCACGCGGCTCACGGCGTGGATGGCCTCCGGCGTACCCTCCATCACGTCGCGCCCGCCCGCGCCATGCACATGCACATCGAAAAACCCCTGTGACAACGTGCTGGCCGGCAGGTCGAGCGCACCAGCGGGCAGGCTCTGCTCCTTCAGCGACGACACCCGCAGCACCTGGCCGTCCTCGATCAGGATCAGCGGCCGCTCCACCATGCTGTTTCCTGTAATGAGCGCCTTTGCCGCGACCGCCTGTATCGCACGGCTCATTGCGCTACGCCCGACACCGCAGGAGCGGGAGGGATGCCCACCTCGGCTGCAGACGGGATGGACTGGGAGCGGTCCCACTGCCGCTGCGCCGACCGCACCTTATCGATGCGGCTGAGCCAGAGCTGGATGGTCAGGTCATACCGCTGCAGGTTGTTCTGCAACCAGTACGGACGGTAGCTCTTCAGCCAGGCCTGCTCATACAGGTCGCGGAGCAGGGCATAGCTGTTACGCAGGTCCTGCAGCTTGCCATTGACGGCGTTGATGTCGATGAGGTCGCGCGAGACCTCCGCGCGGCTGTCCTTGTCCTTTTTGCTTTGCAAGGCATAGGCGGCGGCATACGCCGTGGCGATCTCGTCAGTCAGCTGAAACTTGAGGCCGATCATATCCATGCGCCGCGCGCCCAGTTCCATCGCGTCCAGGGCGTCCTGCTCGCGCAGCGTGCCCTGCGCGCGCGC
>CAXUBG010000021.1:8004-18956 GCA_964249285.1 uncultured Terriglobus sp. | reverse complement strand
GATCAGCACAATCGCCCGTTCCGCATGGAGCCGCAGATCGAGTGTGTAGGGGCGGATGCGCCCAGCGGAGATCTGACCGTCAGCGCTCCACGGATCCACCCAGAACAGCAGATCGGAGGCGTCTGACGCTTTGAAATTGTCCTTCAAAAGTGCGTGCGCTGCCATCAGCTCCTGCTCGGCCTGGCTGATCCTGCCGGTTGTGTCCCCGTGGAAGACAGCACCATATTCGCTCTGAAAGCGCGGAATGGAGCTTTCACCCTTGTGCCAGGCCGCCTCCGCGCCAAACAGCACGGCATACCAGTTGTTGTTGAAGAGCGCCTCGCCGTCGTCATCCCACACGGTGTTGAGTTGTCCCGTGCACCCGCTGGCCTGGCCCTGCGCTGTGAACTGTTGAATGTTTGGCAGGGCGTTGTTGAAGTTGGGAAAGACGCGGCTCCAGTTATTGACGCCTGGCGCGATCCAGCATTCCATGCCCGCTTCAGTGTAGGGCTTGATCCAGGGTGCAAAGCCGCGCGGCTGCGGGTTGTACTCCCAACCGACGGCGATGGTTTGCTGCTTAAACGACGGCGGCAAGGCTTTCAGCAGCGCGGGTTCCTTCATGGCGATGTCGCCCCAGAAGAGGAAACGGCGGTTCAGCGGCTGCAACTGGGTGACGACCTTCTGCAGGTAGTCCAGATACACGGTGCCGAGACCGCGCGCATCGACGGCGGACTTTGTCTGCCCCTTACCCAGTTCCACCGTTTCATCCGCGCCCAGGTGCAGCAGCGGCCCCGGATAATCCGCGGCAAGCTCCTTAAAGATACGGTCGATCAGGGCGAACGACTCTGCCTGCCCCGGTGCCAGAACATGCCCGTGCGGCGTCTCCGCCAGTGGGGAGTACAGGTCGTAGTTCAGCAGATAGTGCAGGTGGCCGAACGCCTCCTGCTCCGGGATGATCGTGACGTGGTACTTCGCCGCGTACGCGACCAGTTCGCGCGCTTCGTCCGGCGTGATGGAGCCGCCCGGCGGCGATGCCAGCGGGTCCGACCGGTATTGCATGGTGTGTTCGAAATAGGGCGAGTACACGTTCATCTTGTAAGCCGCGAACGTGCGAATCTGCTTTTTCTGGAACTCCAGCGTTGGAACCGGACCGCGGGACAGGTCATCGTGCAACCCGCGGTATTTCATGGCGGGCCAGTCGCGAATGGCCGCTGTTTGCAAGACGGCGTTTGCGCCCGTTCCGCGTATCATCTGCTTCGCCGTCATCGCGCCGTAGAAGACGCCCGCAGCGGTGTCAGCAATCACACTGAGTCCCGTCGCATCAGGGACAATCAAATAGCCTTCCTGCTGCATTTCGGACGTCCACGGCACATGTGCCCCTGCCAAGGCTGCCCTTGCGGGAGCGCTCTCTCGACGCAGCAAACTGATGTGCGCTTGCGCTGTCACCGCGGCAGAAATGCCCATGGACTCGACCGCGTGCATGAGCTCATCTGCAGCAAAGCTGTCCTCCGCGCCGCAGCCCGCGCAGAGCACGCTGAGGCCGCCGCTCAGAGGGATAGAGTTTCCAACGGCGGTCTCCCGGGGCGTTGGCAGCAACTGCAGTTGCGCGGTGACATCCGAAGCAAGGAACAAGAGGCAGCAGACAACAGCACGCCGTATGCCGGACGCGAGCGGGGAGGTCATGCTTCCAAGCTAAACGATGGCGGTAACTCAGACGAAAGTTTATCTCGCTCCGGCGAGATCAGGCGAAGGATGCTCGGAAGCGGCATTCGCATGACGAGTTTTCCGGCTGTATTGCAGAGTCAAGCCCTGGGGCGATGTGGTTACGCTTGTAAGGTGACCGCGCAAATGGGCCACCTGCTCTGGCGAAAAGGAGAGCGAGTCTCCCTGCACCGAGATGCCTTTTGCGCCCTCAAGGTGAAACATGGCATTGAGATCTTCACCAAGCATCGACATAAAGCCCTTCACAGGTATGCCTTCCGCCTTAATGGACTTTGCGTCCATCCGGATCTCCGATCCGTTCGTGCTGACCGGGCCGAAGATGCTAAAGGAAACCGGGATCATCTTCTTGAGCTTGCCACTGATTGTGACACCGTCGGTCTGATGGACGATCTTCAGGTCCGTGATCTGTGTGCCGGTTCCGGCGAGCTTTTCACCAAAGAGGTGAGTAATGCTTTCGTTGCTGACGAAAATCTCGCCATGCGATACATCGGTGAACTTTTCGAAGCATGATGGAGAAGTTTTGCCCATGGGCGTTATTGCCGCCTTGAAGTGCGCGAGTTGAAAGACCACACCTGGACTAGAACTGAATGATCCCCTTGCAAGCGCGATTTGTGAAGTTCCTGGGCAGCGGGGAGCCTCCGCACGAGCTCTGCACGTGAGGAGAGAAATTCCGGCGCAGCAAACAAGGATGGAACGGCGACAGATCGAAGCCACGGCACGACACTCCATACCGCAACTTGCACGGGCTTTCAGTTTACTTTCTCTTTGTGTGACTGAGGACCCAATGGTCCAGCAGGTCAACGCCAAGCTAGGCCATCATGATTTTGTCGACCGTAATAGGAAAGTCTCGAACGCGTTTACCCGTGGCATTGTAGATGGCGTTTGCAATGGCACCGGCTATGCCGGTGATGCCGATTTCACCGATACCACGTCCGCCCTGCGGATTGAACCTGGTGTCGGGTTTGTCGATCACCGTAACGTCAATCAGCTGCGCATCAGCGTTCACCGGAACGTGATATTCGGCGAGGTTGTTATTGACGATTCGGCCCGTCATGTTGTCGAGTTCAGCCGCTTCGGTCAACGCAGTTCCAATACCCCAAACGATACCGCCCTCCAGCTGGGACGTCCCCGTTTTCTTATTGAGCAGTTTGCCAATGTCATACGTGGCCACAACACGGCGGACCTCCACCATGCGGGTCGAATCGTCAACGGCAACTTCCACGAAGACCGCTCCCCAGGAGTGTGTGGAAAGAGACTTCTCCGCTTCCTGGCTTGGCTCCGCTGAACCGCTCTCTTCGATTGCCTGCCCTTTGTTGCGGCCGATAGAAAGTGTGAGTGCTTCGGCGTGAGCAGGGTTGGACTTACTCTGCAACATGCCACCTTTGACTACAACATCGTCTGCTTTACCGTTGTAGAACTGCGAGGAAGGATCGCTAATGGCCATATTGGCGAGCTTCAGCTTGAATTGGCCGCAAGCATCTTTGACCGCAGGCCCAACGGACGCGGTGGATTGGGAGCCGCCGGAGACGGGCGCCTTTGGCAGGCTTGAATCTCCAAGCTTCACGTCAACCATCTCCCACGGCACATCGAGTTCCTGCAAGACGGTTTGCGCCATCATGGTATACATGCCAGTTCCCAGATCCTGCGTGCCGCTCGCGACCTCAAATCGCCCGGCCGGCGTCATGCGAACTGTAGCCATGGCTGCAGAGCGGTTAGCAGGGTATGTAGCAGTGGCCATACCGTAGCCGATATGCTTGTTGCCATCGCGCATCTGTGCGGGCGTGGCGCTGCGCTTGGACCAGCCAAAACGCTGCGCGGCTTCGTTGTACGCGTCGCGCAGGTTTTTGGAACTCCATTCCCGCTGCATGCCAGGATCCTTCTCGGCATAGTTTAAGAGGCGAAGTTCGAGGGGATCCATCTTCAGCTTTTCCGCGAGTTCGTCCATGGCGGACTCAAGCGCAGTAGTTCCGACGGATTCCCCCGGCGCGCGCTGGAAGGTCTGCACACCAATGTTCAAATCCACCATTTTATGAGAAGTCTCGATGCTATCGCATTGATAGAGCATGGAGGTTTGCTGTGCCGCAGACTCCATGAATTCTTCCATGACGGAGGCAGGCATGAACACTTCGTGGTTGATGGCAACCAATTTACCGCTGCTGTCGGTCCCGAGCTTAATCTTCTGGATGGTGCGAGGACGTCCGCCGACCGGGCCGAACATCTGGGTTCGCTCGAGCTCCAGGCGCACGGGAGCATCGGCTACCTTGGCAGCCATCGCACACAGCACCACATGCGACCAGGTAGAACCTTTGGAACCGAATCCTCCACCAACGTACGGGTCGAGTACTCGAACATTATCAAGTGGCAGAGCAAAGTGCTTCGCCAGAGTCTGCTTGTCGCCCGACACGTACTGTGTCGCGTCGTACACGGTAAGCTTTTCGCCAGCCCACACCGCAATCGTCGCATGCGGCTCCATTGGATTATGGGTCTGCAAAGGGGTGGAATACGTTTGCTCAAGGACTGTAGTGGCTTTGGCCCATGACGCTTCCGCCTCTCCAGGCTTGCGCTCCTTGGGAGCATTGCCGTGTTTAGGGAGCCGGGCTTCGCCAAGGCGATGGTCGAAGTCAAGCTTTGCTGGCACCTGCTTGTATCGCACTTTGACGAGGGCTGCAGCGTGCGCAGCTTCAACCTGTGTTTTTGCGATCACGACGCCAATTGGCTCATTGTTGTAGTAGACATTGCGGTCCTGCAGCAAAGACAATTTACGAACCGCCGGGGGCTGCGGCGTGACCATGGGCAGCTTAGGTGCGTTGAACGGCGTCAGAATCTTCACGACGCCGGACGCACGGTCTGCCGCAGTTGTGTCCATCGCGATGATTTCGCCTGAGGGGATGTTCGACTGAATAAGGCAGGCGTAGAGCATGGCCTTGCCTGGTGCTGCCGCCTCGACCTCTTTCTCGAACTCTGCCGCATACTTCGCCTTGCCGGTGACCTTTAACTTGCCGTCATACCGGACGGGAATCTCTTTTCCATTGCCAACGGGCTTTTGCTCTTCCTGCATATCGAGTGTGGCGTTCATCAGGCGGCCGCTCCTTCCGCGGCGCGATGCGTTCCCTGCGCCGCCAGGGTGAAGGCGCGCACGATGCATTGCTTTGCTAGTTCGATCTTGAATGTGTTATTCGAATATCCCTTGGCACCCTGCATGGCTACGTCGGCGGAGGCTTTGAAGGTGTCTGCTGTAGCAGGTTTGCCAATCATGGCTTGTTCAGCCGACTTGCTGGTCCACGGCTTGTGCGCGACGCCACCCAGGGCAAAGGCGACGGACCTGATTGTGTCGCCGTCTAGTTCCAGGCCGGCCGCTACCGAGACAAGCGCAAAAGCATAGCTCTGGCGGTCGCGGGCCTTCAGGTAGTAGCTGTGCTCCGCGAACTTTGCCGCAGAAGCAGGAAGGTGAACGCCCGTGATGAGTTCATCATGCTGGAGGTTGGTGTCCAGTTCGGGCGTCTTGCCCACTAACCGGTGAAAGTCGCGCACCGGCATCACATGGTGGCCCTTGGGCCCGCTAATCTCCACGTGAGCGCCCAGAGCGGCCATCGCGACGTTCATGTCGGACGGATTGGTTGCTATACAGGTATGCGCATCGCCGGGTCCGTTGTCGGTTTGGCCGAGCACGGCGTGTATGCGGTTGAATCCTTCGATCGCACCACAGCCGGAACCGGGCGCGCGCTTGTTGCAGGCGGGCAGTGCCGGATCATAAAAGTAGTAGCACCGGGTCCGCTGCATCAAGTTCCCGCCGGTAGTGGCCAGATTGCGCAGCTGGGCAGACGCACCAGCAAGCAGCGCCTGCGAAAGCAGAGGGTATGTCTTGCGCACATCGACCGTGTTGGCCAGGTCGCTGTTGCGAACCAGTGCACCAATACGATGCCCCCCCTCGGCGGGCGTGATAGTTGCCAGCGTCTGCAGCCGGGTGATGTCGATCAGGGTCGTCGGCTGCTCAACGTTCTGCTTCATCAGATCGATGAGATTGGTGCCGCCGCCGAGGAGCTTTGCGCTCTTATTTCCTGCAAGCGTGTGGATGGCTATGTCCGGTGCGGTAGCACGTTCGTAGTTGAATGGGTTCACAGGTTCACCTGCCTTGCGACGGCACGAACCGCCTGGACGATGTTGGGGTAGGCTCCACAGCGGCAGAGGTTGCCGCTCATGCGCTCGCGGATTTCATGGTCGGTCAGTTTGGGCGCGTCCTGCGTGCAGTCTTCGAAGGACACGACAGAGGCCTGGCCTTGCTTTATCTCTTCCAGGAGCGCTGTCGCGGAACAGATCTGCCCGGGCGTGCAATACCCGCACTGAAACGCATCTTGCTCCAGAAAGGCAGCCTGCATTGGCGAGAGTTCCTCGCCCTTTGCCAGCCCTTCGATAGTAATGACCGGATCGCCCTCCGCGGACACGGCGAGCAAAAGGCAGCTATTCACGCGACGTCCGTTCACCAGCACGGTGCATGCGCCGCACTGGCCGTGGTCGCAGCCCTTTTTTGATCCAGTCATGTCCAGGTGGTCGCGCAATGCATCCAGCAGACTTGTTCGCGTATCAACTTGAAGCGTGTGATCATGCCCGTTGATGTTGAGCGTGATGGACCGTGCTACTGCCGTACCTGGCTGTACCTGTGCTCCCGTTTCAGCTGGTGCAACATGAGCAGCGAGGCCGGCCCCAAGCGCCGTGGCTGATTGCAAAAAAGTACGACGGCTGATCTCCCACTGCTGCCGCTCAGCGCCTTCTGCCGGCTCCCGCAGCGAATGATCTTCAACATCCTGACACTTAGAGGTACTCATGGGTATGTTCGCCTGTCCTTGCCTGTTTTGAGTTGGACGTACGAGGGAATGGGAATGGATGCTCGCGTAATGGGCAGTCCCGCGCGCATACGGCAGAAGGTACCAAACTGACGCTTTGAACCGCGGAAACACGGTATACTAAGCTGTTTGCTGGTTGAGCGAGACTGTCTGCGCGCTTGGCACGCAGAGACACTTCTACAGGAGATGATATGGCGAAGCGTCGTGGCAATCCGAATTGGGGCAAGCCGGAGCCGATTGGGCCGGTAGTGCCGACCATCACCTCATTCGAGCAGGTGGTGAAGGAGTACAAGTTGACGCCGGATCAGTATGTGCGTTCGACGCGGCTGCGCGAATGGGCGCGGAGGAACAAGAACTCCAAGTACATACCGGAGGCGCTTTTGGAGGCCTGGGGCTTCGAAATCGAGTCAACACTGTAAGGCAGCTAGTTGCGTTGGCATGTCTGCAGTCAGCACAGGGGTCCGCGTTTCTGGCGGACCTTTTTGCGTGGCATGGAGCCGGAGGAAGAAGTGCTACATCTTAAGAGAAAGATGTGAAGCCTTCTTGAGTAAGTGAGGGTGGTATGGCTGAGATTCCTTTTGTGGATGTGCCGGAGGCGTTGCGGCAGTTCGCCGCTGGAAAGATGCTGGTCGTCGTCGACGACGAAGATCGCGAGAACGAAGGCGACCTGACGCTGGCGGCGGAGCACGTGACGCCGGAGGCGATCAACTTCATGGCGAAGTTCGGCCGCGGCCTGATTTGCCTCACTTTGACAGAGGAAAGGGCCGACTACCTTCGCCTTCCGCCAATGGCCGCGGAAAACACATCCCGCTTTGGCACAGCCTTCACGGAGAGCATTGAGGCACGTGAAGGCGTGACCACGGGCATCTCCGCCGCAGATCGTGCGCACACGATTCTAACCGCCGTCAGCCCCGGAACGACGGCTGCAGATCTGGCGCGCCCGGGGCACATATTCCCGCTGCGAGCGCGCAAGGGCGGCGTGCTGGTCCGTGCGGGGCAGACGGAGGCATCCGTCGACCTGGCGCGCATGAGCGGCCTGATTCCGGCGGGGGTGATCTGCGAAATCATGAACGATGACGGATCGATGGCGCGGGTGCCGGACCTGGTGGCATTTTGTGCGTTGCATGATCTCAGCATGATCACCGTAGCGGAGTTGATCCGTTACCGGTTGCAGAACGAGCGTTATATCCATCGTGCGGCGGAGACCATGCTGCGCACGCCGTGGGGCGAGTTCCGCACGATTGCTTATGAGAGCGACGTGGAAGCGGGCGAAAGCCACTTGGCGTTGGTGATGGGGGATGTCAGCGAGTTGGGCGGCCAGGAGCCGGTGTCTGTGCGCGTACAGACCCATTCGTTGGCCGGCGGTATCTTCTCGCACGATGGTGGGGAATCGCGGCTCAGCGTGGAGAACGCGTTGCGTACAATCGCGGAACGTGGGCGCGGTGCTCTGATTTACCTTCATAATGGCAGCCCCGGATTCGGCATCGACCGGACGATTACACCGCCACGCATGGTGCAGCAACGGGCAGCCGCGCCGGATCAGCAGCAGGTGTTACGGCAGACTGGGATCGGCGGCCAGATTTTATCGGATCTCGGCATCCGGCGGATACGCCTGCTTGTGACACGTCCCACGCACGTGCCTGCGCTGCAGGGGTTTGGTATAGAGATTGTTGAGCAGGTCGCCATGGGATTTGCCCGCTCTGGCAAAGCTTTCTAGTCTGCACTGAAGGCCCATCGTTCGGCGTCGAACGTGTGCGAGACACTTCGCTGCGCTTTGCATGACAAGAAGTTCGCCTAGGGCTTTGGTGCCACGATGATCGTGAGCGCGACCGTTTGCGAGATGGGCGTGTTCCCGGTGGAGCTTGCGGTTACGTGGAAGGTGTAGATTCCCGGACTAACGTAACGGATGCGCGGGTCACCGCCTCCGCCACAGCCGGACGTGGTCAGCGCCAAGCCGCACAGCATCAGAAGCAGCGCTGCTGGGCGTCTGCGGCGCAGTAGCAGGACAAGGAGTGAGGGAGTGAGGCACCACAGGGTTCTTCTGTGCAGGACAAGGCTAGCGGCGGGGAGTGTGTCGCTGGCTGACACTGTACTGATGGTTGCGGCGGAGCTTTGCGGTGAGCCGTTACTCAGGGTGACGCTGGGCGGAACGAGCGAGCAGGCGGCGTACTGCACCGGGGTGTCCGCCGTACAGGTGAGATCGACGACGCCCGTGTACCCGCCGTTGGGCGTGACCAGAAGCGAGTAGCCCGCGGGCAGGCCAGACTGCACTGTGACGGACGAAGCGCCGCCGCCATCCACGGTCAGAATGAAGCTGCCGCTCTGGATGGCGTTGCCGCTGAGGGCCGCGGTGAGGGGCGATGCGGGGTCGCTGCTCGCCACCGTCAGCGCCCCTGTGATGGAACCGGTGCTGACCGGAGTGAAAGCCACGAGGACCGAGCAGGACGAGGTCGCATTGAGCGTTGCGCCACAACCGCCGTTGTAGGAGAAGCCGGAGCCGGCCGTGACGCTGATTCCAGTAACGGGCGAGTTGCTGGTATTCGTGAGGGTGAGCGATGCTGTGCTGCTGGTGCCGATGGCGACTGTGCCGAAGTTGAGCGACCCCGGGGTAAGGGTGAGTTGCGGCTGCACGTCCGTCCCGGTGCCGGTGAGTGCAATCGTGAGTGGCGTCGTGGACGCGGAGTTCTGGATCGTAAGCGTGCCGGCATCCAGGCCGATTGCCGATGGAGCGAATAAAACGACAACGGCACAGGTGGAAAACGCGTTGAGGGTTCCACCACAACCATTGGTGGCGGTGTAGCCAGCGGTCGCGGTGAAGAGCAGGCCGTTTGCGGGCACACTTGTAGGGTTGGAAAGCGTGAGCGCGAGCGTGCCGCGGCTGCCGAGCGCGACGTTGCCGAAGTTGAGAGTGTTGGGTGCGGCGCTGAGTTGCGACTGTGTGGCCGCACTGGCGACAGTGCCCGCGCCGCTCAGATTAACGGTGAGCGGTGACGCTGGATCGGTGCTGTTGACGGTGAGCGTGCCGGCGAGGACGCCAGCAGCGGTGGGCGCGAAGGTAACGCTGACGGCGCAGGAGGAGTTCGCGTTGAGGGTGGTGATGCCGCACGTGCTGCTAACGCTGTAGCCAGCGGTTGTGATGAGAGCGAGACCGTCGACGGAGCTGCTGCTGGTGTTGATGAGCGTAAGGGACAGCGTGCCTGTGCTGCCCACCGCCACCGTTCCGAAGTTCAACGCGGCGGGTGCAACGGAGAGTTGCGGCTGCGTGCCAACGCCCGAGAGGGCGACTGTCAAGGGCTGCGATGTGGCTGACGATGCGACCGAGAGCACACCGCGCAACGTCCCGGCTGTAGCGGGCGTGAAGAGGACCGTGATCGTGCAGCTTGCGCCTGAGGCGATGACAGTACCGGAGGCGGGGCATGGATTGCTTGCGGCGGTGGACGTCGCGAGGGTGAAGCTAGGGTCGCCTGTGACGCTGACGTTGCCCAGGGTGACGGGCAACTGGCCGGTGTTGGTGAAAGTGGCAAGCTGCGGAGCGACTTTGCCAACGAGGACGCGGCCAAAGTCGAGCGCTTGCGGTGTGAGTGTGACAGACGCGGCAGGAACAGAATTCGCGGGTGCGATGACCGTGCCGAGAAGCGTGATGAACTCAAGTGCCTGGCTTGCGTCGCTCTGGATTTCGAGGGAGCCAAGGACGGTGCCGGTGACCTGCGGCACAAAGTTGATGGAGAGCGTGCAGGCGGCGTTTTCGACGAGGATCGTGCAGGTACCAGGCGAGGCGGTAAAGCCGCGTGAGGCGATCAGGTTACCGATGTGGACCGTTGCGGTGCCGGTGTTCGTCAGAGTGACGGATTGCGCTGTGCTGGGGGTGCCCACCGCGGTGCTGGTGAAGGCGAGCGACCCGGCGGAGGTGCTGAACGCCGCAACCGGCGCGCTGTTGTTCGGTACCGTGACAAACGAAGGTGTTGCCGTGCCGTTCAGGTCGACGAATTGAGGGGCGTTGAAGCCGTCACTTTCAATGGTGAGCGTGCCATCGTTCGTCTGCGATGCTGTTTGTCCGCTCCCGGCCTGGGCCTGGTCAAGCGGGGTGTAAGTGATCGTAACGATGCAGCTTTGGCCCGGCGTCAATGGGGATCCGCAATCGGTCGCGGCGGCGTAGGGAAAGTCGGTTGCCACGCGGCGGACGGTGATGCCCGTGCCTGCTGAGGAGCCGATGGGATTGGTCAGCGTCAGCGTTTGCGAGGAGTTGCCGCCCGAGGGCACCTGGCCGAAACTCACCACGCCATTGGGCGAGATGCTGCCCGTAATGACGAGAGAAGCGGTGCCACCAGCGCCGCCCAGCCCGTAGCCCTCCATGTATGCCAAGCCGCTCTGGGCTGCGCTCCCGTCCGTTGGGGTGCCCTGGACAAAGAT
>CAXUBG010000021.1:5976-7994 GCA_964249285.1 uncultured Terriglobus sp. | reverse complement strand
GCGTGTATTCGACGGTAAGATCGCAACTGCCGTTGGGCGAGAGCGTGGCACAGGTCGAAGCGGTCACGACGAATTCACGGGGTGCATCGACTGTGGTGGCCAGCGACTTGGCCGTGAGATTGTTGACGTGGAGGACGCGGCTGAGCGCGGGTGTGCCGGTGATAGACGCGCCGAAGTTCACGGCTGTGTGCTCTCCGGGGATGATCTGGATACCCGCGGACTCCGTGGTGTAGAGGCCGCTGAGAGCAATTGCGTATTGCACCGTGGTGGGAGCGCCTGCCGGTGCGGAGGTGATGGGGATGGTCAGAATGCCGCTGGCGAGGGCATTCGCAGCGGTGTAGGAGACGGTGACGGCACAGCTTGCTCCCGATGCGAGGGTGCTGCAGCTGCTGGTGGCCGCGAAGTGCGGGTCGCTGCTGGCGGGTGTGCCAATACTTGCCGGCGAGGTGCCGGTGTTTGTGATGGTGATACTTTGCTGCTGCGCTGATCCTCCCGCAACGTTGCCGAAGCGAAGCTCGCCCGGGTTGAAGGAAACGCCGGGGTCGTCCTCGCCGGTGCCGGACAGCGTGGAGTTGCTCGTTCCAGCGGAGGTGGTGGCGGTCAGTTCGCCGGTGCGAGTTCCTACAGCGGCCGGGGCAAAGCGGACAGAAATGAAGCAGCTGCCACCGGGAGCGATGGTGCCTCCCGTGCAAGCCGCGGCGCCTGTAGCCTCATTGGTGACGGTGAAGTCCCCGGTGCTGGTCGCGCCGGTTGCAGTGATAGCCGACGCGGTCCCATTGGTGAGTTGAAAGAGGATTGACGCGCTGGTGCTGTGGACGGGCACGGGGCCGAAGTCCTGGCTTACAGGCGTGAGCACGAGGCTTGTTAGGGCGATGCCGTTGCCGGTCGTGTTTAGCACGCCGGGCTTACCGCCGCCGGGCGATGTGAGGGTAATCGCACCACTACGGGTTCCGCTGGACGTTGTCAGGAACTGAATGCCGAGGTAGCAGTTCAGGCATGAGCCGGAGGCACTTGCGGCGTAACCGCTAGCCGCAGGTTCACCGTGACCATAACCGGTGTCCTCAACGAGGATGACGCGGAAGTCTGGATCGCTAGATGCGGCTTGCAACGTGGAGAATGACTGCGAGACCTTCAGCCATTGGACCGCGGGCGTGTTCAGCGGGACATCGCCGAAGACCAGGGCGCCGTTGGCCGCGGGCAAGATGGCCGCTGCGGTGCCACCGAGTGCGACATAGACCGGACCTGACGAGCCTGCGCCGACACTGAGCAGTCCCTGGCGCGCTCCGCTGCCGGACGGTGTGAAGGTGAGGACGACAGTGCAGCTTGCGCCCCCGTTCAGCATGGCGGGGCAGCCGGTCTGGTAGGAAAAGTCACCCGCGATGCCCAAGTTCAGCGCAAAGCCAGTGACGCCGGTGTTGCTAATGGTGACCGCGTGCGATTCGCTTGACGCGGTGGTGACGGCGATTGGTGTGGTGAACGCAATCGAGGTGGGAGTGACGCTCAGGTTCGGATTGACGGAGGTGGCTGTGATCGTGGGCTGCGGCAGCGTTTCGCCCAGCACGGACGCCGTCAGGCCGTCAACGGTGAGCGACATGGCATCGCTGGAAGGCGCGCTGGCGGCCTGGTAGGCGAGCGCGATGCGACAGACCGAGCGCGGCTCGAGGGCTGTGGGGCACTCATCCACGACGACGAAGGCCGGGTTGGAACTGACCACGGGAGCGTGCGTCTGCGATGTATCGCCGCTGTTAGAGAGATACAGGTAACGCGGAACGCGCAAGCCGCCGGCGAACTGGCGGCCGAAGTCGATGACGTTCGCGGAGAGCGTCTCCGCCGCCGCTTGCCCATATGCCGTAAGCAGAATGTCGCTTGCGCCGACTTGCCAATGGGCGTTGATGCCACTGTCGTTGGCGGCGGAAGAGCTTGGCGTCAAACCGAGAGTGATTGAGCAGGCGCCACCGGGGCCAAGCACCTTCGAAACACCGTCTGGAGCGGGCGTGCAGGTGGTCGCTGTTTCGGTC
>CAXUBG010000021.1:0-5966 GCA_964249285.1 uncultured Terriglobus sp. | reverse complement strand
GCGTGTAAGGCGCGGGAATGGGTCGCGTGGTGGTGACGGTGCTGCTGCTGTTTCGCGAAGCAAAGGTTTGCGTTGTGCTGCTGAGGTTCGTGACGGTAAGAACGCGGGTTGCGATCGCGGAGCCGGACGTGACGATGCCAAAGTCAAGCTCGTGCGGCAGAACAGCAATCGGATTGACGTCCTGGGTTGTAGCTGCCAATGTGGTGGTGTAGGCAGCCGCGTTGTCCGCCTGCACCGTGATCGATCCCGGACCGCTGCCTGCAAGGGTGATACTGCACTCGGCGGCAGCGGTCAACGAAGTGCCGCAACTGCTGATGACGCTGTAGCCAGTGGCTGTCACATGCACATTGTTCGCGGTGGAGGTGCCCAGATTGCGCAGGCTCAGATTTGGCAGGTCATCAATGGAAAGCGAGAGCGTGGGACTACTGCCATTTGGGTCGAGACGGGCGAGCAGGCCTGCGCCTCCGCTGCAGGCGCTGCCGCTGCATGAGGCGGCGGGCAGGGCATCCCGAACGGTCGAAGGAAGAGCCGCGTCTGGCGCAAACGCGAGCGGGAGATCGTAGGTTTCCGTCGCCAGCAAGTCGCTGCTGAGCGCCGGGCTGATGCCTCCGGATAACAAGACCGTGCCATCGGGCGTTGCAAGCACGCCGCCTTCAACAGCGGCTAGACTGGCGAAGCCGCTGTTTGCGGTGGGCAGGCCTCCGAAGCGTGCGGCGCGGTCCACGCGGCCGTTCGCGGCGACGCGAAACGCAAAGGCATTGCCGAGAGTCTCGACGGGGAGGACTGGCAACAGCGGAACGGCGGGTGAATTTTGGTTCGAGAAGAAGGTCCACGCGGTGCCGTTTGCGCCGGCTGTGATGACCGACTCTGTCGCGGGTGCGAGGAGCGTCGAGGACAGTACGGACGAACCGTCCAGCGCGAGACGCAGAGCGGTCTGATAGCGTAGCAGGGGTGCGATGGGTGCCTGCGTTTCGGTAAGCGGGAAAAGGCCGGGCGCGATGTCACCCGCGAGCAGCAAGGCACCGTTGCCGCTTGGATCAAGGGCTGCTGACGAGAGGCCATTCCCGGGGATGAAGGTCGAAAAGAGGAAAGCATCGCCTGCCGGCGTCAGCTCCGTGACGAAGCCGGAGGTGTTGCCGCCATTGACGGAACGGAAGACCGGTACGAGTGCATTGGTGGTGGGAAACCCCGTCGCTGTTGTGGTGCCAGCGATGTAGGCGTTGCCGCTGCTGTCCGCCACGATGGCTGCGGGCGTGGTATCGCCGTTTGCGCCCGTCAGGTACGTAGCATATTGCAGCGAGCCGCTGCTTGTGGAGAAGCTCTCGACGAAGCCGTTGCCGGTGCTATTGGGTGCCGGACTCTGCTGGATACCGTTCGGCGTCACTGGGAGGGCGTTCGCGGGATCACCGACGCTGAAGATGGAGCCGGTGATGAGGACAGCCGTGGGAGTTGCCGTCACGCCCGAGACCGCCATCGGTTCCGCGCCGCCAAAGGTCAGCCACTGTTGGATCAGACCGGGGGAGAACCTGGCGACAAAGGAGTTGGTGCGGGTACCTGCTTTGTTCGGGAAAGCTGTTCCGGATGTGCCTGCAAGGGAGCCGCGCGAATCTGAAGTGCCCGCAACGTAAATGTTGCCGGAGGTGTCAAGATCAAGCGCGGTAGCGCTGTCGCCGAGCTGGCCAACCTGTACCTGTCCCAGCAGCTGCGTTCCCGTGCTGTTGAACTTGAGGAGGCGGACACCGTCGTGAGCCTCAAGCAGCGTATACAGGTTGCCTGCCGCGTCTTGCCGCAAACCGTGGAAGGTTCCCTGACCGTTGATCGACAGGAGCCCAGAAAGCAGCACTTGTTGCGCAGGTGAGCACAGCGCCGGGAGCGCGATCAGAAGGGCAGCACATCGGCGAAGCAGGCAGAGCATACGCAGGCATATCCGGCCCTTGAGGGGCTGGTGTCATTAACCCACGGAGAAGAGAGTGAACGGGTGTCCTGTTCTACGACAGGTAGATGAACGGGTAAGACATTGCGCCGAAAGGGAGCGAGGCGGGGATGTCTCGTTTGCGTAACTATACGGGAGCGGACGCAATTTGTGCAGGGTGCAGCAGGGCACCATACCCGCGACGGTTCATCTCGCGCACAAAGCTGTCGTGGTCATCGTAGCGGATGGCCTGCATACCAGCTGCTTCCGCTGCCGCGATGTTCACTTCCTTGTCGTCGATGAAGAGGATATTGCCGGCCGGTACGCCGAGTCCGGCAATCGCCGCGGCGTATATGGCAGGCTGCGGCTTGCGCAGCTTGAGAGCGTGCGACCAGATCGTGTGATCGAAGCGGCTGATCCACTCAAATTTGGCACAGATACCGTCGGCCATGGCGTCGGGCATGTTGGACAGGATGCCGGTGCCGAAACCCGCGCTGTGCAGGGCATCGACCCATTCCAGCATTGGTTGGTTCATCTCGGTCCACAGCTCAACATCGGTGTCCTTGAGGACCTGCAGGGTCTCCGGCGGCAGCGTTCGGCCCGCAACCTTTTGCCAGTAGCTGCTACCGGTATAGATGCCTTCGTCGTAATCATCGCGGAAAGCCCAGTAATTAGCGCTGAGGGCTTGTTCTGAAAGTTCCGTAAGAAAGAGCAGTTTCGTCCATGCCGCAGGTTGTGGCGGCAGGCTGAGTACCTTTCCAAAATCAAAGAGGATCGCCTGAATGGATGGCATGGGCCGATTGTAGCCGTCGTTTTCGCCGGTAGCATGGAACAATGCGGTTTGCCGCGCGCTGTGATTTCGGAGACGGAACAACCGCATATGGGAAGGCGCTGGAGAGGGCGCGGTCAGCGGGGACGCTGATCGACCTGACGGTTTCGAATCCGACCCGGTGCGGTTTCGAATATCCCGAAGAGCGCTTGCTCGCCGCGATGAACGATACGCCGGTGCTGCAATACGACGCGGATTCGCTGGGCTTGCGGAGCGCGCGCGAGGCGGTCTCGGCGTTATACCGCACTGTGTATGGAGCCGATGTACCGCCTGAACGGCTGTTGCTTACCGCCAGTACCAGCGAGGCATACGGCTACTTGCTCCGCCTTTTCTGTGAACCGGGCGATGCGATCCTCGTGCCCTCGCCAAGTTACCCGCTGTTCGACCTGCTGGCCCGGCTGCATGACGTGGATGTCATCACATATCCGCTGGTGTACCACGACGGGTGGCAGATCGATCCTGCGTCGCTGGCCGCCGCCGTCACGTCCCAAACCCGCGCGATGATTGCGATCCACCCCAACAATCCCACGGGACACTATTGCAGTCCAGCGGACCGGGAAACTTTGTTCGCCGTCGCGCGGAGACACGAGTTGCCTTTGATCGTGGACGAGGTGTTTCTTGATTATGCGATCGAAGCTGGACGCCGCTTCAGTTTTGCTGCAAGGCAGGAACGTGACGTTCGCAAAGGTCACGCTGAGGACGGGAAGGCGTCGCACCTTGAGAGGCCGCTAACGTTTGTGCTGGCCGGATTGAGTAAGACGCTGGCGTTGCCGCAGATGAAGCTGGCGTGGATGGCGGCGTGCGGGCCTGCGGATGAGGTCAGTGAAGCGATGGCGCGGCTAGGGGTACTTGCAGACACCTTTCTGTCGGTCGCCGCTCCGCCGCAAGTGGCCCTGCCGGTGTGGCTGCGGGAGCGGGAAGGACTGCAGAAGCAGATCCTGCTGCGCGTCCGGGAGAACCTGAGGCTGCTCGACGGCCTGCTGGCCGGGAGTGCTGTAAGCAGGTTGCGGGTTGAAGGAGGTTGGAGCGTGGTGTTGCGCATTCCGGGGAGCGAGAGCGACATGGATGTGGCGTTGCACTTGTTGCGGCAGCATGGGGTGGTGATGCACCCCGGTTCGTTCTATGGGTTTCCGGAGAAGGGATGGTTGGTGATCTCATTGCTAACGCCCGCAACGATGTTCGAGGCGGGCGTGCGGCGGCTTACCCGAATCGAATTTGGTACGCCTTTTCCTCACGCGGACGCGCCCGCTTAGCACAATGGCTGCGGCCTAGAATTGGAGCATGGCCGCTGACTTCACGCACCTCCATCTCCACACGGATTACAGTCTGCTGGATGGTGCCTGCGACGTGGATAAGCTGGCCGCCCACGTGAGCAAGCTGGGACAGCGCGCGGCGGCGATGACCGACCACGGGAACATCTACGGTGCCGTGCATTTTGCCGACGCGATGGAGAAGAAGGGAATCAAGCCGATTCTGGGGTGCGAACTGTACCTGTCGGAAACGGCGGACCACCGCGAGATGAGCGGGGGATACAACCACTTTCTGGTGCTTGCGGAAAATGACGAGGGCTACCGCAACCTGGTGCGGCTGACCAGTGAAGCGGCTGTTCATGGGTTCTACCGTAAGCCGAGGGTAAGCAAGGAGTTCCTGGCCAAGCACACGGCCGGCTTGATTGGTTTTTCAGGATGCCTGGCGGGCGAAGTGAACCAGCACCTGATGAAAGGCAAATACGAGGAAGCCTGCGGGCTGGCAGGGTACTTCCGGGAGATTTTCGGGAAAGATAATTTCTTCCTGGAAATCCAGGATCACGGTTTGGAACCAGACCGGGGCGTGTGTGATGCGTTGTTCCGGATGGAGCGCGAGCTCCAGATCCCGCTGATCGCGACGAACGATGCGCACTATGTCGCGGCGGATGACAGCCGTGCGCACGAAATCCTGCTCTGCGTGCAGACAGCAGCATCGATCAACGATCCGAACCGCTTCAAGTTCGACACGAACGAGTTCTACATCAAGCCGGCGGAGGAGATGCACCGCACCTTTGCCGGTCATGAAGAGGTTTGCACGCGGACCATGCAGTTCGCGGAGCGCTGCAACGTCGAGTTAAAGAAGGTGAAGGACCCATTTCCGGCGTTTCCAGTGCCAGCGGGCATGTCGCTGGATGGCTATTTCGAGCAGGTGTGCCGCGAGGGACTGCGGAAGCGGTTGGACACAGCGGTGGCGCATTTGCGGTCGCGCGGCCTGCTGCGGTATGAGACTGCCGCGTACGAGGCGCGGCTCAACCGGGAGATTGAATGCATCAAGGCGATGAAGTTTCCCGGGTACTTCATGATCGTGTGGGATTTTATCCGGTATGCGCGGGAGCAGAGCATTCCGGTGGGGCCGGGGCGCGGGTCGGCGGCCGGGTCGCTGGTGGCGTATGTGATGGAGATCACGGACATTGACCCGTTGCAGAATGAGCTGCTGTTTGAGCGATTTCTGAATCCGGAGCGCGTCTCGATGCCGGATATCGATATTGACTTTTGCATGAACCGGCGCGGCGAGGTGATCGAGTACGTCAAGCGGAAGTATGGCGCGGATCAGGTGGCGCAGATCATCACGTTCAACACGATGGCGGCAAAGGCGGCCATCAAGGATGTGGGACGGTCGCTGGACATGCCCTATGGCGAGGTGGACCGGATTGCGAAGATGATTCCGGGCACGATCGGCATCACGATTGGCCAGGCGCTGAAGGACTCGCCGCCGCTGGCACAGGCGTACGAATCAAGCCCGCAGATTCGCGAGGTGATCGACGCGGCGTTGAAGCTGGAGGGGCTGGTGCGCGGCGCGGGCGTACACGCGGCGGGTGTGGTGATTGCGCCGCAGCCGCTGACCGAGCTTGTGCCGGTGACGCTGACCAAAACAGACGACCTGGTGACAGCATATGACATGAAGGCCATCGAGAAGATGGGCCTGCTGAAGATGGATTTCCTGGGGTTGACCACGCTGACGGTGATCGACGACTGCCTGAAGCTGATCCGGTCGAACCAGGGCATCGATGTGGACATGACGACGGTGCCGCTGGATGACCAGGTGACGTACGAGAAGGTGTTTCACCGCGCGCTGACATCGGGCGTGTTTCAGTTTGAATCCGGCGGGATGCGCGACGTGCTGCGCCGGTACAAGCCCACCACGGTAGAGGATCTGACCGCGTTGAATGCCCTGTACCGTCCCGGGCCGATCCAGGGT
>CAXUBG010000020.1:0-26817 GCA_964249285.1 uncultured Terriglobus sp. | reverse complement strand
GCAAGCACAACGACCTGGAAAACGTCGGCTTCACCCGCCGCCACCACACCTTCTTTGAGATGCTGGGCAACTTCAGCTTTGGCGACTACTTCAAGGGGGACGCCATCGCCTACGCGTGGGAGCTGCTCACCTCGCCGGACTGGTTCGGCATTGATCCGGCAAAGCTCTACGTCACCATCTTCGAGGGCGACGCGCAGACGCCGCGCGATGACGAGGCCGAGCAGTTCTGGCTGGCCGTGGGCGTGCCGAAGGAGCGCATCTTCGCGCTGGGCGCGAAAGACAACTTCTGGCAGATGGGCGAGACCGGCCCCTGCGGCCCATGCAGCGAAATCTACTACGACCTCGGCATCGAAGCGAGCGAGACGGGTGAGGACAAGCCCTTCGGCGAGGACGATCAGCGCTACATGGAGATCTGGAACCTCGTCTTCATGCAGTTCGACCGCACCGTCACACCCGGCGGCGCGGCGGAACTGACGCCCCTGCCAAAGCCCTCCATCGACACCGGCATGGGCCTGGAACGCATCGCCTGTGTTTTGCAGGGTAAGTTGGCGAACTTTGATACCGATTTGTTTGAGCCACTTATTAACAAGGCCAAGGAAATTACCCAAGCTGTAAATTATGGCGGTGACTACGACTATCGCGATTTAGCTTCACTGAGAATCATTGCAGACCATGCTCGTGCTATGACGTTTCTTATCAATGATGGCGTGACTCCCTCTAACGAAGGTCGTGGCTATGTTTTACGCAAAATAATGCGTCGCGCTATTTCGAATGGACGTAAGCTCGGGAAACTAACTCCCTTTCTGTTCGAAATGGTTTACGCGATGCGAGATGAAATGAAAGTAGCGTATCCGGAGTTGTCTTCGTCTGCCAGCACGATAGCCAACATAGTTCGGGCTGAAGAGGAACAGTTTGCGCGCGCGATGGAAGAAGGGTACCGGTATCTTCTCTCAGCTTTTGACGAAGCAAAAGCTGAGAGATCAAGGATAAGAGACGCAGCATTTGCAGCGGGCGCCAAGACTGAATGGTCGCAGCTTGATCACCTGATGATTGCAACCGGACATGAAGCTCGGCTTTCCGGTACTGTGGCTTTCAATCTTTACCAAACTTTCGGACTTCCTCTGGATTTTATGCAGGACGCCGCTCGTGATGCTGGAATTCAATTTGATCTTCCAGGTTTCGAGCGCGCCAAAGAAGAAGAGCAAGCCCGCGCGCGCGCCTCATGGAAGGGCGGCTCGCAGAAGTCTGCCAGCCCGGTGTTCACCAATCTTGGTAAGACGGACTTTGTTGGCTACACCGGGCTACGGGCAGATGATGCGACCGTGCTGGCGCTGGTAAAGGATGGCGTGGGCGTGCCCGTATTGCAGCCCGGCGACGTTGGCGAGGTGGTGCTGGACCGCACCAGCTTTTACGCCGACAGCGGCGGGCAGGTGGGCGACACCGGCTGGCTCTATCCCACGGACCACACCGCCGCGCTGGCCGACGTGCACGGCTGCACCAAGCCGGTGCAGGGCGTCTTTGCGCATCGCGTGACGGTGCGGCGGCCCATTGCCGTGGGCGACACGCTGGACGCCGTGGTGGACGGTGCGGAGCGGGCGGCCACCACGCGCAACCACACCGGCACGCACCTGCTGCACGCCGCCCTGCGCGAGGTGCTGGGAACGCACGTGAAGCAGGCTGGATCGCTGAACGATCGCGCGCGCCTTCGCTTCGACTTCTCGCACTTCGCCGGTGTCGCGGATGAGGAGTTGCAGGAGGTCGAAGACATCGTGAACCGCGAGGTGCTGGCCAACGCAAAGGTCGATACCTTCGTGGACGTGCCCATCGATGCAGCCATCAACGAGTTCAAGGCGACCGCGCTTTTCGGCGAAAAGTACGGCGACAAGGTGCGTGTGGTCAAGATCGGCGGCTTCTCGACGGAACTCTGCGGCGGCACGCATACCGGCGCGACGGGCGAGATCGGCCTCATCAAGCTGACGGGCGAAAGCTCCGTTTCGTCCGGCATCCGGCGCGTCGAAGCCGTAACCGGCACCGGATCGCTGCGTGAGTTTCGCCGTGACTTTGAGGTCGCGAAGGTCGTCTCGTCGCTGACCGGCGGTGTGAGCGATTCGCCCGCTGCCGCGCTGCAAACCCGGCTCTCGCAGCAGGACGAGGAGTTGCGCAAGCTGCGCCGTGAGCTGGACCAGGCCCGCATGAAGTCGGCCTCGTCGGCTACGGAGAATGCTGCGGCATCCGCCGTCGAGGTGAAGGGCGTGAAGGTGTTGGCGCAGCGGGTCAGCGGGCTGGACCGCAATCAAATGCGGCAGCTGGTGGATACGTTGCGGGCGCGGCTGGGCAGCGGCGTGGTCGTGCTAGGCGCGGCTACCGCGGACGGTAAGGTGGCGTTGATCGTCGGCGTCACCAAGGACCTGACAGGCCGCATCCAGGCGGGTCAAGTCGCCGGCGCGCTGGCCGCGAAGGTGGGCGGCAAGGGCGGCGGGCGGCCTGACCTTGCGGAGGCGGGTGGGAACGATCCTGGGCAACTGGACGCGGCACTGGCTCAGGCGAAGGATGTGGTGAGTGATCTGGTCGGATGACACGCTCTTGGCCGGTGTCTATCTCGGCGGCTAAAGCCGCTTAGGTGATCCATTTCGTTTCTATCTCGACGGCTAAAGCGGTGTTAAGGCGATTGACTTCTTTACTATCTCGGCGGCTAAAGCCGCTTAGGTGATCGGTTTCGTTTCTATCTCAGCGGCTGAAGCCGTGTCAGGGCAATCAACTTCTTTCCTATCTCGGCTGCTATAGCCGCTCAGGTGGCGGCTTCGTTTCCTGTCCCGGTGGCTGAGCCGCGTCGGGTGATCGATTTCCTATCCTGGCGGCGAAAGCCGCGTCAGGTGATTGCACGCTGGCTTTTACAGTTGCGCATGTTAGGCGCTGGAGTCTGTGCCGGTGATCACTGCGGGGGCGAAGGGATGTGGTGCGGAAGGGCCTTCGCCTAACGTTTCACCCGCTGTAGTCATTGTCTGGCCGGTCAGGGCGGAGGAGACGGCGGTGTCCATCATCAGTTCGGCGAAGCGGCGGGTGCGCTTATCGAGTTCGTCAATGGCACGGCGGATCAACTTGTAGTCACCGCCTTTCACGCTGGCGTCCAGTTCCGAGGTTGCCGCCTTAATGTGCTCGATCTCGTCTGCGGTGAGCTGCTGCCAAGCGGGATGCTTGGCACCCTTTTCGACGGCTTCGAGGATGGTGCGGGCTTCATTCTGGGCCTCAATGACCTGGCGCTGTTCCAGATCGTCCTCGGCGTGGTCGAACGAGGCGAGGATCATATCCTCGACCTGCGCGTCGGTGAGGCCGTAGCTCGGCTTGACTTCCACTTCGGCGGCTTTGCCGCTGCGCTGTTCGCGGGCACTGACCTGCAGGATGCCGTTGGCGTCAATCAGGAACTTGACTTCAATGCGCGGCAGGCCGGCGGTCATGGGCGGGATGCCTTTCAGGTCGAAGCGCGCAAGGCTGCGGCAGTCTTTCGCGAGTTCGCGTTCGCCCTGCACGACGTGAATGGCGACGTTTGTCTGGCCGTCGACGCCCGTGGTGAAGTGTTCCGTGGCGCTAGCCGGGATGGTGGAGTTGCGCTGGATGATCTTGGCCACCACGCCGCCCAGCGCCTCGATGCCGAGCGAGAGCGGCGTGACGTCGAGCAGTAGAAGTTCGTTGGTCGCCGCGGAGCCGCCTGCAAGAATGTCGGCCTGCACGGCCGCACCGAGTGCGACGACTTCGTCCGGGTTCAGTTCGGTATGCGCCTGCTTGCCGCGCGCCGACAGTCCGAAAATCTGATCCACCAGGGCGCGCACGGCCGGGATGCGGGTGGAACCGCCGACCAGGACGACCTCGTCGATCTGCTCCGGGGAAATGTTTGCGTCCTTAATGGCCTGTTTCGCGGGACCGGCGGTACGGGCGATCACGGGCGCGATGAGTTGCTCGAACTGCTGCCGTGTGACGTTCCGTTGATAGCGTTTGCCACTGCCGAGGTCAAGATCGAAGTGCGCGGAGTCTGCTGAAGAAAGCGCGATTTTGACCTCGATGACAGCCTTGCGCACGGTTTGGACGATAGCCGGTGTCGCGGCTATGCCAAGCTCGTTGCTGATCTCGTCGAGGGCGATGTGCATCAGCAGGTTATCGATGTCATCGCCGCCCAGGTGCGTGTCGCCGTTGGTGGAAATGACCTCGAAGATGCCATCGTGCAGCTTGAGAATGGAAACGTCGAAGGTGCCGCCGCCGAAGTCATAGACCGCGACCGTGCCCTCTTTCTTCCGGTCCAGGCCGTAGGCCAGCGCGGCGGCTGTGGGCTCATTGACGAGACGCAAGACGTCCAGACCGGCGATGCGACCGGCATCCTTTGTCGCCTGGCGCTGTGCGTCGTTGAAGTAGGCAGGCACGGTGACGACGGCGCGCGTGACGGGCTGGCCGAAGTAGCGCTCCGCGTTGCGCTTGAGCTGACCCAGCACCAGCGCGGATATCTGCGGCGGCGTCAGTGTTTGATTGCCGACCTGCAGACGCAGGACTTCATCATTCTGCTGGCCGTCGGCGATGCGGAAGGGGAAGAGCGAGAGTTCATCGCGCACATCATCGATGCCGCGTCCCATCAGGCGCTTGGCGCTGTACACGGCGTTGCCGGGATTAGAAAGCAGGGTACCGCGGGCACCGTTGCCAACAACTGCCGTCCCGTTTTCGATGGCGACGACTGAGGGCACAAGCGGTGCGCCATCTTCGCCGGGAATGACGACCGGTATGCCGTTCTGCAAGAAAGCAACAAGGGAGTTGGTGGTACCAAGATCGATGCCGACGACGCGGTTCTGCTCTGCCATACCTTGTCGGATGCGCGGGCAAGTGGATGCGACGCACCCGCGTCTCCCGCGCGGGGCGCACATCCGTGTGGCGACGAAGAGCGTCTCTTGAGACGATGCGAGTTTCAGGATACGTGCTGATTGCGATGTGTTTGCTGACGTGCGGCTCCATGGCGCAGCAGGCGCGCGTGGAGGCGATTCCGTCCCAGCCTGTGTCAACGTCCGCAATGAAGCGCAAGGCGAAGTACACGGTGACAGTGGACACGGCGAATGACTGGGCGGACACCGGAATCGCTTTGCTGGCGGGTGATCAAGTGACGCTCAGCGCAACCGGAGTGGCAGCCTTGACCTCCGGCCAGACCGTCAGCCCGGATGGCATGGCGCATCTTTGGCGCGATCTTCTGCGCAGCTACCCACTGCCCACGGCGAAGACGGGGGCGCTGATTGGCCGCATCGGCAGCACTCCAGCAGCATTTCCTTTCACGATTGGCAGCAGCAGCACTCTGACGGTACGCGGCAATGGCAACCTGTTTGTCCGCGCCAACCTGACCGGCCAGATTACCGTGACTGGCAGCTACAAACTGACGATTTCGTTGGCTGACGGGCGGCATCAGCAGGGCAGTGCTGCCGCGCCTGACCTAGTGACCGTCCTGCGCCCTGCGATCTTTGACGCGCTGCCCCGCCGGGATGACGACGGCCAAGGTAATCTCGGCGATGCCGTCAACTTCGCCCTGATTGGAACCGAGCAGCAGGTACGGGAGGCGTTCGCGCGCTCCGGATGGTTTGCCGTCGATGCGGACCGCAACACCGCCATCCTGCACGGCTTGCTGTCCACGCTTTCGCGCGAACCATATCGCGAGGTGCCGATGAGTCCGCTGTATCTCTTTGGGCGGACGCAGGACCTGAGCTTTGCGCGCGGCGACACGTTGAAAGTTGCGGCGGAGCGGCACCACGCGCGCCTTTGGAAGACGGAGCAGACGGTCTTTGGTGAGCCGCTATGGGTGGGCTCGGCAACCTTTGACGACGGCTTTGAGCAGGATAATCGCAACGGCCGGCTGACGCATTCGATCGCGCCCGCCATTGATGAAGAGCGCGATTTCTTGCGGGAAAGCTTCGAAAGTTCCGGGTCATACAGCGGCGCTGCATACGTTACGCCGGGCAGTCCTGTTCGCGATGCAACGACGGCGACAGGCGGCAAGTACCACACGGATGGGCGCATTCTGCTGCTGGATTTGGATTGACAGCGTAGGATGTTGCGCATGAGACTTCCGGGCGAGACTGTTACCGTGATTCCCAGCGCTGTATACCGCGACGCGAATGCCGCCATCGAGTGGTTAAAGCGTGTGCTTGGCTTTACCGAGCACGCAGTGTACCGCACTGCGGATGGCATGGTGCAACATGCGGAACTGCTGTTCGGCAACGGCATGTTCATGTTGGGCACTGCCGGTCTGAACTCCGAAACCGCCGGCCTAAATGCGACGCCAGAAGAGTGCGGTGGCAAGGTGACTGGCGGGAGTTACTTGATTGTGAAGGACTGCACGCCAGCGTGGGAACAAGCAAGGATTGCAGGAGCCGAGGTCGTGCTGCCCTTACGCACCATGGATTATGGCGGACAGGCCTTCACGCTGCGCGACCCGGAAGGCCATCTCTGGTCGTTGGGCGAGTACGACCCGTGGGTCGTACCCGCCGCCACGTCTTAAAACCGGCCCTTAGTCATTGCCTCATTGTATTGCTGGTAGGTCTGATCGTAGGTGCCGTTCCGCTCCGCGAACCGCAGCATCTTCACGCGTTCGACAAGGATCTCGTGCGCGTCCGGAGCGCTCTCCAGCAGGCTCATGGTTTCGCTGATGTAGTCAGCGAGCGGCATGGCACGCGCATCGGTCGCCTGCTGCGCACCCGTCAACTCCGTCTGCACGTAAGGCGGCACCAACTCAATTACCTGCACGGACGTGCCCTGCAATTGAAAGCGCAGCGATTGCGAGTAGGAGTGAATCGCCGCTTTCGTGGCACAGTAGGCAGGCGTGGGTGCCAATGGCAAAAAAGCCAGACCTGAGCTTACGGTCAGGACGGCAGCACTCTTCTGCGCCAGCAGATGTGGCATCAGTGCCGCAGTAAGGCGGATGGGGCCGAGCAGGTTGGTTGTGATCGTGGCTTCCGCGGTATCCACAGCGCCGGACTTGACATCCTCCGGGCGCATGATGCCTGCATTCTGGATGACGGCGTTCAGTTGCGGGTAGCGTGCCGTTATCTCCTGAGAGAATGCCCGGATCGCGTCCGCGCTTTCGATGTCCAGCACGGCGGCGCTCATCCCAGGGTTGGCTGCGACGGTCTCGTCGAGCACCTGCTGACGCCGCCCCGCGATCACGACATGGTTGCCCTTCTTGTGGAATGCTTCGGCCAATCCGCGGCCAATGCCGCTGCCGCCGCCGGTGATCAGAATGGTATTGCCTGTGAGTTGCATGATTGTTTTCCCTCATGGTGGAGCTTATGCGGGGCCGCTGCGTCTGTGAAGTACGCACCGGCTGGCTCCTTGCTTACCGTGCGGTTAGTGCCGGTGCATGGCAGAATAGGCCCATGCCGCATTCAGCCGCAACGACGACGCAACAGCACGAGCCGTACCCCGCAACCGACCCCGCCGTGGACGCCCTGGTGCGTGAAATTATCGAGCGCATCGCCGACAAATGGACAATGCTGGTGCTGGACGAACTGCATGAACACGGACCCCTTCGCTTCACAGAGCTTGCTCACTCCATCGGCGGCATAAGCCAGAAGATGTTGGCCAAAACCGTGCGGCAAATGGAGCGAGACGGCCTGCTGACCCGCACAGTGTTTCCGGTCGTTCCACCGCACGTTGAATACAGGTTGACGGAGCTTGGCAATGGACTTGGGTTTGCGTTCTGCGGCGTGTGGATCTGGGCTGAGAAACATCTCGGCGAAATCGAAGCCGCGCGTAAACGCTTCGCCGAGCACATCGAACGGACACAGCCCTGGCAGACGCCGCGCAGTTGACTACTCCAGCGCGGCGTTCACATCGCGGACGAGATTGCGCAGGTAGGACCGTTTGTTCAGGATGGCGACCATCTCGTCCTTGGCGGCATCCTTTGCGCCATCGTCGCCGCTGTCCACGGCAGCGTCCCAACTTGTCCACTCCGCCTCTAGCTGTTGCCGCGAGGCGTCCAGCATCGCCGTGAAGTTTGCTTTGGCGGCTTCAAGGTCCTTGCGCAGCTGCGGATCATCGTCACCTGTGGCTTTGGCCATCTTCATCTCTTCGAGCTGCATGTTCAGATCGAAAGCTTCTTCCAGAAGATCGGGTGGCACGATCTGTTTCTTCTCCGTGCCGGCGGAACGCGCGGACGCTGTCGCCTTCACCGACTGCTCTTCCAGCTCGACGCCTTCCAGTTGCAAGAGGTACTCGGTCCTGCGGATTGGTTCACGCAGGGTGCGGTAGGCGTCGTTTAGCTGGGATGATTTGTCCGTCGCCGCGTTCTGTTCGTCTGTGGGTTTCGAGGCGAAGCGGTCGGGGTGGAACTCGCGCGAGAGCCGGTAGAAGCTCTTCTCCAACGCCGCTGTATCCAGGGCGAGCTTGGGCGGCAGCGAGAACAGTTCGAAGTAAGTCATGCTGGGTGTGATGCGCCCGGCCTAGGAGAACGCTGAGCCAACGCTGTTAAGCAGGGACGGCGACCCGCTCGGCACGGCTGACGGGCTCAGGAATCGGCAAGCCGTCCTCGGCAAGTCCGGCAAGGTGCAGGGATATACCGTCGCGGATCAGATCTTCGGCCTCCTCAAACGTGTCACCGATCACGCCCAAGCCGGGCAGGTCCGGTGCATACGCGCCCCACCCGCCGTCCGCTGCCTGTTCATAAATGACGAGATACTCACGCATCGCTAATCAAAGTCCTGCTTGCCGAAGAATACTCTTCCGCGTGCCTTCCGGTACATCCTTACCCGGTTTACCCGCGACGGTAACGCGTCCTGGTTTGACCGGGTGCTTGTATTGCTGGTGGCTGCCAGCTGTGCTGTGCAAACGCCAGCCGTCTTGTTCGACTAATCGGATGATCTCGCGGTATTTCATCGGTTCTTCTCCGCCGGGAGCATCTCATGTGAACCAGAAATCGTGTCAAATCAGGCGGAGAAGGAGGAGCCGCAACCGCAGCTCTTGGTGCTGTGTGGGTTAATGAAGTTGAAGCCCTGACGCATGAGGGTCTCTTCGAAGTCGAGGGTCATGCCGCTGAGATACAGGAACGACTTGGGATCGACGAAGATCTGCACCTTCTCGCCGTCCTGCTGGTACACGTAGACGCGGTCACGCTCGCGGGGCTGCGAATCGAAGCGGATGTTGTAGGAAAGGCCACTGCATCCGCCGCCGGTGATGCCGACGCGCAGGCCTCCCTGCTCGGCGGAGACGTTCTCCTTCTGCATGGCGGCCCGGATACGCTTGAGTGCTTTCTCCGTGACCGCAATGTTCTGCGCCTTTGCATTGTCTGGCGGCGCGGAGACGGGCGACGCGATGGGACTGGAATAGATGGGCGCGACTCCGGGTTGTGGTGCGGGCGCACTCATCTCTTTACTGGTGGTGGTGCTGATGCTGACTGTTGCCATGTCTATTCCTTTTCGGGCACCTGAGTTAAGCCTGGTCCCACGCAGGTAAGGACCTGACTTTCTTCAAGCTCAAGGAGCAACTTGAAAGAAGCAGGTCCTTCGGCTTCGCTCAGGACACGAGAACCTGTATCAGGCAGAGGCACCGGCCAAGGCGGGCTCAGCTTCCGCCACGTGGTTCTTCTTTTTCCAATCGCCGATGGCGGCGCGAATGGCGTCTTCCGCCAGCACGGAGCAGTGAATCTTGACCGGCGGCAGAGCGAGTTCCTTGACGATCTCGGTATTGGAGATGGTGAGTGCCTCGGAGACGGTTTTACCCTTGACCCATTCCGTCGCGAGAGACGAGGAAGCGATGGCCGAGCCGCAGCCGAAGGTTTTGAACTTCGCGTCTTCGATGACCTGCGTCTCGGGGTTCACCTTGATCTGGAGCCGCATGACGTCGCCGCACTCCGGCGCGCCGACCAGGCCGGTGCCCACTTCGGTGCTGCTCTTGTCGAGCGTTCCCACGTTGCGGGGATTTTCGTAATGATCCACTACCTTGTCGCTGTATGCCATGATGTTTCTCCCTGTCGATGTTCCGCTCTTATGTAGATGCTACTCCTGCCGCGCCGGAACTAAGCGGTCGTTCCGGCGGCGGTTCCATGCCTAACTCTAGCGCCCAAGCGTCAATCTGCTGCTTCAGCAGCGGCAGAGCCACAGTAACCGAACTCCAAACAATCTCTTCATCGACTTCATCGTACTCGTGTACGAGAACGTTCCGAAAGCCTGTAATGCGTCGAACAGCCTCGACACGTTGGTGCACTTCCTCAGACACAGACTCCATTCGGCGGAGAACAGCGGCGATCAGGATGAACTCCCGTTCCACAGCCCTCCTCACGATCAGGTCTACCTCATATCCTTCCCGAGTACGATTGCCGACTGCAGTTTAAAGTTCAGCAATAAACTGCTGCATGTCAGCTAGTAGGTCTCGAATATCACGCCGCATACAAATGAACTTCGGTTCGTTCAATCGCAGCCCGAAGGCGAGGGTTCTTGATCTCCTTACTGCTGATCATGTCTACCTTGCGACCGAACAATTCGGCTAGCGCATCGTGGAACGAAAAGGCATTGCTGGCGTATCGCTCAATGTGGACAATTTCGAACACTACGCGGACATCCACATCACTCGTCACCGGATTGAAATCATCGCGCACGGCGGACCCAAAGATAGAGAGCCGCTGCACTTTGTGCGTGCGGCAGAGTTCTTCGATCTGGGGCAACCGGTCCGTGATGAACTGCTGCATCTTTATTCACTTCGATACCTATCGGTTCAATCGATTTCGACAACTCACCCGAGTGCTCCAACAGGAAGCAACAGCCGTATTCGACGCGCTCACGCTTTGAGTGGTCCTCGAAGCTCAAAGTCTATAAGCCCCGTTCTACGCTTAGTGGGCTGCCCACTCGATCTTGGTCAGGTCGATGCCTTCCTTCACCATCTCATATAGCGGCGACAGCTCACGGAGCTTCAGGACGGTGTCGATCAGCTTATCGGCGACGTAATCGACTTCTTCCTTCGTATTGAAGCGGCCCAGCCCGAAGCGGATGGAGCTGTGGGCGACGTCGTCACCAAGGCCGAGGGCCTTCAGCACATAGCTTGGCTCCAGCGTGGCAGAGGTGCAGGCCGACCCGGACGATACCGCGATGTCGTTGATGCCCATCAAGAGGCTCTCGCCCTCGACATAGACGAAGCTCATGTTCAGGTTGCCGGGCAGGTGGTGGTCCATGTTGCCGTTCACGTGGACGTAATCCAGTGCACTCTCGAATTTTGCCTTCATGTGATCGCGCAGGGCGGTTAGGCGGGCAGTCTCGGCAACCATCTCCCTCTGCGCGATCTCGCACGCAGCACCCAGGCCAACAATACCGGGCACGTTCAGCGTGCCGGAACGCATCCCGCGCTCGTGGCCGCCACCATCAATCTGCGCGTTCAGTTGCACGCGCGGATTGCGGCGGCGAACATACAGCGCCCCCACGCCCTTCGGGCCGTACAGCTTGTGCGCGGTGAGGGACAGCAGATCGATGCCGTCGGAAATGACATTGACCGGAATCTTGCCTACCGCCTGCACCGCGTCTGTATGGAACAGCACGCCCTTCTCATGGCAAAGCTTGCCGATGGCGGCAATGGGGTTCACGGTACCAATCTCGTTATTCGCGTACATGATGCTGACCAGGATGGTCTTATCGGTGATCGCCTTTGCGACATCGTCCACCGAGACCAGGCCGTCGGCCTGCACTGGCAGATATGTGACGCGGACACCGTTCTTCTCCAGGCGCTTGCACGTGTCCAGCACAGCCTTGTGCTCCGTCACCTGCGTGATGATGTGGTCGCCCTTTTCGCGGTACATCTCCGCAATACCCTTGATGGCAAGGTTGTTCGATTCCGTCGAGCCAGAGGTGAAGATGATTTCCTTCGGCGTGGCACCGATCAGGCTGGCGATCTGTTCGCGCGCTTTCTCGACGCCCTGCTCCGCTTCCCAGCCAAAGGCATGGTTGCGGCTGGCCGCGTTGCCGTAAATCTTCGTCATGTACGGCAGCATGGCTTCCAGCACGCGGGGGTCCAGCGCGGTGGTGGCATGATTATCCATATAAATAGGCAGCTGAACGCCCTTGTGGACTGGTGTGGACTCGAGCAATTCGATTTCGGCGGTGAGGCCCATGTATCTTCTCCTGATCGTGTGAGCGAAGGTGCTGCAACGTTTCTAAACTGCGATGGATACCAGGCCGCCGGCAACGGGCGCGGCGGATGTGGCGGATGCTTCCTGCGGCTCGGCCAGGTCGGCGATGACGATGCCGCTGAGCATGTCCTTGATGCTGTCGTTTACCTTGCGCAACGGTTCTTTGATGGTGCAATGGCCGTGCAGGTCGCAGGTACCGTGGATGGTGATGCAACTGGTGATGAACAGCGGGCCGTCAATGGCGCGAATAACCTCAAACGCGTTGATTTCGCTGGCTGGACGGGCGAGGGCGTACCCGCCGTAAGTACCCGCGTGCGAGACCAGGATGCCCTGCCTGGTCAGAGTCTGCAGGATTTTGGCCAGAAGCTGCGGAGGAATATGGTATGCCTCCGCGATGTCCTTAGCTGATTGTGCGCTGGGGGCACCGGTGCGCCCGCTGAGAATTGCCTGTTCGGCCAGGTACTTCAGCGCCATCAGGCCGTAATCCGCTTTTTTTGTAAGCCTTAGCATGGAATGTTGGCGGCAAGATAACCGCAGCTTAAGTGTAGGCCGGTGGAAAGCCGCTTGCAATGGCAAAGGGCTGCTGTTTGATAACTTTTATTGCTTACGCCTTGAAAGAGTTCCTGCTGGTCCACTCATACCGGGTTCTTGGAATGGGCGGGTTCCCCCACACTCGAGAGCGCACCCAGACAGAGAACAAGTGACGCAATGGGCCAGACGCTGGCAAGCAGGATTTTGAGGATTTGCGGAACAGGTCCTTGCGCCAGCAGGTCAAAGCCCAGGGAACCGGTCGCAACCGTGGTCAGTGCCAACGCCCAGATCTTCCAACGATGCGTGTCTCGCCGCAGCCAACGCGCCCACAGCATGGCCAACGGCAGCAGAGCCGCAGTGTAGCCATGCCTCCATGAAACCGGTGCGATGACCGCTGTTGCAAGTGCAAACACAGCGAGCGCCCTGGCACGTTCGGGCCTGCTGGTTGCGTGCCGGCTGCGCCAAACACGCAGCAGGCACGCACCGTAAAAGACAAGGTCGAGAACCCGCGTGAATAGAACCAGAGGCGCGGGTGACGTACCAAGCACCGCATGCACGCTTTGCAGGTCAAAGACATGGCCGTAGTACAGCCAGGCGGCGACGGCTGCAATGCACTTATTGCCCATGGCGGGCAGGACCCCGCCCATGCTGGAGACCACGTGCACATAGGTGTGGAGGACTGCCGGACCATTCCAGCCCGCCATGATCCCGAGAAACGCCAGCATAGCCGTCCCATATGCCAACAACCAGCGGCGGTCGCGCCAGATGAACAGCACCGGTACGAGAAGTACGGGCGTGATCTTGAACGAGGTAGCGAGAGCCAGCGCCACGGCGGAGAGGATGGGCATCCCTTTCGCGTATGCCGCCACGCCAACCGCCCACAGGCCAAGCAGAACGATCGTGATCTGTCCGAGGGAGATGGCCTCATGCACCGGCCAGAAGGCATACGCCGCGTTTAGCAGGACGGAGAACTCAGCGGAGAGCGCCGGCAGCTGCAACATGCGCGCCAGCAGCAGCACGCTGCCGAAGACGATGGCCAAGTTCAGCAGCCGCCATGCCTGCGCGGCGGCAGGCAGCGGCAAGCGAGTGAGCGGAGTCAGCAGGTCCGCGAAGAGGGGCGGGTAAAGGTAGAGTTCGACATCGTCAAAGCCGGCGCGCCGTGCACGCTGGGCGATCTCCGAACCCTGAGGCGCACTGCGGAGCTGCGGATTGCCCTCGGTCGCGCCCTCGTAGAGGTTTGTGCGTGGATTGTCACGGACCATCTCCGCGGCAAAGTAGTAGTCCCTGAAGTCGACGTTGGGATCCGCCAGTGTGTGGCCGAGATAACGCTGAAAGAGTGAGCTAAAGAGCAGCGATGCAAACGAGATGGCAAGCAGCACAAGGATCAGGCTTCGAGGCCGCCGGACTATTTGTTCTCTGTGCAAAGTCACAGGACGCCCCTTGTAGAGTTTGTGCCGCGGTACTCACTCAGTATGGGTCGCGGCGCCGCTTTGCCACGTTGCTTTTCTCCCTACAAAGAATCGAGTGGTTCCGTGCGGATACGGTGGAAGACCACCCACGCGTACTGCGCGGCGGAAAGCGGTGCCAGCCACGCGATAATGACAAGCATGTTGTGCCGGAGGAAGGAAAGCTCCGGCGTAGAGCGCACGGCGGTGATCAGCACCAGGAGAATGGTAAAGATCTGCAGCAATGTATTCACCTTGCCAACGGCGCTTGGTCTGAAGTTACGCATGGTGCGGGTGGCGAAGAGCAGGATGCTGATGACGAGTATGCCGATATCGCGTGCAAAGACAAGGACGGTGACATAGAAAGGTACCAGGCCGACGTGGGTTGCTGTCAGAAAGAGGGTGGAAAGCATCAGCTTGTCGGCGATGGGATCGAGGTACTGTCCCAGGCGCGTGGTTTGATTCAGGCGGCGTGCCAGCCGGCCGTCCACGGCGTCGGTTGCACCGGCCATGATGAAGATGAGCAGCGCCACCTCCTCGTGCCGGTCCAGCATGGCAACTACCAGGAACGGTATGGCGATGAGGCGCAGCAGCGTCAATAGATTGGGAGCGGCGCGAAGTTGGCTCAGCAGGGTCAAGAGACGATTTGGGCGGTGTGTGCCAAGTCGCTATTGTAGCCATCCGCCTCTGCCGGCTTCGTAATCCGTGCCGGCGGCAGCAGGGCCAGAACCGCACTCGCGACGTCTTCCGGTGCGATGTCCAGGATGCAGTGCGGCTCGGAGCGGGAGCAGCCGCCGCCGCAGCCGGAGCGCGCCCGCGCGGGTAGCAGCATGGCTCCGCGCGCGCTGAGCGGCCGGAAACGTTCCGGGCTGTTGCTGTGCCAACCCGTGTGATCGCTGCAATCACCGGCTTGGGCGAAGAGCGTCACCGTTGGGCAGCCGGCGGCGGCGGCGAGGTGACCCAGGCCGCTGTCCACGCCGGCAAAGGCCGCGCACTCCGCGAGAACAGCAGCGGCCAATAGAAGTGGCAGTTGCTGGGCGACGCAGCTGACCGGAAATGCGGCGTTTAAGACGTCCGCGGCCTCCGCTGTCGCGGTGTCGGCAAAGAAGACGAATGCGGCTGACCGTTGGCCAGCGACCGATTGCAGCGCTTCCAGGTACAGGGAGGCTGGCCAGCGCTTCTTGGCCTCTGCCGCGGGCAAGCCGACAGCAATCAAGGCGTGCGATCGCGTCCACCCAGGCAGTGAGGCTTCGAGCCATGCGCGTCCCGCATCATGGTGGGCGTCAGTCAAAGGCAGGTGCGGGTGCGCATCGCTGGTGTCGCAGCCAAGGACAGTGGCCGTCTGGAGCGCGCGCCGGGCCTCATGCTGCAGCGGGCCAGGCGGCAGTACCGTGGTCCAGGCGCGCTGAAAGCCCACGCAGGTGCGCATTTTGTACGCCGTGGTGCCGTCCGCATAGCCGATGCGGATGGGCGAACGAGTGAGCGCGCACAACAACGTGCCGTGGTAGATGTCTGCATCCCAGCGCGGCAGGATGGCGATGTCGATGCGTCTTCCGCGCAGGTGTCTCCAGTACGCGCGCAGCGCTCCCAGCAGCCCGCGCAGGTACTTCGGCCAGACTGGTGTCAGAGCCGGACCCATCATCAGCACTTCGTCGACTTCAGGGACCGCCTCGAACAAGGGCGCAGCCACCGGCGTGGTCAGGACGCTCAAATGCGCGGTGGGAAAGCGCCGGCGCAACGACTCGATCAGAGGCAGCGTCAGGATGCAGTCACCCAGGCCATCCAGCCGGATCAGCAAGATGGAGTTGATGCGTCGCGGCTTGCGAGGCCGTGCGTGCAACACCGCAATGGCCAACAGCGCCGGCCAGCGCAAACACAGCAGCACATGAGCTGCTCCGGTCAGCCTTCGAATACGAGAAAAGCGCGCCACTCACAACAGTCTGCACAGGCCTGTGTCCGCTCGGCGTAAGCCTCCGGTCTGTGCCGGTTAGAACTGTCCAAAATGGAACGTGCCAATTAGGCTTACGTTTCCGGATCGGTGCGCATTTCGTCCTTCTCCATGGATTCAGGCATTCCGGGTGAGAGGCGCAGGACGGCCATGCTTGCCAGGCCGCAGAGACACAGTATCCCCGCATAGAATTGGCCGCGTAGAAGGGAAAAGCGACCGGTTTCGCCTTGGATGACGTTTGTTGCCAGCGGTGGCAGGTTCAGCGCGATCACGGCCCCGATGAAGATTCGCAGGGGCCAAGACTTTAGCAGAGCATCTGCCTGAACAAAGAGCATCAGCGGCAGCAGCAGAAGAATGGAATAGTGCGTCCATGCGATGGGCGCGAACAGCATCGCCGCCAACACCGCGATGGCAGCGCCCAGCGGCATTGCGCTCCGCGCTCCGCGCTCCGATTTTCGTTCACCGCTTGCCCTCCGGTCGAGAAACGCTCCGAGCAACGTGAAACCGATCATCAGCGCTGCCGAGAGCAGCCGGATGCCAGAGGGCAAGGGGAGACTGTTGATGTGAACCGCCTCACTCTGCGGATAAAGGTGGCCCATCCACCATGCCGCAAAGGACTGGCTGTTTTGCGAGAGCAGAAGGATATGACCGACCCGCGATAATTCACTGAGATACAGCTTGAAGAGCGGCAAGCCACCGAGAAGGATCGTCAACGCGGAGAGCGCCGTCAGCCATCCCGCCATTGCCGCGGCAGCTTTCCACTTCCGAGTGACCAGCCAGTACAAGAGCATTAGTCCCGGAGTGACTTTGACGGCTGCCGCAAAGGCCAGCAGAAATCCGGCGGAACTCCATCGGTTTCGCTCCGCCAGGATCAGCCCGCCAACGATCATGGCAAAGAACAAGACATGGGTCTGCATGAGAAACATGGCGTACTGGAAGGGTTGAGACAACGCCAAGAGGACAAAGAGGATGGCGAGACGGGCTGGATGCAGGAACGCGGGTGTCCAGTACCGCGCAATCAGCAACACCGTCGCGGCGAAGCTGAAGAGCGTAAGGATGGCGAACAGGTTTTTAAAGCGCACGAAGGTCATCCGCGTGCACGCGGGCTGCAGCAGGTATGCCCACAGCGGTGTTTGCACATATGGATGCAGATAGCCGGTGAAATCCCCCTGCTCCGCCGTATCTTCCCAGGCATCGTCCGGGCCGATTGCAGAGAAATCCACGGGGTCATGCGCGTACAGATGTTTCAACGCGTCTCCGCTGCTCACCAGCCGGCAACCGACGTAGGAGGACGAGAGATCGTCGCCGCTCCCATCGCCTCCCGCATACGTCCAGTATCCCCAGACGGCAAAGACGGTGAGGATCAGCACATTGAGAAGCGTCCGCACGTCACGTCGCCGAGGTGCCTGCAGATCCATTCCCCTCCCGTCCCATTGCGTGTGGCATGGGACCGCTATGACACTTTCTTCTGTAAGAGGGACTTGCCGCCGTGGGGAGTTGCGTCAGCATGATCGTACCGGGAACGCGCCTGCGCTGATTCGCGGCACGTCCGGTGAGGTACACTGGAGGCGTGGGAGCGGGCTGCGGTTCCGCTGCTGTATGGCACAGGCGCGTAGCTCAGTTGGTTAGAGCGCTACCTTGACCCGGTAGAGGTCTCCGGTTCGAATCCGGACGTGCCTACCAATCCTTCTTCATGAGCGTCTGGTCTCTCGTTACGAGTGAACCTGCTTTCCCGCGGTCTTTGCTTCTGATGCCGTGTTCTTCGACGAGTCAGCGTGCACCGTTGTATGCTGCGGAGGTGATGACCTCCCGCCGCGATCTCTGCTTGTCCCTGCCCGCGTTTGCCCTTTTGAGTGATGTTTATGCCCAGCAGCCTGGTATCCCCGCTGCGCAGGGGTCCAAGCCCGATCCAGAGAAGATTGCCAGGGGTACGGAAGTCTTCGCGCACAATCAGGTATTTCGCTCGGCGGAGCAGCCGCTACAGCCGGGGAAGGCAACGTCGATCCAGAGCGACAATCAGGGCGCGCTGATCACCGGTGAAGGCGTCGAGATGCACAATACCGTACTGGCCGCCGGCCAGGAACCCCACCCACCCCACCGGCACGAGCATTCTGAGTGGCTGCTGATCCGCGAGGGGCAGGTCACGTGGATGATTGACGGTCAGCCGCAACCGGCCGGTCCGGGCGACATCTGCTACGCGGCCAGCATGCAGATGCACGGCATCCGCAACACTGGCAGCACACCCGCCAGGTACTTCGTCATGGCGGCCGGCCCCAACCTAAAGGGCTGACCCGGCAAGACGCCCTTCCATTTGCCGCACCGGTTATGGCGCACGATCCGTTGCGTGCGGATGCTGTTCCCACAAAGCGATTACGCGCTGAACTCTTCCACAGCGACCCGTTTCGGTGCATGGCGCGGCCGGTTCGCGGTGCCGACAAGGTGTGTGTGCAGCCTTTGCCTCACTTCTTCTTCCAGGCTGCCGTTCTTTAAAGGGAGGTGTTTCCGCTATGCCGGTCGAGTGCGTCCCTTCCAACCTGGAAAGCGACATCCGTTGTGCCGTCTGTGGACAAGGATTCCTGCTGTTCTCCGGGCGTGTCACACAGCCCCAGCGCGTTGCATTGCGCGCGCTGGTCCAGACCGCGTTGCGCAGGCACCACCCCGAGATGCATGGCGGCAGTCACCCCCGCAATCCTTTCGAGGTTGAGCTCCGTCTTACACCGGCGCTTGTTTAAATCACAACACCACAGCACGTCTTCGGAGGTCCCGTGACCATTGCCTGCCTGCCTTCTGACACTGCGTATGACGTGCAATGCCCAGTGTGCGGCCGTGGCTTTCTGTTCTTAACCGACCCGACGGATGCATCTGACAGCGGTGCCCTTCGCCGCAAGGCAAGCGCCGCCTTAAGCGCGCAACACAATCAGATCAAATCACAGACGAGCCGCCGTAAAAGCCGGGACCGCCGTACAGGCGAGGCCGACCTTCGTGCGATCAGAGTAGAACGGCGGCAGATGGACCGCCGCCTGGGCCGCCGCAGCGACCGTCGCGACGCACGGCCGGAGCAACGAGGCAGCGAGGATGAGCGCCGGACCGCCGCCGCCGCCTTTCGGCGGGGCAGCGGGGCAGCACACCCCAACGAAATCTTTTATCTGCAAGGCTGGGACGGTGAATCTACCAGCAAGGCGGGTGTGTGGACCAATGGGGCGACCCTGCAACAGGCAGGCAGCTGCTAATGCTCGTCCGAAATGTAACTCGAAATCATGAATCATTCGACATGGAAGCTTCATCGGACTCTTGCAGTTAATCTCCTCAGGAGTCCTCTCGATGGCATCCCTCCTCAAATTGGACGTCAGCCCACGCGGCGACGCCTCCTACTCGCGTCAGCTTGGCCAGACCTTTCTTCAAAGCTGGCAGACCGCGCACCCTGGTGCTTCTGTTGTCACTCGTGACCTGGCTAAGAACCAGCCCACTTACGTTGACCTGCAGTGGATCGCAGGAGCCTTCTCCGCCCCGGACCAGCAGACGGAGGATCACAAGGCTGCTCTGCAGCTCTCAAGCGAGATCATTGCCGAAGTTCAGGCCGCCGACACCATCCTGATCACCACGCCCATGTATAACTTCCAGGTCCAAGCGGTCCTGAAGGCATGGATCGATCATCTGGTGCGCATCGGTATTACCGTGAACTACACCGACAAGGGACCCGTGGGACAGCTCAACGGGAAGAAGGTGTTTGTCATCGTTGCCAGCGCGGGAGCATATGACAAAGGTTCGCCGAGCGAGAGTTACGATATGCTGACGCCTTATCTGAAACACATCTTCGGCTTCATCGGCCTGACCGACGTGACGTTCCTGCCGGCAGGCGGTGCCAGCGGCGTTCAGTACGGCAAGATTTCGGCGGAAGACTGGAAGAAGCCCTACGAGGAGCAGGCGAAGCAACTCGCCTCAGCGTAGCGCGTTGCTGTAGACGGGGTGCCTTCTTTCGAGGAGGCATTCTACTGCCTGGCAGCCCATGCCAACCCATCCGGGTCCGGACCAGCGTCGATGCGCCCGGTGATAGCCAATGTTTTCAGGTCGATGACAGCGAAGTAATTGTCCGGACTGCAGGCAACAACGGCACGCAGACCGCCGGGTTCGACCAGAATACCGCCTGAGCCGTGGCCGAGAGCGATCCGCTTTGTGACGGTGCGTGTGTGTGCGTCGATGACGACCAACTCCGGTCCGGCGGATAGGAGGGCGTAGCGGCTGTCCGGGGTAAACTTCAGGCGGTTAACGCCGCGCGCGTTGGCCTGGAGCGTGGCGACGACTTTGCGCGCCTGCCAATCAATGACGCTGACGGTTCCGTCGCCCGCGTTGCCCACCCAGATCTCGCGGCCGTCGGGCGAGACATCGAAGCCTTCGGACCCTTGGCCTACCGGCACGACGGTCTCATTCCACTCGGTGCGCTGCGATTGCTGCGGTCCTGAAGGCGGTGGCGTCCCCGGGGGAGGTCCTGGAAGCGCCCCCGGTGGAGGCCCTTGCGGCTCAATGGAAGTCACGGGTACGGCGTCGATCAGGCTCACCGTCCCGGAGCTGACGTTGGTGGTAATGATGCGTTTCGCGTCCGGCGAGACGTAGATCATGTGCGTCCGGTTCTGGCCGGTACCGACGATAAGATCGATCTTGTTGGTCGCCGGATCCAGCCGTGCCAGCGCCTTTGCGCCCTCGGCGGTAAACCATGTCTCACCGGCCGCAAAAGCAAGGCCGTGCGGACCAGTAAGCGGACCCAGGTCGACGCGCTGCAACGCCTTGCCCGCAAGCAGATCGACGACCGTAAGCGTGTGCAAGGAGCCGAAGCCGTAGTTTGAGACCCACGCCGTGCGCCCGTCCGCTGACGCGATCACTTCATGCGGGTCATCGCCCACCAGGGTCTTCGCCGTGACACGCAGCGTTGCCGGATCGACGATGCTTAACGTCCGGTCGTGCTTGGAGAGGATCAGGAGCGATCCACTGATGGAAGACATCCCGCCTGCGGGCGCCTGCGTCCATGCGTGCAGGGAGCAGGCAGCTGCTACGATTGCGACTACCCCATGGCTGAGTTTCATGACCATGCTGACCAGCCTACTCCGGCAACAGGCGCGGCGTCCTACAAATGTGAGGTCGCCATGACGGGCCTGGACACGTTCGACCTGCAGCGCTTTGTTGCCGCACAGGCTTCCACCTACGCGCAGGTGGTCTCTGAGCTAGGCACCGGCGAGAAGCGAAGCCACTGGATGTGGTTTATCTTTCCGCAGGTGCGTGGCCTTGGTTCCAGCAGCATGGCGCAGCGTTACGCCATCAGCGGACTTCCGGAAGCACAGGCGTATCTGGAGCATCCGTTGCTTGGGCCGCGCCTGCGCGAGTGCACGGCGCTGGTCAACGTGGGCGGAAACCGTACCCTTGACCAGATCTTCGGCTACCCTGACGACCTCAAGTTTCACTCATCGATGACGCTGTTTGCCTTGGCGGACGGGAGCCCCGGGAATGCGTTTCGGGCCGCGCTCGACCAGCATTGCGGCGGAAGGAGCGACGCGCGCACGCTTGCGCTGCTTAGGGCTACAGCACAGGTTGGGCAGACGGCTGAACCGGCATAGGTCGCAGCGGCACAGCGACGAGAACCGCGCACAGGGCAAACGCGGATGTCAGCAGCGCCCATGCGGTGTATAGATCGTGCTTGATCAAGGTGCCGGTGATGAGGGGTGCCACAATGGCGGTCACGGCCATGACCGACTGGTTTACTCCCATGACTGAGCCTTGCCGTGTGCGCGGCACCTGTTGCGAAATTTGCGACATGATCACCGGACGCAACACACCCATGCCGACGCCATTCATCGTGAGCCACAGGACCGCGGCAACGATGTCGCCGCTGAACGCCAGCCCGGCGGTTCCCACGGTCATCAGGCCGAATGCCAGCAGAATGACGCGATGCTCCGCAACGGCGGTGACGATGCGTTTCAGCAGAACCGTTTGCACCAGGATACCGATCAGGCCGGCATAGGTGAAGTAGAAGCCGATCTGCTGCGGCCCGAACGGCTCTCCATGCCATCGCAGACGTCCGGCAAGGAAGAGGGCCAGGCCGGAGATGAACGTGGAGAAGGCGAGATAAAACAGGGTGAGCAGCCAGAACAGCCGTGAGGTGGCTGGCTCCGCAAACGCCTCGCGGGCTGCCTTCCAGGGCAGAAACTCGCGCTTCGACTCCGCGGATGCAACCGGCGACCCTTTCGGCAGCAACACGATCGTACTTAGGAAGCTGCAGAGCGACAGCACCGCGGCGGCCCAGATGGGCGCGTGAATGCTCCGGCGAGCCAGAAATCCGCTGATGGCCGGTCCGATCAGCATGCCGACACCGAACGCGGCACCAATAATGCCAAAGGCTTGCGTGCGGCGCTCCGGCGGCGTGTTGTCGGAAATGTAGGCCTGTGCCACGGAGATGTTGCCTGCGGTCAATCCATCGATGATGCGCGCAAAGAAGATGAGCGGCAGCGTGTTGGCGAGCGCGAGGACGACAAAGCCAAGCAGCGTTCCCAGTTGGCTGATTAGAAGAATTGGTTTGCGCCCATAGCGGTCCGAGAGCTGGCCCAGAACCGGCCCGGCGAGCAGTTGGCAGAGGGCAAACACGGAGATCAGCAGGCCGACCACGAACGCCGAAGCGCCCGTGCGCTCCACATAAAAGGGGAGGAGCGGGATCATGACCGCATAGCCCATCACATCAACGGTGACAATCAGAAAGATCGGGAGCAATGCCCGGCGCTCCGCTGATCGCGCAGCGCCGTTCCGGTCAGATGCCGCCGTTTGCGTCGAGCCGCTCACACTGTACGCCGTCTGTGGCCTATCTCCGCGTTGATCAGAGCCTGCGCGCTGGCGAGAAGGCCCCTTTCCGTTTCAGCATCATGAAAATTCTGCGACATCATATTGTGGAGCGTTCTGACACATGATACCTTCACAGCGGAAGTAAAAGTTGCTCTAAATCCCCCGGCCTACTGGATACGTTATGAAAATCGCACTTACCGCCGCCGCTCTTCTCGTCGCCGCCAGCACCGCGGCGTACGCTGCTCCCGTTACCTACGCCGTCAATGAGACGGCGAATGGATACACCGCGAAAGGTACGGTGACAACGGATGGAGGCTTCGGATACCTCGCGGCTTCGGACATCACGGGCTTCACTTTCACCGTCGCCAATGGAACCGCTTCGAATACCTATAGCTACACGGCTGGCTCGACCGCGGCGAACAACGGCAGCATTTATCTGCAAGGTACGGATCTCTCCGCCAACGCGAGCGCACTCTTCTTTAACTTTGGTGCCACGGATGGCGGCGGCATTGCGTTCTCTGATCCGACCGCATCGAACTTCCTCTGCTTCGTTTCCAAGAGCAACGTCTGCGTCGCGGGTGTCGCGGGTAACATCGTCATCGGTGTCAACGCCAGCTACGTCGGGACGACAACCGCTGCCGTGAATCAGGTAATCGGCCAGGTGGCGCCGAACACCGCCGTCACGCCGGAGCCGAGCAGCCTTTTGCTGCTGGGAACGGGTGCCTTGGGTGCCTTCGCAACGCTGCGCCGTCGCGTTCTCTCCCGTTAGTAGTTCCGTCAGAGACAAAGGGCAACCATTTTTGTGGTTGCCCTTTCTACGTGACGCCCAATCCGATGGCACTCGACGCGTTCGGGTATAACGTCGACACCCTCCATCCAAGCGGCCCCAAGGACTGTACCCTGTCGGGAATGCTTCCTATTTGCGAAGGTGGAAGACCCGCAGAGCGTCATCTAGAAATTCATTTGCCTCGAAGCCAAGTGCTGCTCCCGCCAGGGAGGTAGCATAGCTCTTCGCCGTCGCCGACCCACCGGTGTCCTGATCGGGGAAGTACAGGTTGTTCAGGCCAGCAGCCACGCCGTAGCCCAGCAGCAGGGGCGCATTCAGGCGGCTGTGTCCACTGTCGGACCGTGCGACCACGACACGAGTCGCGGCATACGCCGCCCGGCTGAAGAAGCTGTGGCCCCGACCGAATTCGTAATACCGGGGATCTGTACGAAAGATGGGTGAAAAGAGGGCGTCGGTGGACAGCGTCTGCACGGTATTACGCAGTGCCGCCACACCTTCCCGCTTGCCAAAGGCGTTCCCGTCCTGGCCATAGTGCGGGGACGAGTCGGCGAGTTGGGAATATCCAGCGGAGACCGTGATTCCAAGCAATTGATACAGGTTGAACGCGTCGTGGAAGCTGTAGACCACTTTCTCGCCGGCCGTGAGCGGGGCGGCCGTCTGCCCTGGCAAGATGATGCCTGCGTACTTTGGCGCGGCAGGCGTGCCTGCTTTGCCCGCGCTGGCGGCAATGCCCGCTTGGTCTTCATCGTCCAGGACCAAGGATGACGACATTTCGGGAGCATCCGGCAAATCTGGGTCAAAGCCGGGAGCGTGCGGGGAAGCGACGGACGCAATCTGGAGGGGAGCCGCTGCCGCTGCAGGTATTTGAGCAAAGAGTGAAGGTGATCCGGTGAGCAGCAGCACGGTAAACAATGCAAGGGAACGGGGCATTCTGAAATCCTTTTAGGAAGCGCGAAGACAATGTCGGATGTAGTCCTAGATTTGGAGTAGGCCCACCGCGTGTACGTTGCATATCTTTGCTGCCGTTGCACGCCGTTAGAACTGTCCTTGAACTCGTTGAAGCGGCTTTGTACATTGTCGAGGGGAGCCGCAGTCACTTTTCTGTACACGCAGGGAACGGTATGTGCCGTCTAAAACGTACAGATGTCGCGGAGGCGTGCAGGTGGCGGACTGGAATGAAAAGGTACAGAGTGTAACGGAACGGGCTGAAGTAGAAGTGCGGCGGCTGATCCGCTACATGAACGATGAGGTGGTGCCGGATGTCAGGCGGCAGAGTTCCACGGCGCTGCGCAGCGCTGCCGAGCAGTTGCGCACGCTCGCGCAGACTCTGGACGACCGCAAGTGAGACGATGATCTGCGCCGGGTACTGGCAACATAGCGAACGCAAACGCGCGTTTGCGTTACATTGCCGCCCAGCTGCCGCGACCTTGATAAGCTTGCTGTTCCTGGCGGGTTGCCGGCATCAGCCGCAGACAAGCCGCCGTTCTCCGCCTGCTGTCACCCCGTCTCAGCGGCCCGCGAGGACGGCGGTCGCACGGCCTATAGGGGTCATGCCTTTACCGTCCGCGCCGGCAGATGACAATGCCGTACCTTCTGGACGGGTTGCCTCCATTGTTACCGGCATGGCTAGCTGGTATGGACCGCCTTACAACAAACGGCCCGGGGCGAATGGTCAAATCTATGACCAGAATGCGTTGACGGCCGCGCATCGCACGCTGCCGATGGGCACGGTTCTGCAAGTCACTAACTTGACCACGAGCCAGGCCGTGACCGTGACAATTACGGACCGCGGCCCTTTCGTGCATGGCCGCGTACTGGACCTCTCGCTTGGCGCGGCAAAGGCGGCTGGCGTGTACCGCATGGGGGTGGCGGATGTGCGGTTTGAAGTCCTGCAGCCAGGACCAAATGTCGCTGTCGCGGGAAAGTGGTGCGTGCAGATCGGCGCATTCCTTGACCGCAACAACGCCCTACGGCTCCAAGCTGACCTGCAACACCGGTACGGAACCACTGCGCGCGTGCTGCAGTTTCAGGGGCCGACAGGGTACTGGGCGCGCATCGATCCAACCAGTGGCAGCCGCGCGGAGGCGACGCAGATCGCAAGTGCCATCCGTGCCACGGAACCGGGTGCGCTGCCGTACCTGGTACGCCTGGACTAGCGCTCCCATCCATCCCATGGCCTGTTTCACGCACGGCTGTGGCACACTGGACGCGAGAGACGCCCATGCGAGCCTCCCAAGCACTGGAACTGCACCGCGAAGAGATCCGCCGGATCGTGCACGCGCACAAGGCGGAAAACCCGCGCGTCTTTGGCTCAGTCGCCACGGGAACGGAGGACGATGAAAGCGACCTCGACCTCCTCATCGACCCACTGGAAGGCATGTCGCTCTTCGATCTGGGTGGCATGGCAGATGAGCTTGAGGCCCTGTTGCAGGTTTCTGTCGATGTGGTTACCGCACGCAGCGTGCGCCCGCGTTTACGCGAACGTATCTTCTCCGAAGCGCGTCCACTTTGAAGCATCCCGAGCGCATTCCGGACTATCTGGCGCACATCGTAGTCGCCTGCAATCGCACGCGGCTTTGACCGGCATAACGCGGGAGAGTTTTCTGCAATCGTTTGTGCCGCAGGACGTGGCTATACGGAAGATCGAAGTGATCGGCGAAGCCACACGGCGCATACAGGCAGCCGATGCCAGTTTCATGGAAGCGAACAAAGACCTCGGCCTGCACGAAGCGATTCGCATGCGGAACCGTATTGCGCACCAGTATGAAGGCGTCGATCTGGAACTGGTTTGGCAGGTCGCTACTACAACAGTCCCGTATCCGCGCCTGTAGATTATTCTCTTTTGCTGCGGCTTTGGCCCGATGCCGACCTCAACTCATTACACTTCTGACATGCCCGCTTCGACAATCTTTGGCCGTATCCTTGCCGGGGAGATTCCGTGCCGCAAAGTCTTTGAGGATGATCTCTGCCTCGCGTTTCACGATGTTGCGCCAGCCGCGCCGGTGCACATCCTGGTGATCCCCAAGCGCGCGATCCCGTCGCTGGCGCACGTGGAGCAGACCGACACGGCTACCTTGGGGCATCTCCTGCATCGCGCCGCCGAGATTGGCAAAGAACACGCGCCTGGTGGCTTCCGGATTGTGGTGAATAGTGGCAG
>CAXUBG010000019.1:13211-26856 GCA_964249285.1 uncultured Terriglobus sp. | reverse complement strand
GCGAGTTGACGAGTTCGAAGATGTTCGCCGCATCCTGCAGCGTCGCCTTGCGCACCTTAGAGGACGGCATCGTTCTCCTCCGCCAACTTGCCATCCAATAGTTCAACAGGCATGAGCTTTGTGAGGCGACCCTTGGCTTCTCGCACGGCCTCAAACACGCGGTGTGTTGCCGTGCCCCCAAGCACGTCATGACAATCTACTGTCGCGCGCAGGGTAATTGCATCGTAGAAGTCCAGGCCGAACTCCTCCCCAAACTGCTTCAGCTCATCCAGCGTGAGGGCATTCAACTCGCGCCCGCTGTCCAGAGCGAACCGAACCGCGTTGCCGATCTTTTCATGTGCGATGCGGAACGGAACACCTTTGTTCGAAAGATACGTTGCTGCCGCCATAGCGTTCAAATATCCATGTTCCGCCGCATCCTGCATGCGGTCATAGCGAAAGCGCAAAGCGGCAGTGAACTGGTAAAGCAATCCGGTGATGTCTATGACCGTGTTACTGGCGTCAAAGACTGGCTCCTGTCCTTCTTGAAGGTCTTTGTTGTATGCAAGAGGAAGTCCCTTCACCAGCATGAGCAGTGTAAAGAGTGCTCCTGCAACTCGCGCAGTTTTTCCGCGCAGCAACTCCGTCATGTCCGGGTTCTTCTTCTGCGGCATGGCGGAAGAGCCGGTTGAGAACGCTTCCGGGAGTTCTACGAAACCGAACTCGGACGAAGCAAATAAGGTGATCTCCTCCGCAAATCTGGATACGTGCAATGAAAAGAGAGATAACACCTGTACAAATTCGATAGCGAAGTCCCGGTCGGAGGTGGCGTCCATACTATTTGCTGTTGGCGCCGTAAACCCAAGAAATTGAGTTGCTATGTTGCGGTCCAGCGGCAGGGTCGCTCCGGCCACAGCACCTGAACCCAAAGGACAGAAGTTCAGCCGCCGCTTGCAGTCCGCAAGCCGCGACAGATCACGTTCAACCATGGCCACGTATGCCAACAACCAATGCGCGACAAGAACCGGTTCAGCGCGTTGCAGATGTGTGTACGCGGGCATCACAGCAGTTCCGGCCTGCTCCGCTAGACCGGTCAATGCAAGCGCCCAGCGCTTCATCCCTTCAGCAATGAGATACATAGCGTCGCTGACGTACAGCCGCATGTCGGTAGCGATCTGCTCATTCCTGCTGCGCCCCGTATGAAGTTTTAAAGCAAGGTCCCCTATGTGACGATTTAGTTCCAGCTCCACAAAGTGGTGGACATCTTCAGCCTGCGCAGCAGAAGCCGCAAAGGGGGCATTGGGATCAAACATGCTGCGTTCATCACAGATGCCTTCCTGATTGCCTATGGCCCTCAGGTTGCGAAGAATCTCTTCTTCTTCTCCCCCATTGAGAATGCCAGCAGCAGCAATCATTCGCGCATGTGCGCCGCTAGCGCTTATCTCAGCTTGAATCAGCCGCCAGTCAAACGGGAATGAGCGCTGCCATTGCTCAAAGAATTGATTTAGCGGCTCGCGAAAGCGCCCGGACCACATCTTGTGGATTCATTCGCCATCACGCCTCTGCCTTCGTGCTCTCGAGCAGCGGCATCTCGGAGCCTTTGCTGAGGTTGATGAGGCCGGACGCGGCGTACGTCTGCAGCTTGGCCCGCGTGTCGGTGATGTCGAGATTGCGCATGGTGAGCTGCCCAATGCGGTCCCGCGGCGAGAAGGTGGATTCCGTCTTCTCCATCGAGAGGCGTTCGGCGGCAAAGGTCAGGTTCGGGCTTTCGGTGTTCAGGATGGAGTAGTCGTTGCCCCGCCGCAGCTCGAGCGTGACCTCGCCGGTAATGGGGCGCGCCACCCATCGCTGCGCCGCCTCACGCAGCATCAGCGCCTGCGGGTCAAACCAGCGGCCCTGGTAGAGCAACCGCCCCAGCGTGCGGCCGTTCTCGCGGTACTGCTCGATGGTGTCCTCGTTGTGGATGCCGGTGATCAGGCGCTCATACGCGATGAAGAGCAATGCGAGGCCAGGCGCTTCATAGATGCCGCGGCTCTTGGCCTCGATGATGCGGTTCTCGATCTGGTCACTCATGCCAAGCCCGTGGCGGCCGCCAATCCGGTTCGCCTCCAGCATCAGTTCGACCGAGTCGGCGTACCCGGTGCCATTCAGCGCGGCTGGAACGCCTTCTTCAAAGCGCACGCTGACCTCTTCGCTCGGCACAGCCACATCATCGCGCCAGAAGGCGGTGCCCATGATCGGCGAGACAATCTTCATGGAAGTCGAAAGGTGTTCGAGGTCCTTGGCTTCGTGCGTCGCACCAAGGATATTGGAATCCGTGGAGTAGGCCTTCTCGGCAGACATCTTGTAGTCAAAACCGCTCGCCTGCAGGAAGGCCGACATCTCCGCGCGGCCACCGAGTTCGTCGATGAAGGCAGTATCAAGCCACGGCTTGTACACCTTCAGGTCCGGGTTGACGAGCAAGCCGTAGCGGTAGAACCGCTCAATGTCATTGCCCTTGTAGGTGGATCCGTCGCCCCAGATGTTGACGCCGTCCTCCTTCATGGCCGTGACCAGCATGGTGCCGGTAACAGCGCGGCCGATGGGCGTGGTGTTGAAGTAGGTCTGGCCCGCCGTCGTGATGTGGAACGCACCCGCCTGGAGCGCAGCGATGCCCTCGCGCACCAGTTGCGCGCGGCAGTCGATCAGACGGGCCTGCTGCGCGCCATACTCCAGAGCCTTACGCGGGATGGCGTCGTAGTCCGTCTCATCCGGCTGGCCTAGGTTGGCGGTGTAGGCGTACGGGACCGCACCCTTCCGCTTCATCCAGTGCAGCGCGGCGGAGGTGTCCAAGCCGCCGGAGAAAGCGATGCCGACGTTCTGGCCAACCGGCAGCGATTCAAGGATGACGGACATGGAGTGCCTTTCGTGCGGTGGTGCTTAGAGGAAATGTTTACAGGCAGAACGCGAAGGCCGCGAAGGAGAAGCACGCGAAGGGCGCGACGTTGTTGTGGTGTCCTCCGCAAACTGTTGCATCTTTCGCAAACTCTTTGCAGCGTTGCCACACCCCTTGAGTCCGCCCGGGAAATACTTGCGTCCTTCGCGAAACCCTTTGCGTCCTTCGCGTTCTGCTTCTACGCCAGCGTTCTCCGGCGCTTGCCATTTGCGCCGCGGTCACGCGGGATGCGCTTGGCTCCGCCCAGCAGCATCAGCAGCAACGCCTTCTGGGCGTGCAGCCGGTTCTCCGCCTGCTCAAAGACGAGCGACTGCTCGCTGTCCATGACGGCGTCCGTCACTTCCTGTCCGCGGTGCGCGGGCAGGCAGTGCATAAAGGCGGCGTGCTGCGCGGCATTTCCCATCAGTTGCTCGTTCACCTGGTACGGCTTGAAGATGGGCGTACGGCGCATCGTCTCGTTCTCCTGGCCCATGGAGATGCACACATCGGTGTACACCGCGTCGGCCCCGGTCACCGCCTTGACGGGATCGTGGAGCAGGGTCAGCGTGCTGCCGGTCTCCTCCGCAATGGCCATGGTTTTGTGAATGACGTCCAGCTTCGGCTCGTACCCCTTGGGTGTGGCAATGGTCACGTGCGTGCCCAGCAGCGCACCGCACAGCATCAGCGAGTGGCACACGTTGTTGCCATCGCCCACATAGGTGAACTTCACACCTTCCGCTGAGCCGAAACGCTCCTCAATCGTCATGAAATCCGTGATGGCTTGGCAGGGATGCTCGTAATCGGAGAGTGCATTGATCACCGGCACCTTGCTGAAGCCGGCCATCTCCGTGACGGTATCGTGCGCGTACGTGCGCAGGACGATGACGTTCATCCAGCGCTCCAGGTTATGCGCCACGTCGGCCAGTGATTCGCGCTCGCCCAGCGGCGAGGCGGTCTGATCGACAAAGATGGCATTGCCGCCGCAGGTGTTGATCGCGGCCTCAAACGTCAGGCGCGTGCGCAGCGAAGCCTTCTCGAAAATGAGGACCATCTGCTTGGCATCGAGCGCGTGCCGGAAGTCTTCCGGATGCGACTTGACGGCGTGTGCCAGCTCCATCACGGCGGCCAATTCCTGTGCGGACAGGTCCGCCATGGAACAGAAATCACGGCCGCGAAGAGACTTGGCAGCCTGGCTGAAGGCTGCGTCGGACTGGATGCCAAGCGCCACCTTTGGCTTCGTTTCCAGCACAGCCGCGCTGCCGTTTGCGCCTGCATTCATAACGACGGTCTTACTACCCATGTACTTCTTCTCCGGCAAGCACGGCCTCTGCCGTGCCCACCTCATGCAACAGGCTGGCGAGCGCGGCAAGTGCCTCGTCGACGTGTGCCTTGGTGATCAGGAATGGTGGAAGGAACCGCAGCACCGTTTCACTGGTGCGGTTCAGGATGATGCGATGCTCATGCAGCATCCGGTCCGCGAGTTCCTTGGCCAGCTCTGCCGTGCGCATTTCTACCCCAATCATAAATCCAGCCCCGCGAACTTCAACGATGCCGTCCTGTTCCGCGGCAAGGTCACGCAGGCGCGCCATGAAATACGCCCCCGTTTCCGCGACATGCTGAAGCAGGTGCGACCGCTGGATCTCGTCGATCACGGCGATAGCCACCGCGCACACCAGCGGCCCCCCGCCAAAGGTCGTGCCATGCATGCCGGGGTGCATGGCACGCGCGGCCTCTTCCGTGCACAGCATGGCACCCATGGGCAGGCCTCCGGCGATTGGCTTGGCCAGGGTGGTCACGTCCGGCTGGATGCCGTAATGCTGGTAGGCGCACCACTTGCCTGTGCGTCCCATGCCGCTCTGGATCTCATCCGCCATCAGCAACGCACCGGTGCTGTCGCACAATTCTCGGGCAGCGGCGAAGAACTCCTGTGACACGGGATGGATCCCGCCCTCACCCTGCAGCGGCTCCAGGCAGATCGCGCAGACTTCGTCATCAAAGGCGGCGCGCAGCGCGTTCACGTCGTTGAACGGGACAAAGACAACATCCGGCATCACCGGCGCAAACGGCTGGCGGTACTTCTCCTTATGCGTGGTGGCGACGGAGCCCATGGTGCGCCCGTGGAAGGAATGCTCCATGGCGATGAACCGGTTGCCTACGCGCTTGCCTTCGCCGCGCAGCAGACCTGCGTGCGCACGCGCCAGCTTCAGCGCCGCCTCCCATGCCTCGGTGCCGCTGTTGCAGAAGAAGACGCGATCCATGCCTGTGATCTCTGTCAGCTTCAGCGCCAGTGTTGCGGAGCCGTCGTGGTAGAAGAGATTCGACGTATGCAGCAGACGTCCGGCCTGGTCGTTGATGGCGCGCGTAATGGCTGGGTGTCCGTAGCCCAGCGCGGACACACCGATGCCGCTCAGCAGGTCAAGATAGCGGTTGCCTGCATCGTCGTACAGGTGGACACCTTCGCCTCGCGTCAACAGGATGGGATGGCGGTCATAGGTTTGCAGCAGCAGCTTCTGTTCCGCGGCCTGGGTTGCGATCAAGTTCATGTGTGCTGCACCTCCCATGGTGTCCTCCGTCCGTGTGTGCGATTGTGTTGTGTTCATGCGACCATCACCTCCGTGCCGTCGTTGACCCTGGTGCTGATCAGGTCCGGCAAAATCGTCGCGACCTCCGCCGGCAGAATGCGGACGCGTTTCACACCCGCCAGCAGAGCGTCGCGGCAGGCGTGCAGCTTGGGCAACATGCCGCCGCTGATGACGGCCTGCTTCTCCATGTGCGGCAGTTCGCGCAGGGACAGCCAGCGCATCACCCGCCCGTCCGCACCCTTCACGCCGGGCACGTCGGTTAGAAAGACAAGCGCGTCCGCCGCCGTCGCAATCGCGGTTGCCGCGGCCATCTCATCCGCGTTGATGTTGTAGTACTCGCCATCGAAGCCCAGCGCGATGGAGCTGATGACCGGCACCGCGCCCATCTTCCAGATCGCGTCGAGCCAGCGCGGATCGGTTGCGGCAATCTCACCCACAAAACCCAGGTCCGGCATGGTCTGCTTCTTGCGCGCCCGGAACACATGCCCATCGCCGCCTCAGATGCCTACAGCCGCCTGCCCCTGCTGGCCCAGCGACGCCACCAGCGACTTGTTCACGCGCCCCGCCAGCACCATCAACGCGGCATCGCGCGTCTCGGCATCCGTCACGCGCAGGCCGCTGATAAACTCGCTCTGCTTGCCCATCTGCTGCAAGGTGCGCGTCAGTTGCACGCCGCCGCCATGGACGATCGCCACCTGATGCCCATCCGTTACGAGTTCCGCGATGGCCTTCCCAATCGCATGGAGCAGCTCCGGCTTTTCCAGCGCCGCGCCCCCCAGCTTCCCCACGTCCTTCACAGCAATCCCTCCGCCTCGCCCCAACCGCCCATCACGTTCATGTTCTGCACTGCCTGTCCTGAAGCACCCTTCAGCAGGTTGTCCAGGCAGCTCACCAGCACCAGCCGCTTGCCGTCCGGCGCAAGCTCAAACCCGATGTCGCAAAAGCTTGTGCCGGCGACGTGCAATATCTGCGGCAGGTCGCCCGCGCGCCGCACCCGCACCATAGGGCTGCTGCTGTAAAAGGTCCGGAAAACCCGTTCAACCTCTTCCTGTGACGTACGGTCACGCAGACGCACGTAGATGGTGGACAGAATGCCGCGCGGCACCGGCAGGAGATGCGGTGTGAACTGAATCTGGTCCGGCGTGAGATGCAATTGCTCCAGCAGTTCGCCCATGTGGCGGTGACCAAAGACCGCATAGGCCGATACGTTGTCCGCGGCAGACATAAAGTGCGTCTTCGCTGTCGGTGTCTTGCCCGCGCCCGAGACGCCAGACTTCGCGTCGCACACGATGCCATGCCCGGCATCGACGATCCCAGCCCGCAGCAGCGGCGCAAGGGCAAGGATGATCGACGTGGCATAGCACCCCGGGTTCGCCACCAGACGCGCGCCCGCAATCAGCTCGCGATGCAGCTCCGGGCATCCATACACGGCTTCTCTCTGCAGCACGGACGCCAGCAGCGGGACTTCGTCATGCAGACCGTACACCGCCGCGTTGGCTGAATCATGCAGCCGCCACGCACCGGAAAGGTCGATCACACGCATGCCCGCGTTCAGAGCGTCCGGAACCCAGGCACGCGACTGCTCATGCGGCGTGGCCAGGAACAGGATTTCCGTGCCTGCGTCACGCAGCATCTCCCATGTGAAGGGCACCACCGGCGGTGCCGGCAGACCATCGTTGCGCGCAAGCTGCGGGTGCAGATCGTACAGGGTTGTGCCGTCCGGCTCAGCGCCCATGCGGCCCAGAAACACCGGACGCGCGTCCACGAGGCGCGGATGGGCCAGCAGGAGGCGCGCCAACTCGGCGCCGGCGTAGCCTGTCACGCCTGCGACGGCGGTGCGTACTGTTGATCCTCTTGCGGTGAGCGGCATGTCCAGCTCCTCCGCGATAGCAAACGTGCTCAACCGATCAAACCTTCCATGCGCTCCTTCAGGAGAGCGGCTTGTACCGCGTCCGCGCAGATGACCAGCACGGTATCGTCGCCGGCGATGGTTGCCATCAGCTCCGGCCAGTCCTCGTAATCCAGCGCCGCCGCCACGGGCTGCGCAGACCCTGTCGTCGTAATCACCACCAGCAGGTTTTGCGCCTGCTTCACCTCCATGCCGAAGTTCGCGAGCGTTTCGCGAATGCCGGGCATGTCATCTTCCTCGTCACCGTCTTCCGGCAGTGCATATCCATTCGGCCCCTTCATCATGCGCAACTCATGCATGTCGCGCGACAGCGTGGCCTGGGTCACCGTGAATCCCCGCTTGGCCAGCTTCTTCCGCAGCTCATCCTGGGAAGAGGCACTTTCCGTCTGGAGGATCTCCCGTATTGCTGTGTGACGCTGCTGCTTCAACTTCGTTCCTCTGCCTAGCCCGTCCTGGCGGACCCGAGGTGAGGGCAGCGCCAGGTGAAACCCTCACGGCTGAATACCGGCCAGTTCATACGATGCGGGTTGCCCTGCCGGGATGCATAAGTATGCACTCGCATGTATAAATATACATGAACCGGCCAGTGCGCACCGCCGCGCAGGTTAGTTAAGCATCCTTACAGAAAGTCTGTTCCAAAGTCGGGAGAAGTCCCCATTTGGGACATACAATGAGCCATGGCCACACCTCTCCCGCAACTCCAGCGCACAGCTGCGAGCGCGTGCGCGAAACCGCCGTCCCGCACCGCCGTGCGCTCGCTTGTCGATCCGCGCTTCGAGCACGACTCGTGCGGTGTCGGATTTGTGGCATCTTCCCGGAATACCCCATCGCATGCCGTTCTCCAGGACGCCCTGACTGCACTGGCGCGTCTCGCGCATCGTGGCGCGGTTGCCGCGGATGGCAAAAGTTCAGACGGCGTCGGCATCATGTCTGCCGTACCGCGTGCCCTTCTGCTGCGTGAGGCAGGCATCGTCCTCGAGGAAAGTCAGCCGCTTGGCGTGGGCGTGATCTTTGTGCCGGCGGAAGGCGCAAACACCGCGGAGGTGTTGGAACAATGCCTTCAGCAACAGCGTGTAACGGTGCTGGCATGGCGCGATGTTCCCGTGCGGCCCGATGTGCTGGGCCAGATCGCGCTGAGCACCATGCCGCGCATCCAGCATGTGCTGGTCACGGGTGCGCCGGACGGCATCGAGCGCAGGCTATACCTGGCGCGCAAGGCCTTTGAGCGTGCGTTTGAGGCTGGCGAGACCACCGGCTATGTGGCCTCACTCTCGTCCCGGACCATCGTGTACAAGTCGATGTGCATCGGCCGGCTCCTGCCGGAGTTTTATCCGGACCTCCAGGACGGCAGTTACGTTACGCCGTTCGCTCTCTTTCATCAGCGGTACGCGACCAACACCACGCCCGCATGGCACCGTGCCCAGCCCGGGCGTGCGCTGGCGCACAACGGCGAAATCAACACCGTCTGGGGCAACCGCGCCCGCATGAGGGCACGCTATGAAACGCTGCCGGCCGAGTGCATGCCCATCCTCACCGCCGACGGCACTGACTCCACCAGCCTGGACGAGACCGTCGAACTGCTCGCGCACAATGGACGCACCGTGGCTGAAGCGCTGCGTATCCTGCTGCCGCCGGCCGTCGCCAATCGCGAATCCGACTTCCTGAAATACCACATGGATGTAACGGAGCCGTGGGACGGTCCGGCAGCGCTCGCCTTTTCCGATGGCCGTTACGTCGGTGCGGCGCTGGACCGCAACGGCCTGCGTCCCAGCCGTTTCGCCATCACAGAGGACGGCCTCGTTGTCGCTGGCTCTGAGGCAGGCCTGGTCGATCTCGATCCAGAGACTGTCATCCACAGCGGACGGCTCGGCCCGGGTCAAATGCTGGTCGTCGATCTTCAGGAGCAGAAGATCTACGAGAACGACGATCTGCTGGACCTGTTCGACGCGGGCGGTGCCTATGCGCCGCTTGTGGACGACAGCACCATTTCCGCCGAGTGGATCGATCTGCCTGCCACGGACACTGGTGCGGTGCTGCAGGCGCAGCGCAACTTCGGCTACACCAAGGAAGACGTACGCATGGTGTTGCAGCCAATGGCCACGGACGCGAAGGACGCCGTCTGGTCCATGGGCGATGACACGCCTCTCGCCTACCTGGCGCGCACGCCCCGGCCCATCTACGCCTACTTCCGCCAGCGCTTTGCCCAGGTGACAAACCCGGCCATTGACCCGCTGCGCGAAGCCATCGTCGTCTCGCTGCACACGCGGCTCGGGCCATGGTCACACCTGCTCAGTAAGGATGCGGCGTTGCGCGGCATGTCCCTGCGCTCGCCGTTTCTCTCCATCGGCAAGATGGAATCGCTGCGCCAGGGCAGATACCCGCACAGCGACACCCTGCGGCTGCGTGAGTTGAAGTGCGTCTTTGCCGCGCGGTACTCGCTTGAAACCGGCATTGAGGCGCTGTGCGCGAATGCGGTGGAACTGGTACGGGAGGGCGTCGAAATCCTTCTGCTGAGCGACCGCAACGCAGACGCGGAGCAGCTTCCCATTCCCATGGCCATCGCCGTCAGCGTGGTGCACCATGCGCTGGTGCAGGCTGGTCTGCGCACACGAACCGGCATTGCCGTCGAAGCGGGTGATGTGCGCGACGTGCACCACGCGGCTGTGCTGATCGGCTATGGCGCGGGCGCGGTCTGCCCATGGCTTGCGCTGGAAACGGCACGCATGTCCGCCGGTGCGGACGGCGACCCCAAAATCCCGGAAGTCAAGATGCTGAAAGCCTTCGACGCGGGTTTGGCCAAAATCATGTCCAAGATGGGTGTCAGCGTGGTGGACAGTTATCGCGGTGCGTACCCCTTTGACATCCTCGGTCTCAGCCAGGCCATGGTGGACCGCTGCTTTCCGCAGACACCCGCGCCACTGGGCGGCATCGGCTTTGAGCAGATCGAGCACGGCATCCGTCAGTTGTGGGGCGCGCCTGTCGCGGCTGAACTGCAGGCGAAACTCGACCTGCCCGATTACGGCTGGGTCAAGTTCCGCAAGGCCGACGTTGCCGAGCCGCACGCCTGGCAGCCCTCGAACGTTAAGGCATTGCAGTCCGTCGTGGGCAGCGCGCGCAACGTGCCGCTGCCGCAGGATCCAGCCAAGGCGTTTCAGCTGTACTCGAGCACTGTAGCCGAGAAGAGCAGCCCGGCAGTGTTGCGCGACCTGCTTGAAATCCGTCCCGCCGGGCCGGAGATTGCCCTGGAACAGGTTCAGGCACCAGATGTACTGATGAAGAAGTTCATCTCCAGTGCCATGTCCCTCGGTTCGCTCAGTCCGGAAGCGCATTCCACTATCACCATCGCCATGAACATGATCGGCGGCAAGTCCAACACAGGCGAGGGCGGGGAAGACTCCGACGTCTACCGCCCGCACCCCGGCAACCGCCGCATCGTGCCGGAGGGCGAAGCGTCCGCGTTCGTCAACAAGCCGTCGGCAGGCGGTGTCGCGGTGGCCGAACCCATCGTCGAAGCACCCGCCGTGCACGCCCACCTGAACAACAAGATCAAGCAGATTGCCAGCGGGCGGTTCGGTGTCACCGCCGAATACCTGGCCCACGCGGAGGAAATCGAAATCAAGGTCGCGCAGGGTGCCAAGCCTGGCGAAGGCGGCCAGCTGCCGGGTCATAAAGTGACGGGGCTGATTGCGCGTCTGCGTCATGCGCAACCCGGTGTGCCGCTCATCTCGCCGCCGCCGCACCATGACATCTACTCCATCGAGGATCTCGCGCAGCTTATCCACGATCTGAAGCGGGTCAATCAGCGCGCCGCCGTCGGTGTCAAGCTGGTGTCGAGCTGCGGCGTGGGTACGGTCGCTGCGGGCGTTGCAAAAGCCTATGCGGACTACGTGGTCATCGCGGGCAACACCGGCGGCACCGGCGCGGCGGCGCTCTCCAGCATCAAGTACGCCGGCAATCCGTGGGAGCTTGGCCTTGCCGAAGCACAGCAAACCCTGATGGCCAACGGTATGCGCGGACGTGTCCGCCTGCGCACCGATGGCGGCCTTTCCACGGCCCGTGATGTCCTGATCGCGGCCCTGCTTGGCGCGGATGAGTACGCCTTCGGCACCTCGGTTCTGGTCGTGCTTGGCTGTGACATGGCGCGTCAGTGCCACCTGAACACCTGCCCGACGGGCATTGCCACGCAGAAGCCCGAGCTGCGCGCCCGCTTCCGCGGCAAGCCCGAGCATGTGGTCCGGTTTTTCGAACAGTTGGCGGGCGACCTGCAGCAACTGCTGGCGCGCTACGGTTTTGCCAGCATTGACGAAGCCGTAGGACGGACCGGTCTGCTGGAGCAGGTGCGCAGCGACGGCGGACTCGACCTCTCGCCCATGTTGGCGCAAACAGGCGACGGCCCGCGCCGCTGGGCTGGCATTCGCAACGACCGCCCGCAGAGCCGTCCCGCGCTCGACGAGGAGTGGGTCGAGCCTGCGCTGGCCGCCGTTGCGCGCGGCGAAAGCTTTGAGATCGACAGCGAGATCGCCAACAAGGACCGTGCCGTGGGCGCACGTATCGCTGGTGAGATCGCGATCCTGCGTGCGAAGGCCGAGTCGCCCATGCCAGCCCAATCGGTCACGCTGCGCTTCAACGGCACCGCCGGGCAGTCGTTTGGTGCCTTTGCGGTCGAGGGCATGCACCTGCAACTCACCGGCCAGGCCAACGACTTTGTCGGCAAGGGACTCAGTGGCGGCGAGATCGTCTTGCGCGCGCGCGGCCTTGCCGCAAAGGACAGCGGCCAGCACGTCATCCTGGGCAACGTCGCACTCTATGGCGCAACGGGTGGCAAGCTCTTCGCCGCGGGCCGCGCGGGAGAGCGCTTCGCCGTGCGCAACTCCGGTGCCACCGCGGTGGTCGAAGGCATCGGCGACCACGGCTGCGAGTACATGACGGGTGGCATGGCTGTCGTGCTTGGACCGGTCGGTCTCAACTTCGGTGCGGGCATGACGGGCGGCACCGCCTGGCTCTACGACCCCGGTGGTACGATCCTGTCGCAGACACGCTATCACGCGGAGTTCCTGCGGGCCACGCCCTTTGCCGAAGTGGACGCAGCCGCGCAAACGGACCTGCACAAGCTGCTGGAGGAACATGCCGCCCGCAGCCAAAGCTCGCTCGCTGCACGCCTGCTTGCGGACTGGGAGCGTGCGTCCGCGCACTTCGTGCAGTGTGTTCCGCTGCCGCAAGCGTGAAAGGCAGAACGCGAAGGACGCGAAGGTTTGCGCCAAGGCCGCGAAGCATTCACCACTTCTGCACCTTTCTTATCTAGCGTGTCTACTCCTTGCGCCCTTTGCGTTCTACCGTTGCGCCCTTTGCGTCCTACCGTTGCGTCCTTCGCGTTCCAGCTTTTGAGTCTGCGCGTTCTACCTGGACGCTCGCTCACGAGCCCGCCTCCGTGCTTCGCCTGTAGCATGATGTGCATCTGACTGTCACGGTCTCAGGGGAGCACATGCAACTCCGTACGCTGAACGATGTTTTTCTGCACGCCACCGCGCGTGGTTCTGAACGGGCGATTCTGACCCAGGCGGGAGACGCCTGGCAGCCGGTCTCATGCGATGCCCTGTACTGGAGGACACATCGTCTCGCGGTGTGGCTGCGCGGCCACGGCATCAGTAAAGGCGATCGGGTGGCGCTGATCGCGGAGAACCGCTGGGAGTGGGCCGTGACAGACTTTGCCTGCCTCGCCATCGGTGCGGTGGACGTACCCATGTTCCCCACATTGACGGCGGAGCAGACCGCGGCGCAACTGCGAGACAGCGGCGCAACCATCGCCGTCGTCTCCACGCCGGAACTTGCGAAGAAAGTGCAACGCGTTCAGGTGATTCATACCGTCGTTGTTATGGACCACGCATCCGGTGACGGCACACTTGCATTTGCGGATGTCGTTGCTGGTGATGAGAGCAGCGCCCGCGATCCTGAATTCGATGCAGCCCTGCGCGCCATCGAGCCAGGCGATCTGGCCACCATCATCTACACCTCCGGAACAACGGGCGATGCCAAGGGCGTGATGCTGACGCATGGCAATATCGCCTCAAATCTGTCGATGACCACCAGCATCTTCCAGTTCGGCCCGGACGACCTGATGGTGTCGTTCCTGCCGCTCTCGCACGTCACTGCACGGCACATTGACTACCTCTTCTTTGCGGAAAATGTGACGCTCGCCTACGTTGGCCGGCCGGAGCGCGTGCTGCCCGCCATGGCCGCGGTGAAGCCCACGATCTTTGTCGC
>CAXUBG010000019.1:551-13201 GCA_964249285.1 uncultured Terriglobus sp. | reverse complement strand
GTCGCCGTCCCGCGCGTATACGAGCGGGTCCGGCAGTCGGCCGAGGGCAAAGCCATGAAGGCCGGCGGCCTCAAGGCGAAGATCTTTGCATGGGCCATTCAGACCGGCGGCAAGCACCGCGACGCAGTGGCCAACGGCAAAACACCAACGCCGCTCGCATGGAAGCTGGCCAACAGGCTGGTGTACAGCAAACTGCGCGAAGCCTTCGGCGGACGCGTCAAGGTCTACGTCTCTGGCGGCGCGCCGCTCGGCATCGACCTTGCACGCTGGTTCGCTGACGCGGGCATTCCCATCCTGGAGGGCTACGGCCTGACGGAAACATCGCCCGTTATCGCGGTCAACCAGCCCGGCCGTAACAAACTTGGCACCATTGGCACGCAGATGCCGAACACTGAATGCCGTTTCGCAGAAGACGGCGAGCTTGAAGTGCGAGGGCCCGGTGTCTTCTCCGGCTACTGGCGAAAGCCGGAGGAAACCGCGGCCGTCATGGATGGCGAGTGGTTCAGAACAGGCGACATTGGCGCAATCGACGCGGACGGCTTCCTCAGCATTACCGACCGCAAGCGCGAACTGATCAAAACGGTTGGCGGCAAGTTCATCGCTCCGCAGCCCATCGAGAACAAGCTGAAGGTGTCACCGCTGATCGGCCACGTCGCATTGCAGGGCGACCGCCGCAAGTACGTGACGGCGATCCTTTCGCCCAACGCCGCGGCCCTGGATGACTGGGCGAAGCAGCAGGGCATTGCCGCAGCGGACCGGGCAGCCATGATCCGCGAGCCGCGCGTGATCGAGCGGTACCAGCAGGAATTCGACCGCGTCAACGCGGAAGCTTCACCATGGGAAAAAGTGAAGCGCTTCCGCATTGTGCCGGAGGAGTGGACCATCGACACGGGCGAGCTCACGCCCAGCATGAAGCTGAAGCGGCGCATCGTCGCGCAGAAGTACGCAGATGAGATCGAAGCGCTCTACGCTGGCACAGATGCCGAACCGGCTTAGGACGCCGCGGGAGGTATGCTCTTGTCTCACGGCCCGAAACAGGGTACAAGGAATGCTGCATCGGTATCCCTTCTCCTTCAGGACTTGAAGATTATGGCAAGCGCCGCACAGACGACGGTTCGCGAGGTCATGGACATCCGCCAGGCGGCGGACTACCTCGGTATCAGCAGCGATACGCTGTACCGCTATGCGTCGGAGGGCTTCGTGCCCGCCTTCAAGCTCGGCAATCGCTGGCGCTTCAAAAAGGCGCTGCTGGACACCTGGATGGACCGCCAGTCCGGCGTCTCCACCACGCTGGCCGAAGTGAAACCCCGCGAAAAGAAGCCGGCCCGCGCCGCCAGCTGACTTGGCCGCCCGCCAGCTGACCAAGCCGCCCGGAATGCGGCTTCAGCCGCTGACGTCAGCTTTCTCGATGCCCAGTCGCTCCCCCTGAGCCAAATGCCCCGACCTCACGCAGGCTGCAGCGTCAACAACGTCAACTCCGGCGGACAGTTCAGCCGGAACGGCAGGTGCATGGTGCCTAAGCCGCGATTGACATACAACTGCGTCTTGCCCACGCTGAACAGCCCGCTGATGTACTTCACTCCCATTGCCGGCAGGAACATGGGCGGCATAAACGGCAAACGCACCTGCCCGCCATGCGTATGTCCCGCCAGCATTAGATCCACAGGATGATACCGTGCCACGGTATCCGCGAAGTCCGGCTCATGTCCTAGCAGGATCACAGGTTCGTTTGCCTTGCGTTTCGGAATCGCCGCAGGGAGGTTCGGCACGTCGAAGTAGGCGTCGGCCACGCCTGCGATCCAAATGCGGTCGCCGCGCAGGTCCAACGGTACAAACTGGTTGTAGAGCGGCGAATGACCGTGCCGCCGCAACGCGTCCAGCGCACCCGGAATGTCAACCGTATCGTGATTGCCCAGCGAGCTGAAGCGCAGCGGACACCTGATTCCGGAGAGGATCGCGCCGCACTCGTCCGCGTCGCCATTGGCGGACTCACGGGCGTGGCCCGGGACCCGGTGCGCTGTGATGAAATCCCCCGTCAGCGCGACCATGTTCGGGTTCAACAGGTTCAGTTGACGTACCGCAAGCTCGACAAAATATGGCTCATCAAAGTCGCGGTAATGAATGTCACTGATCTGCGCAATGGTGAACCCGTGAAAGCTGCCGGGCAGGTTGGCAATCCGCACGGTCCGGTGCACCGTTGTCAGCGCATGCCGCTCCAGTTCACCAGAGTACAGGCTCAGCGTCGCGGCAGTGACCGCCCCGGCCGCAAGAAAGCGGCGGCGCGTAATCTGCCGGCGGGCGCGCTGCAGCGAGGGCATATACCATGATACGGGAACGGCTTCCGCCCCTGCACTACGCGCGCCCTTACCAGGCGGTCGCATCCAAACCTATAATCAGCCCACGACAACCCGGCAACACGTTGGAGCGCACCATGGCGACACAGGTAGCATTACCCGCAGGAAGCGATCTGCAACAGGAGATCGCCGAGTGGATTGAAGCGTTTGACGAAATGATCGTGGCCGAAGGCCCGCGCCAGGGCGCTGACCTGATGACGGCGTTACGCCAGCGTGCGCGCGAAGCCGGCGTCCAAGCCGAAAATGAGCTCGCAACGCCCTACCGCAACACCATTCCCCGGCATGACGAAGTTTCATACCCCGGCGACCGTGACATGGAGCGCCGGGTGGAAGCGCTCATTCGCTGGAACGCAATGGCCATGGTCCACGGCCAAAATAAGAAGGACGCCGGCATTGGCGGTCACATCTCAACCTATTCCTCGCTCGCAACGCTGCTTGAGGTCGGCTTTAACCACTTCTTTCGCGCAAAGTATGGCGATCAACCAGGCGACTTTGTCTACTTCCAGGGCCATGCTTCTCCCGGTGTCTACGCGCGTGCCTACCTTGAGGGCCGTCTGAGCGGCGCTCATCTTGCCAACTTCCGGCATGAACTGCGCGACCACCCCGGCCTGTCCAGCTACCCGCACCCGTGGCTCATGCCGGACTTCTGGCGCTTTCCCACCGTGTCCATGGGCATCGGCCCGCTCAATGCCATCTACCAGGCGCGTTTCATGCGTTACCTGGAGAACCGAAAGCTGATCCCCGCCACGGATCGCAAGGTGTGGGCCTTCGTCGGAGACGGCGAAACGGACGAAGTCGACACGCTCGGTGCCATCGGCCTGGCCACCCGCGAAAAACTGGACAACCTCATCTTCGTGGTCAACTGCAATCTGCAGCGTCTCGACGGCCCCGTCCGCGGCAACAAGCGCATCATCGATGAACTCGAAGGCGTCTTCCGCGGTGCGGGATGGAACGTCATCAAAGTCATTTGGGGCACGGATTGGGACGCGCTCTTTGAAAAGGATCACACCGGCCTGCTCTTAAAGCGTATGGAAGAAGCTGTCGATGGCGACTTTCAGGCATACAAGGCCAAGGGCGGCGCGTACACCCGTCAGCACTTCTTCGGTAAATACCCCGAGCTGCTGGAAATTGTGAACGACCTTACCGACGAGCAGATCGCCCGCCTCCACCGCGGCGGTCACGATCCGGCCAAGATCTACAATGCCTACAAGCGCGCCACGGAACACAAAGGCGGCCCCACCGTCATCCTCGCAAAAACGGTCAAGGGCTACGGCTTCGGGAGCACGGAAGGCCGCAACGCCGCGCACAACGAAAAGAAGCTCACCGACGAAGGCGTCACCACCTTCGTGCAGCGGTTCAACATCCCGGTCCCAGAGGATCAGGCCAAAGACGGCAAGCCCTGGAAACCGGCGGAGGACGCGCCAGAGCTGCAGTACATGCAGGCACGCCGCGCGGAACTGGGTGGCTACCTCCCTAAACGCGAAGTCAAGCCCTTCGACTTCGCCGCGCCAGACCTGGACTTCTTCAAGGAATGGCTCGGCGGCTCCAAGGGCCGCGCCGTCTCGACCACCATGGTCTTCGTCGCCATCCTGCGGGCGCTCATGAAGGAGCCGAAGATCGGTAAGCTGCTGGTGCCCATTGTGCCGGACGAGGGCCGCACCTTCGGCCTGGAATCCGCCATCAAGCAAGTCGGCATTTACGCCGTGGACGGTCAGAAGTACACCCCGCACGACAGCGACATGCTCTTGAGCTACCGCGAGGAAAAGGACGGCCAGATCCTCGAGGAAGGCATCACCGAAGCCGGTTCCATGGCCAGCTTCACTGCCGCCGGTACCGCGTATGCCAACTTCGGCGTGCCCACCGTCCCGTTCTACATGTATTACTCCATGTTCGGCTTCCAGCGCATCGGCGACATGGTCTGGGCGTTCGCGGATTCGCGCGGCAAAGGCTTTCTGATGGGCGGCACAGCCGGCCGCACCACCATGCTCGGCGAAGGCCTGCAGCACCAGGACGGCCACAGCCACGTGCTCGCCAGCACCGTTCCCACCTGCATCAGCTACGACCCGGCATACGCCTTTGAACTCGCCGTCGTCCTGCAGGACGGCTTGCGCCGCATGTACACCGAAAATGAACAGGTCTTCTACTACATCACGATGTACAACGAGGACTATGCCCAGCCGGAGATGCCACCGGGTGAAGGCATCCGCGAAGGCATCGTACGCGGCCTCTATCGCTTCAAACCAGCACCGAAGGGCAACAGCACCGTGCAGCTCTTCGGCTCCGGCACCATCCTCAACGAGGTCGTCAAGGCGCAGGATATGCTCTCCTCCAACTACGGCGTGGAAGCTGATGTCTGGAGCGTGCCAAGCTACACCGAAGTTCGCCGGGATGCTCTTGCTGTCGAGCGTTGGAACCGCCTGCATCCTGCGGAGCAGGAGAAGCAGCCTTACCTCCTCGCTGCTCTCGGCGACGCAAAAGGTCCAGTCATCGCTGCCAGCGACTACATGAAGATCATGCCCGACTCGCTGGCACCCTGGCTCGGCTCCCGCCTGGTCACGCTCGGTACCGACGGCTTCGGACGCAGCGACAACCGCGAATATCTTCGCCGGCATTTTGAAGTGGACGCGGCAGCGATTGTCGCCGCCGCCCTGTCCAAGCTGGTCCGTGAAGGCGCGGTAGACGCCGCTACGGCACAGCGTGCCTTCACCGAACTCGGCGTCGAAACGGAAAGCACCGATCCTTCAAAGAAATAAGCAGCACGGGATAGGGGCGCTGGCCAGGTAGGTGCCATCCCTCACATCCGCACAAACGCGAGAGGGAGCAGGTTGGGCAAGCCGCTGATCAGTGACGCCGTCATGCGCGGCATGTATCGCACAATGCAATATCTGCGCGCCGCGAAGCTCGATCCAGCAACCGCTTCGGCTCTGTCCCGCAGGGAGCGCTCCCGCGTGCCGGCGCAACCGGAATCCGTGTACGCCGCGCTGCTTGGCCAGCTGCACCGCAGAGATACGCTGCTGATCGAAGGCAACGCCGCTCTGGTCCAAGCCGTTGTAGACAAAGCCATGCCAGAGAGCAAGGCGAGACCTGCAATCCGCGCCACCCCCGGCACGTCACACGAGTGCGCGGCATACGCCGCGGGCATCGCCCTGCAACAAACAAACATTCGCAAGTCCACCACGCCACGCCCTGTCGTCATCGCGTCTCTGAATGAATTTCCCGCCATGCCCGGCGTGCTGCAACTCATCGAACAACACGGCCTGTCCGTCTTGCTGATCGTTCAAGGGGAATCGCAAGCACGCGCCGATGCACAGCGTCTCGCAGCGAGCACAAAGGTTCCCATTATGCCCGTAGACGCAGTGGATGCCGTCGCCGTCTGCCGCGTCCTGCAGGAGTGCCTCCTGCGCGCACGCAACGGTTGGGGCGGCGCGGTCGTTCACGCACTGCGTCTGCCGGATGCCGGTGATTCGATCGCCTTGCTTGAAGCCCACCTGCGAAAACGCAATCTTCTGGCTGCCGTTCCGTGACGGGTCACAACCTTTTCCTGAACGGCGGGTAGACTATTGGTGTGGCAGCACCCATTCAACTTCCACCCACACGCAATCCCGTGTTGCGCCGCGCGAGCCGCGCAGTGCGCCTCCTGCTGACGGTGGCGTTCTCGTTGTTCGCCTCCGCGCAACAAGCGCCATCCCAGGTTGAGCAGTCGGCGCTTCCTCCCGTCGAAGTTGCAGGCATTCACCAGCCCGCTGCTCCAACTGACGCGGCACTCACGATGTTCGCCGCATCAACTCAGACCGCGCAGTCGGGCTACCTTCCCCATTACACATACGACGGCGCAAAGGTCACCGTCAAAGATCCGCTCGGTTCCACCTATGTACCGGTCGATAGCTGGATTTATCCCGCGATGCTGCGGCTCTATTCGCTCGGCTACATCGATACCGCTTACCTGTCCATGCGGCCATGGACCCGCCGCAGCATCTTGCACATGCTGGACGACAGCGAGGACGACATTCGTTTCGACGGCAACGAGGAGGCGCTGGAACTGCTGGACAAGCTCTACTACGCCCTGCGTGACGAGCCGCGCCGCGACGGTCCGGTCAGCCGAGGCCTGGTGCACGGTACGGAGTCCGCCTATGCGGGCGCGCGCATCGTGGGCGGCACGGTGCTGCGCGATAGCTGGCATCTCGGTCAGACTTTCATCAACGACTATGGCCGGCCATACTCCAACGGCTTCAATACCTACAACGGTGCATCTGGTATCGCGGAAATCGGTCCCTTCTCGCTCTACGTGCGTGGCGAATATCAGCACGCGCCGGCATACGCCGGATATTCCTACGCACAAGCTGCGGCGCTCTCCTATCTCGATCGCATCCCGTATGGCGGCACGCCGGACTTCTTCGGCGGGTACGATCGTCCCCAGGCCACCATTCCGGAGGGTCCGCTGCCATCGCAGAACAACTTCCGCCTGTTAGAAGCGAACTTTTCCGCACACGTCTACGGCAACGAAATATCCATTGGAAAATCCGACGCATGGCTGGGACCTGGGCTCGGCGGTGCCATGGCCTGGTCAAATAACGCTGAAAATATTTACAGCTTCCGTGTCAATCGCGTGGAACCGTTGCGCATTCCGTATCTGAGCCGTCTCACCGGTAACTTCCGGTATGACTTTTTCATCGGCAGCCTCAAAGGACACACCTATCCGCGCGATCCGTGGATACACTCCGAGATGTTTGCAATCTCTCCCACCAAGGATTTCCAACTCAGCTTCCAGCGCTCGATCATCTTCGGCGGTGCGGGTCATGAACCGGTCACATTGCACACCTTCTTCAAAGGCTTTTTTGATACGACGGATACGACGTTCGCGGAAAAATACTCCCGTGATGACCCAGGCGCACGGTTCAGTTCCGTTACCTTTTCCTATCGCCTGCCGTTTGCCCGTAAATACGCGACGCTGTATACCGACTCCATCACTCACGATGACATCTTCCCAATCAGCGCGCCGCGCCGCGCGGGTTGGCGCCCCGGTATTTACTTTCCACGTGTGCCCTTTGTGCCGAAGCTCGATTTCCGCGTGGAAGCCACGTACACCGACTATGTCACCACACGTAGCGTCAATGGGACTGGTAACTACGTCGAAACGATTCAACTACAGGGTTACACCAATAAGGGAGTCATACTTGGCGACTGGATCGGACGTGAGGCAAAGGGCGGCCAGGCCTGGTTCACCTATCACCTCTCCGGTAACGAGTGGGTTTCACTCAACTATCTGCGTAAGAAGAATGCCAAAGACTTCATCCCCGCGAACACAACTTTTCCAAACACGCAGGAAGGCGGTACCACCCAGGACGTCTACCGCGTCGACTTGGTCAAACGGCTCACGCGTGACGTGGAGTTAAAGGCGTGGTACCAGAACGAGCGATGGAAGGCACCCTTTTACAAGCCAGGCTCGCAAGGCACCAACACCGGAGCATTCCAGGTCACGTGGTTTCCAGAACTGCGCACCACCGCTCACCAATAGCCACTTCGCTATTCATATCGCAGCGCTTCAGCTGGCAGGATCCGCGCGGCTGAACTGCTGGGGTACAGCGTAGCCAACAGTGAAACTGCAAGCGATACCGATGCGACCAGCACCCCGTCAATTACACGCGGCGCAAAGGGCAGGTGGTCGATCGAGTAAACTTCAGCCGACAGCGGAAAGCGATACCGTCCGCCAAGCCAAGCAACACCATAGCCCACCAGCAAACCAGCTACCGTGCCTGCAAGCGAGATCAGCAAACCCTGTGCGAGAAAGATGCGGCGTATCTGCCCGGGCTGCACGCCAAAGCTCATCAGCACGGCGATATCGCGCGTCTTCTCCATCACAAGCATGGTCAACGCGATCAGGATGTTGAGCGCCGCCACGCATACGATCAGCGCAATGACGGTAAACGTGACCACCTGCTCCAGCTTCAGGGCCCGGAACAACTCGCGGTTCTGCTCCATCCAGTTGGTTGTCTGATAGCCCGGCCCAGCCGCCTGTTCAATGCTCCGTCCCACAGCGTCCGCGCGGTACAGGTCATCCACCTTAAAGCTGATCACCGAGATCAAATCCGGCTCGGAGAACAAACGCTGCGCATCCGTAAGCCGCACAAAACCGTAGCTCGAATCGTATTGGTAAAACCCGGAGTGAAAGGTGCCGGCCAGCATGAACCGTTGATATTTTGGTACAAGTCCGAGCGGCGTCAGCTCACCCTGCGGGCTGGTCACCAGGACCGTATCGCCAACTTCAGCGCCGATGTTCTCCGCCAGGTCCGAACCCAGCACGACCGGCGGCAGCACCAGGTTTGTCTCCGATGAAAGCGCCGCCGTTCCCCTGCGCACAGCCTGCAACAGGTCCGACACGGTCCTTTCTTCCGCCGGAATCACGCCTTTCAACAGACCGCCGCCAGACCGCGCTCCGCGTGATATCAGCACTTGGCCGTACAGTCCTGGAGCCGCCGCCGTTACATGCGGAACAGACCGGAGCCGCGCCAGCAGCGGACGCCAGTCGCGAATGCCATCACCCGCGACTCGCATCAGCTCCACGTGCGCCGTCGACCCCAGCAGCCGCAACTGCAAATCACGCCGCATCCCATTCGTGATTGCCAGCGCAATGATCAGCGACGCCACACCCGCCGCAACGCCAACCACTGAAATCCCGGTCACGACGCCAATCACCGCCTGCCGGCGTTTCGCCCGGAGATACCGCGCGGCGATAAACAGTTCAAAGCGCATGGGATCTCGTCAGCGAGCGAACGCCTTCACGCTCACCGTGTTCTCATTCCGGTCAAAGACACGCACCGCGATCGTGTGTTCGCCCGTCCCAGTCACAGGCACCGTCCAGTCATAGTGTTCCGTCAGCGAGTCGCTCAGATGCCCAACCGGTTCCAGATACTGCCACGGACCGGCATCTACTGAGAACTCCGCATGAGCAATCGGAGTGGTCGCATCCGTCGCGTCAAACGTGGCGTGCAACTGCCCGCCGCGTATCCTCGCGGAGAGAGCACCAGGTACAGGCGGTGTCGTGTCGATCGTGAACGGCGCGGAGATCCTCTCCGCCATCAGCGTGTCCGCATCCGTGTGCACCGGCGCATCGCTCGCCGTCACCCGCAACTCGTATTCGCCATCGGGCAGCAGCGCCGAGTCAAAGGAATACGCTCGCTCGCTGATCTTGTCTTTCAGCCGGTGCCATCTCTGTTCGTGCACATCACGAAAATCCAGTGCAAACATCATGTCGTCATTGTTCGGATCATGCGCCAGCCATCGCACGGCCACCGCGTTCCGGTCGCGCTGTGCAATCAGCGGAGGTGGGCTGCTTTCGCCCCCGGAAAGCGCCGGAGCAGACGACGGTGGTCCGCGAAAGCTGATGGCCACACTTCCGCTTCCACTTGCGGGCGGGGCAGGTGGCAACCGCGCCCCCGGCTGCACCACCACGTCATCCACCACGGGCGGCAAGTTACGGGTGAGATAGTTCACTGCGACCGACCGCAACTGCGCGCCTGGGTGCAGCACCGCCTTCCATTGCATATACCGTGCCGAGGGCACGGGCAGTGGCGTCTGACCCGGCTTTATGGGCATCCAGTCAGACCAAAGCTTCGCCAGCGCATCGCGCGGGTTCTCCACATTTCCGGACCGGGCAAACAAGTCGACGCCAGCCGCGCTGCCCAGCACCTCTGCCCGGCCCCAGCGCGTCGCCGTCTCCCCATCGAAGACATCGGAAACGTAGATGGCCTCGGCAGCAGGCACATCGGACATCTGCAATACCTTCCCGCTGTTCGCCGTCGCCATCGCAATGCCAGATGGCGTCTGCACCATTGCCACCACCTGGCTCGTTTCCGTATGCGCCACATCGGTGTAGCTGCCGGCATCGTTCGCACCCAGGCGGAACACGCGTCCGCGGTTGCCGGTCCCGGCAAACAGCGCACCATTGCGAAACGCGAGCGCGTACACCACATCGTCCCGCAGCTGGAGCAGCCGCTGCGGCGTGCCGTCCGGGGCGATTCGGTAAATCTCCGAACCATCCGGCACAATCGTGTTATTGCTCGCCGACAGGGACGATCCCGGCTGCAACACGGTGATGCTCACAGCGGTCTGTCCTGAAGCAGGCAGCGGAGGCAGCGCCGGCGGCCGCCGATCTCCCACGGCAGCAGCGTACAGATTGCCGGTGGGGTCCAGCGCCAGCGCGGTAATCTCATGCTTCGGCGCGGCATACAGCGCAAATGGCCTGCCATCCGGCGTGATCCGGTAGATGATCCCCGCGCCGTCCGATCCGGCATACACAGTCCCGTCCGGCCCCACCAGCAGCGTCCGGATGTGCTGGTCGCCAGACCGGAAGAACACTTCCGGCTTAGCCGGTCCAGTCTTCAGCGGCACACGATAAATCACCGCCGGTGCTCCCGCGGCCACCAGCAAGTCCCCATTCGCCGCCAGCGCAAGGCTCCACAAGTACTTCGGCTTTTCCGCCGTAAGTGACGCATCGAACACCACCTGCGGAGTCCCTGAAGCCGTCACCCGGTAGACCTTGCCATCCGGGGACGTTGCCGCCAGCACGCCACCACCAGGCAAGGCTAGAAGCGCCTGCACATTCAATTCCTTGAACGAAGCAGCCGTCGTCACCGTCCCCTTGCCGTCGATCCGCAGCAGCTGCGACCCGCCCGAAGCAGCCCCCGTCCCTCCATACAGATCGCCCCCGCTCGCCGCAATCGACCACAGAAAGGTAGCAGTGGTCGTCGCCAGCGTCCGCAGCGCCGGTGCCGCTTCCAGCCCTCCGTCGTTCCGCATCGCGATGTTCGTGGGTGTGCCACGCTCAAACTCGTCAAAGCGGCTCACCGTCCACTGACGCGTCCCCTGCGCGTACACAGGCAAGACGGTAAACAACAAAGAAGCCAAGCGGCGAGCAGCGAAACGGATCAAGAGACCTCAGCGAATGCGAATGGTAAGAACCTGTGAGCCGGACACCTCGGCCTCCGCCGGCACGGAACCAGCCTCTGCGGCAGTCTCCGAAGTGAACGAAATCTCTCGCGTGCCACGCAACGGTTGCAGCACGTTCGCAACGGATGGCGGCAGCGAAGGAAGTGCCGCTGCCGCAGTCACGCCCTGCGTCTCGTGGTTCAGCAGCGTCACGTACACCCGGTCGTTCGGGTGACTCCGGTTCAGTTGCGCCACCGTATCCGCCAGGTCCAGCGGACGCGCGGCCGAAGACGCAGGCGGCGTCAGCAGCCGGTCCAGCGACGCCCCATCGCTCACCAGTATTCGCACAGGCCCGTCGCTCAGCGTCGATGGCAGCATCACCGGGATGCGCAGCGTACGCGCGTCCTGCTGAAACAGCCGCAGCGTCGCCTCCACTGTGATCGTGTCACCAGGGTGCGCCTCGTTCGTGCTCAGGCGGGCTGACTCCAACTCCGCTGAGACCCTTCGCGGCAACGCCACTGCACGCAGATGTACCGCGTCGATCTGCGGCTGTGCCAGTTCGTTGCCGTACACCGCGAGGAACTGCTGCGCAATGTACTGCGTCGCCGCCGCCGCCGCCGGTGCTCCATCGGCCGACGAAAAGGTATCGTTCAGATGAATCGTACCCGCCTCATGCAGAGCAATATCCCCCGTCAAACGCAAACTCATCTGATTGGCGGAAGTATTGGTCTGGTTCAGCGATTGGAAAACACTTGCGAGCATAATCTGTGGCGTCAACTGCCGGTTATCCAGCACCTCGAAGTGCAATGACTGCGCGGGCAGACCGGAGCCGCTCTCTGGCGCAATCTCCACCGACACCGGGATCATTCGCGCATCCCGCCCAAATGTTCCCGCAACGGCATTTGCCCGGTCCTGCGTAAACGATCCCACCGTCTCCGTCGTATTTACAATCTTGAACGCGTTCATCGGCGACGGCAGCGTTGCCAGCACCTCGGCCTTGGTCATCGGGATGGAAATATCCCCAAACTGCGTAATCGGATGCCCGCACGCCAGCAGCTGGTGCGCATCCACATACGTCACCGTGCACGTCGCCGCCACGTTCAGATCGCCCCGCGCCAGCACGGCCGACACCGCCGAACCCGGCACAATGGGCTCCGGCTGCCGCGTCTCCGGCGATGCCGACCCAATCCCGCTCACCGGCTCCATCCCCAAGGAGCGAAATCCATCCCCAAACCGCTGCATCGCATCCACGGAATACCCGGTAAACACCAGCGGCGTATCAATCGCCCGCACCTCCGCGTTGCCGGTCCCGCTCACGCTCGCCTGCCGGGTCAGCGGAGTTGCCAGCGCCGGGTTCACCACGGGCAGATC
>CAXUBG010000019.1:0-541 GCA_964249285.1 uncultured Terriglobus sp. | reverse complement strand
GAACTGCCCAATCCTGTAGGCCAGTGCCCCCAGCAGCTTGCCGTCAATGTACACCGGCGACCCGCTCATCCCCGCCACGACGCCGGTAAACTCCGGCTTCGTCCCGTGCAGCCGTCCCAGAATCATGTCCTGCCCCGGCCCAATCGCATCCTGCAGCCGGCCAAGAATCTCCACATCCATCGGCTCCGGTGCCGTGCCCTCAAACACCGTCCACGCCGTCCCGTGCAACCCGCGATGCACCTCCGCCAGCGGAAACGGCTCAGCATGAAGCGGTGGCGACGCAGGCACGCCCTGCCCCAGAGCAGCGCCCGCCCCAAGCAGCACAGCACAAAGCAGCGTAGCCTTTACCCGAGGGTTCACGTCTACCAGAGTAGGGGCGAAAGACGCATCGTGCCAAGTCCAGGGCATGGAATTGCACGCCACGACCGCCGTGAACTTTACCCTTACAGCAAACCGGAGTGGGACGTTGAACACACGAATCAAAATTTTTGGCGCGGCGGTCATCGCAGCCGCTTTGTTTGCGGGCTCTGCCGCACCGCAG
>CAXUBG010000018.1:23199-27417 GCA_964249285.1 uncultured Terriglobus sp. | reverse complement strand
GAAGAGACGATGCTGAGACTGTACCCTCGGCTGACGCGCTCCGGCTGCTCACACAGGGCCATCTGCAACTGCTCGGCCCCACGACGGCAGGCGGCATCGCCGGCATGTTTCACCTGCACCCGCGCGCAATCTTCCAGCAACTTGTCGCCATCGAGATGCAGGGTCTGGCCCTGCGTGGCGTGTATGAGGCACCAGCCGCCGCGGCGGACGACAGCGACGTGGAGTGGTGCGAGCGCCGTATCCTGCAGCGCATTCACCGCCTCACGCTGGGTGCGCTGCGCAAGCAGATTGAGGCGGTCACGCCCGCCGTCTACCTGCGCTGGCTGCTGCGGTGGCAGCACCTCCAGTCAGAAACGCAATTGTCTGGCGAGGAGGGCGTGCTGGAAGCGTTGATTCAGCTGGAAGGCTTTGAGGCTCCGGCTGTTGAGTGGGAGCGGCATCTGCTGCCGCAGCGCGTGCGCGACTACGACGGTAAGTGGCTGGATGCGCTCTGCCTGAGCGGTGCCGTGGGCTGGGGCCGCATCTCGCCGCATCCGGCGTGGGCCTGCGGGGAGGGTGCCGCGCCTCGACGGGTGATCCCGACCAATATGGCACCGATTACATTCTTCCTGCGTGAGAGCGCGGACTGGCTGCCCGCCGCACTGGCTGCGAAATGCATCGAGGAAGACAAGCTGCGGCTGGCACTCTCGCCAGAGGCACTCTGCATCCGCGACACACTGCGGGAACGCGGCGCGTGCTTCACCAGCGATCTCCAACGCATCTGCACGTTGAGCAAGCAGCAGGTGCAAAACGCTCTTTGGGAACTGGCCACCGCGGGCATTGCCAGCGCCGACGGATTCGATCAACTGCGCATCATGATGGATCCCAAGCGCAAGCCGCTGGCCGCCGAACCCGTCGTTCATGGCGCACGCCGCGGAACGCGCTCCACCGCCGGACGATGGTCCCTGTTCACGGACGATGAGCATCGCGAGTTGACCGCGCCCGAGCGAGCGCGTGAAGAAGAAGTTTCGCTGGCCGCGGCCGCGCGGATGCTGCTGGCGCGCTATGGTGTGGTCTTCCGCGATCTCTTGCAGCGCGAATCAAATGCTCCCAAGTGGCGCGACCTCGTCCGCATGTTGCGCCGCCTGGAGGCGCGCGGCGAGATCCGGGGCGGCCGGTTCGTGCAGGGCTTCTCCGGGGAGCAGTTTGCCCTGCCCGAAGCCGTCGAAAGCCTGCGCGCAACACGCGATCTCACACACGATCAGGTGGTCACGCTGGCGGCAAGCGATCCGGTCAACCTGATTGGCATTGTTGTTCCGGGAGAAAAGACCTCTTCCGTAGCCGGCCGGAAGGTGTTCCTGCGCGGAGGTGTACCCTGCGACAGCAACGGCCACCCGCTGGACGCGGTTGCCACGCCAGCCGGTATTCGCCGCCGTGCGCCCGCGGTCTCCGTGGCGACCGGCGCTCCGCCCGCAACGGCACCGCCGCAAACGGGGCTGTTTGCGTGAGCGGCCTGCCCCAGCCGCCACCGGACCAAGACTATTACTACGACGGACCCTTCGTGGTGTTTACCGCTGCATACCTGCGCAAGCGCGGCACGTGCTGCGGTAACGGTTGCCGGCACTGCCCATATGATGAGTCCGGCACGGTTGTGCCTGGCAAGGGCGAGTAGCGCACAGCCCCTCCGCGCCTCAGTACAATCAGAACTGCAGGAGTGGCAGATACGATATGGCGCACATGGTGTTTTGTTCCAAGTACAAGGCTGAGATGGAGGGCTTGGATGAGCCGCCGTTCGACTCCGATTTCGGTCACAAGATCTACAACACGGTCAGCAAGAAGGCCTGGGGCGAATGGATTGAGCGCCAGAAAATGCTGCTGAATGAGTACCGGCTGCAACCGTGGACACCGCAGGCGCAGGAGTTCCTGGTGGAGCAGATGAACGACTTCTTCTACGGCGGCGGGGGCGAACTGCCGAAGGAGTACGTCGCTCCATCGGCGTGATACATGGACGTTTCCACGGTCATCGAATCATTGATCGAAGCACCTTCCGCCTGCAACGGCAGCCGGTTTGTGCGGGCGTGTCTGCGGGAGCCGGTGGATCGAACGCCGGTGTGGTTTCTGCGCCAGGCAGGCCGGTACATGCCGGAATACATGGCGGTGCGGCGGCATCACTCGCTGCTGGAGATCTGCCGCACGCCGGACGTTGCCGCTGAAGTCACGATTACGGCGGCAGAGCGGCTGGGCGTGGACGCGGCCATCATTTTTGCCGATCTCCTGCTGCCCTTCACGCCCATGGGCCTGGATTTCGAGTTCGTCAACGGCGAAGGCCCTGTGGTGCATACGCCCGTGCGAACGCGAGAACAGATTGAGACGTTGCGCACCGATCGCGCGGATGACTTGATCTACGTGGCGCGGGCGATCGAGCAGGTGGCGAAGCACTTCGCGGCACCGCGCGCGGACGGCGATCAGCTTGGCATCATTGGTTTCATTGGCGCGCCGTTTACCCTCGCCAGCTACATGATTGAGGGTGGGTCGTCGCGCAATTATGTGGAGACCAAGCGCCTGATGTACACGGACGGTCTCGCCTGGCCGCTGCTGATGGAAAAGCTCGTCAGTGTGCTGGTGGAGTATGCCGCGCAACAGGTGTCTGCGGGCGCGGACGTGATTCAGATTTTCGACAGCTGGGCCGGCGCGCTCTCCGTGAGCGATTACCGTGAGTACGTTCTGGCCGCTACGACGGAGCTTGTGCAGCGGGTCCAGGCGCTTGGGGTGCCGGTGATTTACTTTGGGGTCGACACCGCATCGTTGCTGAGCACCATGCGTGAAACGGGCGCGGATGTACTGGGGCTGGACTGGCGCGTGCCGCTCGACGAGGGCTGGCGGCTTGCGGGGCCGCACGTCGCCGTACAGGGCAATCTTGATCCGATTACGCTGTTCGCGCCAGAGGACATCCTCCGGCGGCGTGTCAAGGAAGTGCTGGATGCCGCGGGCAATCGCAACGGCCACATTTTCAATCTGGGCCACGGCATCGTGCCCGGCACACCGGTGGAGAATGTGATCAACGTGACGCGGTGGGTTCAGGAAATGAGTGTGCGCCGGTGAGTGATCTTGGCTACTTTCTGCTGGGCTACGCAAACGACAAGCTGAAGCTGCGCGAGCGGCTTGAGCCCCTGCGTCAGCTTATTGCGGACCTGCGAAGAAATGCCGTGCGCGGGCACGGATTGCGCGAAACGTCACCGTTTCCTTTGAGGGGCGAAAGAGTTCTCGCCTCGTACGAAGTCAGCAATTCCGGCCAGATTGCCGCGGCCGTTGCGGCGGAGGAGAACGAGCGCGTGCAGCCTGAGCCGGAACAGTTTGACGCAATCCTGCTGCTGGCGCACGGCACGCCGGACACGCTGGGCGAGATGGATGCGTACTTGAAACTGGTCACGGGAGGACGCGGCGTGCCGCCGCATGTCGTGCACGAATTACAAGAGCGCTATGCCGAGATTGGCTTACAGGAAGAACCCACAGCGGAAGGCCCGCACCTGACGCGGTGGACCCTGCTGCAGGGCCGCCTGCTGCAGCAGCGCATCGGCACGCCGGTCTATGTGGGGATGCGCAACTGGAAACCGTTTATCGCGGATGTCGTTGCGCGGATGAAGGCTGACGGTGTGAAGAAGGTGCGCGCCATCTGCTTGGCGCCGCAAAACTCGCGTACCAGCGTGGGCCTGTACCGCCGTGCGCTGGAGACCGCTGCTGCCGGTGCTTTTCAGATTGACTTCGTTGCTGGATGGTCAGAACACCCGCTGCTTGTGCGCGCCTTTGCGGAAACGATGCGCAAGGCGCTGGAGGCGGCGCAGGCCACCGGCGCACGCACGGCGGTGCTGCATACGGCGCACTCCGTTCCTTGCCGCACCATTCAGGCTTCGTTCAAGCCAGTGGAGCACCACGGCATGGTCCTGGCGACCGAGCCGGATACCTACAACATTGAGTGCAAAGCAACGGCGCGGCACATCGCGGGCGAACTCGCGGACATTCTGGACGAGCGCGACTGGTACTTCTGCTTCCAGAGCCAGGGCCTGAGTGGCGGTCCGTGGATCGGGCCAAGCGTGGAGACCATGCTTGCCGCATTGAAGCAGGAAGGCTATACCCACGTCGTTCTGCAGCCGGTGGGTTTTCTGTGCGATCACGTGGAGATTCTGTACGACATCGACATTGCCTTCCAGCAAACCGCGCGGGAACTGGGCGTTCTCATTT
>CAXUBG010000018.1:0-23189 GCA_964249285.1 uncultured Terriglobus sp. | reverse complement strand
CTGAAAGCCTGAACGACTCACCCACGCTGATTGCGGCGCTGGCCGATGTGGCGCGCAGGGGCACGCGCAGTTTGCCGGTGCATGGTCCGCTGCACGCGGATGCTTCGCCGGAACTGGTCACTGCGCTTGCTCCGGTCGAAGAGTCCACGATGGCCGTTGCGGTCTAGCCGTGACGCGCTCGATCGCTGTCGCAGGCGGCGGCATAGCAGGCCTGGCAGCCGCGTATGAACTGCTCCGTCAAACACACGCGGGACGCGCTCTAAGGGTCACGCTGATTGAAGCGTCACATCGTTGCGGAGGCATTGTCGAAACCGTTCGCCGCGGCGGCTTTGTGGTGGAATGCGGGCCGGACGGGTGGGTGACGGAAAAACCCTGGGCGCGCGAGCTTGCAGTCGAGCTTGGCCTGGAACGCGAGCTGATGCCATCAAACGATGCGACGCGCGTCACGTGGGTGTTGCGGGACGGCAAGCTTTCCGCCATCCCCGATGGAATGCGGATGATGGTTCCGGAAAACCTCGACACGCTCGCGCAGTCTGACCTGTTCAGTCCCGCGGCACGCGCGGCCTATGCGGAGGAGCCGGGCCGGGCCGCGGAACTGAAAGCCACGTGCCCCTCCAGCGATGAGAGTGTGGCCAGCTTTGTGGAGCGCCATTTCGGCGCGGAGGTCTCGCGTGTGCTTGGGGCCCCCCTGCTGGGCGGCGTCTTTGGCGGCGATGTCCACCGGCTGAGCGTGCGCGCCGTGATGCCGTCCTTTGTGCAGATGGAACGGCAGTATGGATCCCTGATCCTGGCCCTGCAAGCGCGGTCGGCGCAGCACACAGGGGCTGTGCGGCCCAGCACCTTTACCACGCTTCGCCGCGGAACCGGAGCGCTTGTGGAGGAGCTCGTAAAAGCCATACCTCCTGGCACGATCCGTCTGAATACAAAGCTTCGTGCGATGCACCGCACGACCTCAGGGTGGCTGCTAACGTTCGCCAGCGGTGAGCAGGAGGCGTTCGATCACGTCTTGCTGGCGACGCCGGTCGCGGAATCCCGCCGGCTGCTCCAGGACATTGCTCCGGAGGCGGCGGACCTGCTGCGCATACCCTCAAGTGCCGCGGTCATCGCGGCGTTCGGGTTTGCTGGCGGGCATTTTCCCACGCTGCCCAATGGGTTTGGCTTTCTTGCTCCTAGTGGAGCGGGATGCGCCTTATTGGCAGGCACGTTCGCGGATCAGAAGTTTCCATCCCGCGTGCCGCCCGGCGGAAAGTTGATCCGTGCGTATTTTGGCGGCGGGCAGGCCGAAGCGTTGCTGCAGACCACGGAGGAAGAGATCGCGGCGTTCGCCCTGCGGGAACTTGAAAAAGTGCTGGGGACATTGCCGCACCCGCAGATTACGGTGGTGCGCCGCTGGCGCAACGCGCTGCCGCAGTATGAAGTCGGTCACATGGAGCGGATGGCTTCACTGGACTGCCATGTGGATGCGCTTGGCGCGCTGCACCTGCTGGGCAATGCGTACCGCGGCGTCGGCCTGCCTGACCTGGTCCGGGATGCACGGGCAGCCGCCCGGCACGTGGCAGCTTCGTAACTTACTGCGCGGCTGCAAGAGTGACGGCGAACCACCTCCGCGCATCGTGCCATTGCTGGACGGGAGCGAAACCCGCGCGGTGCAGCATGGAAGCAACCATCTCCGCGGTGAATTTGTAGCTGTTTTCTGTGTGGATTGTTTCTCCGCTCGCCATCCGCACCTGGATGCTGAGTGTGCCCAGATCGACCACCTGAGCGCGCCGGCTGCAAAGGTGCATCTCGATGCGCGAAAGCTTCTCATTCCAAATGGAATGGTGCTGGAAGGCCGTCCCGTCGAAGTTCGCACCCAACTCGCGATTCAAGCGGGCAAGGAGATTCAGGTTGAAAGCAGCGGTGACGCCGTTCGCATCGTTGTAGGCGGCCAGGAGCGTCTCGCGATCTTTCACCAGGTCGGTGCCCAGCAGCAGAGAGTCTCCCGGGCGCATACGCGCGCGGAGGTTGGCAAGAATCGCGACCGCGTCCGGCGGGTCAAAATTGCCGATGCTGCTGCCGATGTACAGAGCCAGGGTGGGTCCGTCATAGATTGGAATCGTGAGACGGTCCGTCACATAGTTGGCCACCTGCGGGCTGACGGACAGGTTGCTCACGGCTCGCGACAGGCCGGCGCACGCCTCCTCAAGAGCGCTCTCCGAAACATCGATGGGGAGGTACTCCGTCCGTCCCTGCTGCCGCACAGCCTCCGCCAGCAGAACGCCAGTCTTGCTTGCGGATCCAGCACCAAGCTCAACGAAGCGCAGAGCACGCCCGGGAACTGCATTGCGGGACCCGGTACGCAGCGCGGCCTGAACAATGCTCCCGGCGTGTTCCGTAAAGATGGCGCGTTCTGTCCGTGTCGGGTAATACTCCGGAAGGGTTGTAATCTGCTCAAACAGCTGCGATCCCCGCTGGTCGTAAAAGAGCCATGCTGGAAGCCACTTGGGATGCGCGAGAAGCCCTTTTTTGACGGCATTCGCTACAGCGGAGTATGCAAGCTGCCCAGTGGCAACGGATACATGGCCTACCGAACTCATGCGTGCTCGTATCCGCTCTTGCCGTGCGACCGCGCGAGCCGGATCCCCGACATCTGCCAACGTGTCGCGGGGGAGAAGAAGTTGCGATAGGTTGCCCGTATATGAGTCAACGGTGTAAGGCATGAGCCGCCGCGCAAGACCATGGAACTTGACATGAATTTGCCGTTGTACTCGCCCAGCGCACCCGGAAGCGCAGAGTAGCCGGGATAGCCCATGTATGCCGACGCTGTCCATTCCCAGCAGTCACCGAACATCTGCGTCAGGTCACGTGACGTTGCGGCATTTGGCTGTAAGACGCCACTCTCCAGCAGATTGCCCTGAACAGGGACGGCCGTCGCGGCGTTTTCCCATTCCGCCTCGCTGGGCAAGCGGCAACCGCGCCATCGCGCGTAGGCATCCGCTTCGAACAAGCTCACGTGGCAAACCGCAGTCTCGCTCATTTCACTTAAACCGCACCAACCATGCAAGGTGAAAACGCGCCATCCGCTGCCGTCGTTCCCATCGCGTTGCCAGTAGAGCGGACAGCGCCATTCCTCAGCTTCCACCATGCTCCAGCCTTCTGAAAGCCACAGTTCGGGCCGGCCGTACCCGTTATCGTCCATGAAGGCGAGGTATTCCGCACAGGTGACTAGGCGGTTCTGCATGGCGTATGGCTGGAGGTAGACCATGTGGCGTGGCGCTTCATTGTCAAAGCAGAAGTCGAGCGGATCAGCGGTGTTCAACTGGTAGCCGGTCCTCAGCAACCCGCCCTCACACTCGACCCATCGCGCCGGCTGATGAAGATGCGTGGGCAGCGTGTCTCCGTCCCGGTACGCCGGATGCATCGGGTTCGTAAAGAAGGCGTGTTTGATGTCGGTCAGTAGCAATTCCAGGTGCTGTTGCTCATGCTGGATGCCGAGAACGATTCTCCGAAATGCCTCTTCCGGGACATCTTCGCGCTGTAGCAGCCGGTCCATGGACGCATCGACGTGCGCACGAAACGCAAGGACTTGCTCAAGCGGGGGACGCGAGAACGAAGCCCGCAATTTCTTTTCGGGTATCTCGGAGCCGAGAGACTTGTAATAACTGTTGAACAGCCAATGAAAGTCCGGGTGGAAGGCCCGGTATCCCGGCAGGTACGGTACGAGGACAAACGTCTCAAAGAACCAACTGGTGTGCGCCTGATGCCACTTCGCCGGACTCGCCTCCGGGGAGGATTGCACCATCTGATCCTCAGCCGAGAGTGGTGCAGAGGCGTGCGATGTGGCCTGACGTGCGTTCCGGTAACGCTCCAGCAGTTGAAGCCCAGGGCCAGGTGTCAACGTGTCATACGGAAGAGCAGAGTGGACCAAAGTGGCCATCAGAACAGCCTTTCACATGAAGAACCTTGCGCATTCGATTGGATGCAGGCGGTTGCTGCACGGCTTCCAGTTACCGCCACCATGGCAAATGGCTTCCAACTGTGCGTGTAGCGATAGGTACCATTTCCGTCGCGCTGTCTTTCCCGCTATACTGCAGCCAACCTGCCGTGGCGTGATGGTCGCGGACAGGCGCGAGCGAGGTGCGTCTTCCCCACTGAGTGGTTCGCGGGTACCAGGTTCGGCTTGACACCGGAGGGGCAGGCAAGCTTCTGCGCCGCGCCGGGAGGTGGTCTCGCGCCATCGTCAATGCGGTCGCCTCGGTCTCTGCGCGTGGCGTCTCTGATACCTTCCTTCCTGGCGCTCCTTGCTCCCGGCGATTGCCGCCTTTGCCATAGTCCCCTTCGTACTGCTGCCGGCTATCCTGTGTGCGCGGAGTGTCTCGCCGGCCTCCATGCTCAGCCCCTGCTTGCTGCATGCGACCGGTGCAGTGAGCCTGTGGCACCGGAATCGGCACGCATGGCCGGCTTGTCTTGCGTTGCTCCGCATCAATGTGCCGCGTGCATGGCACACTCACCAGCATTCATACGAGCGACGGCATTTGGCTTATACGACGATCTGCGAGCTGCCATCCACCTGATGAAGTTCGAGGGTGTACCGTCTTTGGCCAAGCCACTCGGCGCACTCCTTGCGATCGCAATCGCGAAGCACCAAGACAGGCTTCCCGGCGAACTGATCGTGGTGCCCGTTCCGCTCTTTCGTGGCAAACGCAGCTTCAATCAGAGCACACTGCTGGCCCAGAGCTCTCTCTCTTTTCTGAAGCGGTCTGAACCAGCGTTGAAATTGACGTTACGGACGGGCCTGCTCCATCGCCAGCGCCAGACGGAGAGCCAGTTTCTCCTTTCGCCTGCGCAGCGGAAACACAACGTCCGCGGTGCGTTTCGCGCCTCGACGGGAGTGCGAGGTTTAAACATTCTGCTGGTTGATGACGTGTACACCACTGGTGCCACCGTGAGCGAATGCACTCGTGTGTTGCACGCCGCAGGCGCGGAAAGTGTCCGTGTCGCGACCTTGGCACGTGCAGGACGGGACTACGCTGTCCCGTGGCGGCCCGCGCTTAGCACGAAGGCAGTTGGACCTTCGTACCGTCCGACCCGGTTCGACCGTAGCAACCCCGGTCCCAACAACCTTGTCCAGGAGTGAATGCTCGTGCATCCCGTGAAAGCTCGCAAGCAGAAGTCGCTGGCCAAATATCATGCCATGCCGCCCGCCACCGCGGAGCATGGACAACGTACCCGGACGGGCAAGACTTTGCAGGCACCCGTCCTTGTCCTGAACGCGTCGTATGAGCCCATCAATATCTGCGGAGCACGGCGCGCGCTGGTGCTTGTACTGAAAGGGATTGCGCGTACCGAAGAACAGCATGGCGACACGCTCCATGCTGCGAGTCTGCGGATGCCAATGCCCTCCGTCATCCGGCTTCTGGAATACAGGCGAATACCACATCAGACGCGTGCACTCTCGCGCAAGAACATCCTGCTGCGAGATCACAATACATGCCAGTATTGTGGTTGCATCCTTACCGCGGGTGATCTCACGCTGGACCACGTCCTCCCCCGCTCGCGGGGAGGCTCATCTACATGGGAGAACCTTGTAGCGTGCTGCCATGATTGCAACCGCCGCAAAGGCAATCAATTGCTGCACGAACTGAAGGAGATGCGATTGCTGCGAGAGCCACGCCCGTTTTCTCTGCACACCTCACGGCACATCATGCGAATGCTGGGATCAGGAGATGCGAACTGGCGCAAGTATCTTTACTTCGAAACGTAGTTCGCGCAAATTGAGAATCGCGATTCAGTCTGACAGCACTGGATGAACACGGTGTTGTAGAACAATCTGGTTCTACTGCCACCCACCTTGTCACTGGGTGACGCAATAAATCTATTGCATGACTGTTACTGTCCGATATGATCGGTGAAAGCGGTCTGCGCGCGGGCGCACCTGAGTGAATGACTGGCCTAAGTGCCGTCATTGGTCCCGTGTTGACAAACGCTCCGTTGTAAGTGCTTATTGTCTTAACCGAGTACCCGTTTCGTGACCTCAGTAATTTGTGACAGTATACGACATGTTCCTTACATGAAAAGGATGGACATCGTGGACCAAGGGACTTAATGTAAATCCTGCCTGGCTCATCCAGCGCAAGTTACTTTAAGGAGATCTATCATGAAGAAGCTCATCCTCACTTCAGCCGCGCTGCTGATGCTCGCCGGTTCCACCCTGTCTGTTTCCGCCGCCACGAAGAAAGCACCCTCGCAGCCGACCAAAACCGATGTGGTTCCGGGTTGCCCCTATAACGACCCTAAGGGCTGCGGCATCTTTGACAACTAGCCGATTTCAATTGTTAGCGATCACAGGCTTGAGTATCCTTCGCTTAGGAGAACTCGCCTGTGGTCGCTCGCATCCTTACCCTCAACGCACTTGTGGTAGCGCTCGGACTCCTTGTACTCGCTCTTTTGGTCAGGGCGCGAGAGCTTAAGACGTACTGGCCATTGCTGGCGATGTCCATGTGGCAAGCACCGCCGTACTTTGTGCTGATGTACGTGAGATACTTAGGCCCTGGGCGTATCCTGGCTGTAAGCGCGTATCATTTGTACTTCAATACATTTTGGTTCTTTTTCGCAATTGGCTCCGTTTCATCCATTCTCCTCACCTACACCATCTTCCGTGCGGCGATGCGACCCCTCAAGGGGCTGCAGAGCTTAGGAAATATAATGTATGGCTGGGCGGCGGCCATTTCCGCAGCAACGGCGATTTCAGTGGCCGCTTCCCCGATAGGCGGCGGCCTTGACCACCTCATCTTAGTGGTGAGTCAGCTGCAACGGTCGACAGCGGTCTTAATCATCAGCCTCGTTCTTTTTGTTGCATTATCTATACGGCCGATGGGCCTGTCCTGGCGCAGCAGGGTATTCGGTGCGAGTCTCGGGACCATGGTGGTTTCTGGAACAGATATGATTCAGGCGAATGATGTTCTTCAGACCCATCATCTTTTCACCACCTATGGTCTGATCCGGCTCGTTAGCAGTTGCGTTGCGCTCTGCATCTGGTCCTACTATTTCGCGATCCAGGAACCGAAGCGCAAGTTCATCCTCCTTCCGACCAAGTCGCCCTTCCACTACTGGAACCAGGTATCCGAGAGGCTGGGGCATGATCCGGGCTACGTTGCGATCGGCGGGGTTGCCCCAGAAGTTCTTGCCGGGGCTGAGCTGGAGATTTTCCGCCGTGCTTCAGTGAAGATGAGAGAGATCGACGACCAGGAGAAGCGCGATGCCCGGCAAGACGGCGCAGTCTCGACCGCAGAAAGCGAACGCGAGAAGGAGATTGTGCTCACGAAACGGTAAAGAGCTATCCGAAGATAGCTCTTCACCGTTCACGAACCATCTACCTTTCGGAGCGTTTCCAGTTTAGGAGATCACCCAGCGTTGTGCTGGAAGACGAGCCGGTAGACGCCTGATTAGACTGCGGCGTTTTGTAGTTCTCCACTTCGTCGCGGCTGGCCTCCTCGCCTACGCCGCGCAGGCTCAGGCCGACTTTCTTCTCCTCAGGGCTCATTTTCACGATTTTGAATTCGTGCTCGGAGCCGACTTCAAGAGTGGTCTGCTTGCCTTGTTCGTTCACAGCCTCTGAAACGTGGCAGAGACCCTCCACACCATCAGCGATTTCAACGAACGCTCCGAACTGGGCAGTACGCAGGACCTTACCCTTGACGACATCACCAACGCGATGCTGAGCGAAAAAGGTGTCCCATACATCCGGCTCAAGCTGCTTGATGCCGAGCGAGAGACGCCGGTTTTCGGGTTCGACACCGAGTACGACTGCCTTGATCTTTTCCCCCTTCTTCAGGACCTCGGAGGGGTGTTTAACGCGCTTGGTCCAGCTCAGATTGGAGACGTGCACCAAGCCGTCGATGCCGTCCTCAATTTCGATGAACGCACCAAAGTCCGTCAGGTTACGCACCCGTCCTTCGACCGTCGCACCAATCGGGTACTTGTTCTCCAGCTGCTCCCACGGATTGTCCTGCAATTGCTTCATGCCCAGCGAAATGCGCCGGTCGTTTGGATTGACTGCAAGAATGATGGTGTCCACCTCGTCTCCAGGCTTGACCATCTTTGAGGGGTGTTTCATGCGCTTGGACCACGTCATTTCCGAAACGTGGACCAGCCCTTCGATTCCCTGCTCCAACTCTACAAACGCACCGTAATCGGTAACGGACAAAACGCGGCCCTTGACCTGCGCACCGATGGGGTAACGCTCAATGGCGTCGAGCCACGGATCAGGGGTCAACTGCTTAAAGCCGAGTGAAACGCGGTGCTTTTCCCGGTCAAACTTAAGCACTTTGACCTGGATCTCGTCGCCTACCTGCACCAGATCGCGAGGATGGGTCAACCGTCCCCAGCTCATGTCCGTGATGTGCAGGAGGCCGTCAAGCCCGCCCAGATCCACAAAAGCACCATAATCCGTGAGGTTCTTTACAACGCCGGTGAGAATCGCTCCCTCTTCGAGGGTATCCAGGGTCGTGGACTTGCGCGCGTTCTGCTCTTCCTCAAGTATTTCCTTGCGGGAAATCACGACATTGCCGCGCTTTTTGTTTAGCTTGATGACGCGAACATCGAGCTGCGTGCCTAAATACGTATCCAGGTTACGCACGGGACGAACTTCAACCTGTGAACCGGGCAAGAACGCCTTCACGCCGATGTCGACGGTGAGACCACCCTTTACCCGCGACAGCACAGTCCCGGTAACCGGAGTCTTTTCCGCCGCGGCTTTCTCAAGCTGGTCCCAAAGACGGTGACGTTGTGCCTTCTCGTAGGAGACAAGATAACCGCCCTCTGACTCCTCGCGCTCGACGACAACCTCGACCGCATCACCCACCGCGAGTTTGACCTGGCCCGTGTGGTCCAGGACCTGTTCCTTCGGAATCAAGCCTTCGCTCTTCAAACCAATGTCAACGACGACATGCTTGTCGGTGACCTTGATGACGGTACCGGCGACAACCTTATCGTCCTCCATGGCGGAAGCAATCGCGGCCTTGTCTTCGGCCTGTTCACGGTCGAAGCTTTCTAAGGCAGCCGCGAAATCAGCAGCGTCATAGTCAATATCGTCGGGAGCAGTCTGCACCTCGGGTGCTGGCGTGACGAGATGGTTCGCGCCCACGACAGGGTCGCGCACCGGGTCTGTGATGGGGCCGTTTGCCTCGTGCAGGGTCTCAGGGGAGTGGTTTACGGTTGTTTCGACCGTCTCTTGGGTGGGCATGGTTTCCAGTTCGGCGCTCAGGGGTTTGCTCTCAATCAGAATTTGGCGTCGGCGCTGACCAGGACCAGATTGCAAGGATTACCGTGCGGCAGATCGTAGCGGCATACCATCATGCGGAAGCTAGGCCGCATAACATACGCGTTGCGTGTTGTCGTAGGTAGCCCGAGCAACTGGTGCGTTCAGAGCCTGACAGTAGTATAAAACCGGGAATACGCAGCGTCAATGTGGCCGGGCAAGCAGCGTCTTTGCCGCCGCGCCATGTGAAGCCTGCTGAAGCAGCCCTCGTTATACTGGGCAAATGGACCGGCTCTGGACACCATGGCGCTATGCCTACATCTCCGGTGAGAAGCGGGGTCCCAGGCGCGGCGTACCGGAAGCGCTGGAAGCATACCCCGAAGACCATGCCTCTGTCTTTCTGAACCTAATCGGATCGGTGCGCTGGGCTGCTGCAAGCGGCTTGATGTCCTTGACTGCCGCAGAAAAGGTTGGTGGCGTTCTGCTACAGGCGGAACACAACTTCATCTGCCTGAATGCATACCCCTACACAAGCGGGCACGTCATGGTCGTGCCGTATCTTCACCTTGATTCACTGGCCAAGCTGCCTGCCGGCGCCGCGCAGGAGATGATGGCGCTGGCGCAGCGAATGGAAACAGCATTGCGCGCGGTCTACCGGCCGGACGGTATCAATCTTGGAATGAACCTTGGCGAAGCAGCGGGCGCGGGGGTAGCGGAGCATCTGCATCTGCACATCCTGCCGCGGTGGTTTGGGGATTCGAACTTTATGACGGCCACAGCGGAAACGCGGGTACTGCCCGAATCTCTGGAGATAACCTGGGAGCGTCTGCGAGCCGGCCTGGTACTCCCTGTCCGGTGATCAGCGCAGGTCAGGGCGAAACAGCAGACGGCATACGCAAAGGAGTTCCGCCCTCCATGTCTCCTGTGTTGCTTGTGAGTCCGGAAATACGAGTTGCTTCGCTGTTAAGGATGCGCCATTGACCGTTCGGACTGCGTCCGTAGACTCTTGTGTTGCGGAAAGTTCCATTGACGGCATGGCCCTCGATCAAACCGGTCAGCCGAGTTTGGGAGATCGCGACGGCGGAGCCAGGGCGCACTCGAACCTTCAGATCGACCAGATCCAGGGATGCGAACGTATTCACGTGAGAGCCTAGCCGCTGCAGATACTGCTGCTTGTCCGAGAGCGTGCCATTCGAGGAGATCGAGATAAAATCATCCGCCAGCATCCTGTCCAGCGTCGCAGTGTCCGAATGCAACAGCGCGTCACGCCACTGCTGCTCCAGGCCTTCAATCTCTTTCGACTCCGCGCGGCGGCTCACCTTATGTGGCCTGCTCACTTTCCCAGCAGCGGACTCCGGGGAACAAAGACCGAGGCACGCAAGCAGCACGGTGAAGCTCAGCCCCTGTCTTCTCCAGAATGGTGCGCGCGCCCGCATCTTGTACCGGATAGTACTGCCACTTAGCGGCATGGGTCAAAAGGGTTCCCTGAGCAGCGTACCTAGTACAACCCATATTGAAATGACTGAGCATTCTTTAAGAGACAGGGCCAAGCAGAGGTGAGCTCTCCCGCCCAGCCGTAACCCCGTCAAACTCTGGCACGGAGAACGTCTGATGGCGCTCCGGTCCGGTGCTGACCATGCCGATGCGGGCTCCGCTCCCCTGCTCCAGGAACCGCAGATACGCCTGCGCATGCGCCGGCAGCAAGTCGAAGGTGCTGATGCCCTCCGTTGAGCACTGCCATCCGGGGAGCCTGGCGTACACCGGTTCCATGTGGTCGAAGCTGCGGATATCCGCCGGAATCACACCTGTCTCTCGCCCGTCGATCCGGTAGTGCGTGCAGACGGGAATCTCTGGCAAGGTGTCCAGCACGTCCAGTTTCGTAATCACCAGCCATTCGGTGCCGTTGACCCTGTTGCTGTAGCGCAGCAGCGGCAGGTCCAGCCAGCCGCAACGGCGCGGACGGCCCGTCGTCGCGCCGTACTCCTGGCCGCGCGCGCGCAGTTCCTCACCGCCCCTCGAGTGATCTTCTGTAGGGAATGGCCCCTCACCAACGCGGGTGACATACGCCTTCGTTACGCCAATCACCGTCCCAATTGCGGTCGGACCCACGCCGGTACCGATAACAGCTCCGCCTGCGGTCGCGCTGGACGAGGTCACGAACGGATAGGTGCCGTGATCGATGTCCAGCAGCGCACCCTGGGCACCTTCGAACATTACGGATTCACCGGTCGCAATGGCCTTGTTCAACAGCACCGCAGTGTCGGTCACGTAGGGCGCAATCTCGGCGGCGTAGCGGGCGTACTCCTCATAAATTTTGGCCGGATTCAACGGCTCCGTGCCGAAGAGCGCGTGCGCAATCTGATTTTTTTCATTGCAGGCATTCGTGATGTGCGTGCGAAGCAGTTGCGCGTTTAGCAGATCAACCACGCGCAGCCCGTTGCGATGCATCTTGTCTTCGTACGCCGGGCCGATGCCCCGCGAGGTGGTGCCGATTTTTGTACGGCCCGGTGCGTTCTCCGCCGCCAGCTCGATCATGCGGTGATACGGGAGAATGACCTGCGCGCGGTTCGACACGAAAAGCTGTCCGTCTACGGGCAGCCCTTCAGCTTTCAGCATCTTGACCTCGTGCAGCAGCGCCGCCGGATCGACAACAACGCCATTGCCGATGACGGCACGGCAGTCCGGCCGCAGAACGCCACATGGCACCAGGTGCAGCACGAACTTTCGTCCATCGATGATGACGGTGTGCCCGGCATTGTGTCCGCCCGCGTACCGCGCTACCACGTCATAGCGCTCGCTGAGCACGTCCACGATTTTGCCTTTGCCCTCGTCGCCCCACTGCGCGCCAAGAACAACGGCGGTTTTCTTTTGCATCACAGAACTCCAGTCTTACAATCCCGCCATGGCGGGCAGGTGGACAGCAATTTCAGGACCACTACGGCCATGCAGGTAACCAGCACGCCGATTCTACAGGCATCGGTTAAGGACTACACACGTCCGGCGAACTCGCGGGTTTCAGTGGCGATCTTGATCTTCTCGCCCTCCTTGACGAAAGCGGGGACGCGGATCACGAGGCCGGTTTCCATGGTGGCAGGCTTGCTGGTGGTGCCGGTGGCGGTGTCCCCTTTGAATCCTGGCTCGGTTTCCTTGACTGTTAACTCGACGTGCATGGGAAGTTGCAGACCGATGGGATTGCCCTGGTACTTCTCAAGCTGCACGGGCGTGCCTTCCAGCAGAAACTCAAGCGCGTCTCCCAGCATCTCCGTGCTCAGCTGCAGCGTTTCAAAGCTGGTCTGGTCCAGGAAGTAGGCACCGTCGGCGTCGTTATAGAGATACGTCGCTTCAACGTCTTCCAGATCCGGTTCCTTGAACTTGTCATCGGCCTTGAAGGTCTTGTCGAAGACGGCACGCGTCAGCAGGTTGCGCATCTTCAGGCGCACCAGGGTCTGTCCGCCGCGTGCCGTCGGCGTCGAAATTTCCTTGTCGAGGCAGTGATACGGGACACCCTCGTGCTCGAAATACATCTTGCGCTTGATGTCGATGGCGTCGGTCAGTGCTGCCATGGTGCTTGCTCCTTCGTCGATGAACCCTCACCAGCATATCGGAGGCAGCGGCATCCTATAGTGCGATGCCGGAGTTGCCAGAAGTTGAGACCGTCGCGAACGGCGTGCATGAGCGCGTGCGCGGTGCGCTCATCGAACACGTAACCATTGGCCCGCACAAGGAGCCGCTGAAGTCTTCAGCTTCGCAGATCGAGGAGGCGTTGACGGGAGCGCTCATCGCGCGGGTGCGCCGCGTCGGCAAAACCATCGTGATGGATGTGACGAAGCACGACGGCACGGGCGCGCAGATGACGATTCACCTGGGAATGACGGGCCGTCTGCTGGTCAGCAAGGCTGATGTCCCGATGCCGAAGCATACGCATGCCGTGCTGCATCTCCTGGATGGGCGGGAAGTGCGGTTCGTCGATCCGCGTCGCTTTGGGCGGATCGGCATCGTGGATGTGGGGACGGAATACGCCGGTCCGGGAGCGGAGCCGCTGACCATTTCGCAGCAGGATTTCGCCGCCCTGTTCCGGGGCCGCAAGATGCCGATCAAAGCGGCGCTGCTGAACCAGTCGCTGCTGCATGGCGTAGGCAACATCTACGCCGATGAAAGCCTGTTCCGCGCAGGCATCCGGCCAAAGCGCCACGCGGGCAGGCTGACACGAGCAGAGTTGGAGCGGCTGCGCGGATCGCTGCAGACCGTGCTCCGCCACGCCATCGAACTCGGCGGCTCGTCCGTTTCAGACTATGTGGATGCGGACGGCGTGCGCGGCTTTTTCCAACTGGAGCATCGCGTATACGCACGGACGGGGCAGCCGTGCCGCGCGTGTGGCGCTGCGGTGCAGCGGATTGTGATCGGCGGACGCTCCACGCACTTCTGCAAGAATTGCCAAAAGTAGCGAAGATGGTGCTTACTGCGGGGCAGTTTTTGAACTGGGACCGTGTTTCATCCAACTCGACGAGGGTCTCAACGCGCAAGGGAATCTGGACGGATCCGTCGACTTACGTTGGTTCTTACCTGCGCCTTCTCTCACACTGCTTGACGTGCCGCGAGTTCCATGCCGGAAGATCCACGCACAAGCCGCGCGGACCAAAACAGCAGCACCATCAGGTACACTGCGGCGCTCAGGTATGACCAGGCGACATAGGCCTGGAGATCACGATGGAGCGCAGCAATGCTCCGCGCAGCCTGTGAAAGGAACGACGAAAGATCGACAACGGCGAGGCCGGCAAGAAACAGGATCTCCGGCCTGCGCAGACCCCCTCGAAGCGCGTACAGAAAGAGAACCAGGAAACTTACGCCCAGGAACACCGTAGCGCGGTCTGCAGGTGCGGGTGAACGTGCGGGCAGGGCCGCCGCCGATCCAAGCGCCACCAGACCACCCAGAAGATACGACAGCACAAGTACCCACAACCGGGGGAGCATTGTTGCTCGTCGCTGTTGCAGGGTAAGCCGGAAGAATTCAACAGAAACGATCAGCTGAAGAACGATGTCAACAGAGGAGAAGATGCTCGCCATGGTCCGGTAGTGAACACGGTTCATCACAGAAAACAAACTGAGAAGGCAGAGGGTACGCAGGACATAGAAGAGAATCGCCGATGTAAACACGGGAACGCTGCGCGATACCTTCCGGGTAACCAGCAGGAAGAGCAGAACGCACTCCAGAACCGTGCTTATGGCCAGCAGCAAATGATTCAGCGTGACGATCGCAGACTCCTAATCGTTGTCCGGCGGAGTGGCGGCGTCAAGCTTCGACGCAGCTGCCGGGTTGAAGGTGACGGCAATCGGAACATATGGCTGCGGCGTCTGCGTGTAATCGAAGCAGTCCGCGAAGTCATCGGCGTTCACGTCACGCTGACCAAGATTGGGCAGCGCAAAGGTCTCTTCCGCGTAGCGTAAAAAACCAGAGAACTCATGCGTTGAATGCGAAAGGTATGCGTGCTTTGCATAGGGAGACACCACAATCAACGGCACCCGGAATCCCAGTCCCATCGCATCCACATTCGGAGGAACAACATGGTCGTACCACCCACCCCAATCGTCCCAGGCGATAAAGATGGCGGTGGAATCCCAGAACTGGCTCGCACCAATTGCATTGGTGATGGACGCAACCCAGTCCGCGCCTTGCGATGTGAGGCCGGCGCTCGCATGGTCTGAGTAGCTGAATGCCGGAACGATCCACGTCATCTGGGCAAGCTGACCGTTTGCGATATCGGTCAAAACCCGTGGAGACGGAGAAATCACGTTGCTTGTCCAGTCCGCGCCATACCGGATGTGGTGAATCGCTTGAAAAGCCGACCATATCTCGCCGCTTGTGCCAAGGGCCGGAGCATAGTAGCGCCAGCTGACATTATTTGCATCCATGACGTCGGCCATCGTCTTGTAGTCGAAGCATGGAAAGACTCCGGGCAGGTCTGTCCCATTGGGACCCAGCAGCGCGACACGGTCTGTAGCCTGATCTCCGTCGCAGCCCCAGGTGCGGTTGGGATTCTCATCCGCCTGCTGCGACTGCCCGGCGATCATGTACTGGTGCGCTGGAAAACTCGGACCGGTATTGGACTGGAACATGCGGTCGCCCAGCGTATAAGTGCTCGCCAGCTGCCAGTACGGTTTCGTTTCCGATTGGGGAACGTAGGCATATGGCAGATTCGGGATTGGGTAGCTGTCGTGTGAGAAACCATCCATCGCGCCGCCGTCCAGGTCCTTGTACCAGCCGGTATGGCTGTGGTCCAAGTCGGTTCCCTGCTCAAACGGAATGGGCTGTAGAGCGACCACGGTGCCGTGACTGCTGCCGGACTGCACGGTGTCGGCTCCGGGAAAGCCGTTGAACAGGTTATCGAAGCTGCGGTTCTCCTGCATGATGACGACAATGTGCTTGATCTTGGTCGCATTCGTCGGCGTGGGAACAGGCACCGGGGCCGGCGTTGGAGTGGGCACCGCTGTTCCACCTCCGCCGCAGCCCGCAAGCAATGAGGCCATCAAGAGAAAAGCAGATCCAATCGCGGAACGGATCACGGCAGCCTCCAAAGCAAGCGGAATAACATCCCGTCAGAGAACCGGATTGGCGAAGGAAGTTCCGAGGCCGAAGACAAATTTCCTTTTTTTGCTATCTGCTCGCTTGGCAAGAAGAAATTTCAACAATCACAAAAAGGCCCGGATACTTGCGAAGCCGGCGGCACCCACCGCAACACACTCCAGCGCATTTTCTTCCGTGACGCCGCCCAGAGCGAGCACGGGAACCGGTAACGCGGCATGGCAGGCTTCGCGCAAACGGGCGAGGCCAGTGCCGGAGACAACACTTCGTCCAGCAACACGCTTCTCGTACACCGGCGCGAAGAGGATCACGTCCACTACGCTCCGCGCGAGCACGACTTCGTCAAGGTTGTGACACGCAGCGCTTACGGCGAGGGGCAGGCCTTCTCGATCTCTTGCAACCGCAATCTTCGCGTGCAGCAGGAGGGCGGGCAAGTGCGCACCGTCCACCCCGGCAGCGAGAGCGAGCGCGGGTGGGCCGTTGAGCAGCACCTTTGTCACGCCGTCAGCTGCACCAATCGCTTGCTGCAGTCCGGATGCCAGTGCAATGCGATCGCTGTCCGGCAGGTCTTTTTCACGCACTTGCAGGTATTCGACACCATCCGAGGCCAGGCGTTCGGCCTGCCGCGTGAGCGCGGCGAGACGTTCCCGTTCATTACCGGGAAACATCTTCCGGTCTGTAATGGCATAGCGCAGCATGTTGCCCCATCACTCAAGTTGTACCCTGATACGAGGGAAGCCGCACCCGGGATGATCTGGTGCGTAAGCATCCTAACGAAACGCAGGCACAGCATTACACCCAGGAGACGCATGGATTCCGTGCAGCAGCAGAACAACACGCAGTGGCAGCGCGAGGCTGAGCAACAGCAGGCTGAGACGATCCGCAACGAAAACCGCGCGGGCACAACACCTGAAGAGATTGCGGTTTCCTTTCGCAATCACATGACCCACACGGTGGGACGGCCACTGGAAACATCCAGCGTGATGGACCAGTACCACGCGCTGGCTTTGATGGTGCGGGACCGCTTGATGGACAAGTGGCTCAAAACAATTGAGGCGTACCGGAACCACGACGTGCGGGTGGTCAGCTATCTGAGCGCGGAATACCTGCTGGGGCCGCACCTGATGAATGCCCTGCTATGCCTGGGCCTCACGGACGCTTGCGCCGAGGGCTTAAAGTCACTGGGTCTGGACCTGACGGCGATTGCCGATGTGGAACCAGAGCCGGGGCTGGGCAATGGCGGCCTGGGACGCTTGGCGGCCTGCTTTCTGGATTCCCTGTCCACCCTCAACACACCCGTTATCGGCTACGGGCTGCGCTACGAATTCGGCATCTTTCGCCAGGAAATTGTGGATGGCTGGCAGGTGGAGAAGTCCGACAAGTGGCTGCAATTTGGCAACCCGTGGGAGATTCCCGCCTCCACATCGTATGACGTAGGCTTCTTTGGCGAGACCGAACTGTACAAAGATGGCCGTGGCGAAATGCGTGCCCGCTGGACACCCGGCCAAATTATCAAAGGTGTGCCCTACGACACGCCGATCCCCGGCTACAAAACAGAAACGGTCAACCGGCTGCGGTTGTGGAAGGCCGAGGCGGTTGATTCCTTTGACCTGGACGTGTTCAATCGCGGCGACTACATCGGGGCCGTCCGCCAGAAAATCGAATCCGAGACCATCAGCAAAATCCTGTACCCGCCAGATGAGAGCCTCGAAGGCAAGCGTCTGCGGCTGATGCAGCAGTTCTTCTTCACTTCGTGTTCGTTGCAGGACATGATTCGCCTTCACCTCCAACTCAAGAAACCGCTCAGCGAATTCGATAAGAAGTGGACGGTGCAGTTGAACGACACGCACCCGTCCATTGGCATTGCCGAGTTGATGCGCCTGCTGCTGGATGAGCACGCCATGACCTGGGACGATGCCTGGAAGGTCACGCAGAATACATTCGGCTACACCAACCACACGCTGCTGCCCGAGGCGCTGGAGCGCTGGCCGCTGGACCTGTTCGGCAATTTGCTGCCACGGCACCTTGAGATCATCTACGAGATCAATCGCATCTTCCTGGATGACATGAGGAAGCGGTTCCCGGGTGACGAGCCACGCATCCGGCGCATGAGCATCATCAGCGATGGAGGTGACCGCAGTGTGCGCATGGCGTACCTGGCCGTTGTAGGCAGCAAGGCCGTCAACGGCGTAGCGGAGTTGCATACCAGGCTGCTGGAAGAAGACACGCTGCATGACTTCTACGAAGCCTTTCCAGAACGTTTCAGCAACAAGACCAACGGCGTAACCCCGCGCCGGTGGCTGATGCTCTCCGATCCGGGTTTAAGTGCGCTGCTCAATGAGTGCATCGGCACCGGCTGGCAGAAGGACCTGTACCAGTTGCGCGAGATGGAGAAGTTTGTCGACGACCGGGGATTTCTCTTGAAGTGGCGCAAGCGGCAGGAAGAAGCTAAGGGAAGGCTGGGAGCCTATATCAATGACACGATGAAAATCCGTGTCGATCCGGCCTCGATGTTCGACGTGCAGGTGAAACGGCTGCATGAATATAAGCGCCAACACCTGAGCGCGCTTCACATTCTGGCACTGTATTGCGGCGTCAAGAACGGCACGGTCAAGACCATGGCACCGCGCACCTTTCTCTTTGGCGGCAAGGCGGCACCCAGCTATGTCATGGCCAAACTCATCATCAAGCTGATCTGCTCGGTGGGCGATGTCGTGAACAACGACCCAGATACCCGCGATCTAATGAAGGTCGTGTTTCTGCCCAACTACTCCGTGTCCCTGGGACAGAAGATTTACCCAGCCGCCGATCTTTCGGAACAGATTTCAACCGCCGGCAAGGAAGCGAGCGGCACCGGTTGCATGAAGTTCATGATGAACGGCGCGGTCACGATTGGAACGCTCGACGGCGCCAACATTGAAATTCGCGAAGAGGTTGGCGAGGATAACTTCTTCCTGTTTGGCCTGACCGCCTCAGAGATCGGACACATGCAGCGTACCGGTTACAAGCCACGCGGCTTCTACGAGAAAAGCCCAGCGCTGCGCGAGGTACTGGACGGCTTGCGCGATGGCCGCTTCAGCAACGGGGATAGAAATCTGTTTGCTCCCCTGGTGAACGACTTGCTCAGCGTGGACCGGTACTTTGTGCTGGCTGATTTTGACGCGTACGCAGCCGCGCAGGCGGAGGCGGGTAAGGCGTACCTGGACAACGCCCGTTGGGGACGCATGTCGCTGTTGAATACGGCACGCTCAGGCAAGTTCTCGTCTGACCGGACCATCCGGCAATATTGCGCAGATATCTGGAAGGTCCCCGTTGGATGACGGCGCGACGCCGTTCAACCGTGATCAATCAGCATCCACGGAAGACTCGATCCGGCCCCAAAATGCGGCACGGGCGGCGGAATGGGCAGCGCTTGTAGCTTCCGCCCAATCGCCAAGCGTGACGATTACGAGCTGCCGTTTGGGATCGATCAGGATGGATTGGCCGAAGATGCCAAGCGCGGCGAAACTGCCATTTGCCTGCGGCCACCACCCGTAACCGTAGCTTGCAGTGCCGGCCTGCACTTGACCCCGGGTTGCCTGGGCAAACCAGCCGGGCGGAACGGCCCCATGACCATCTTCCAGAACCCACAGTCCCAACCGTCCAAAGTCGCGCAGCGTGGCGGAAAGACCGGAGCCACCGAACTCTTCGCCGCCGCGAGTGGAGGAGGTTGCGATCCAAGTCGCGTCACGCTCCATTCCGGCCCTGCTCCAGATGGTTTCGGACAGTTGGTCCGCTAGCGTGGTACCCGTGGCGCGTCGCAACAGCACGCCGAGTAAGTCGGTCTCTCCGGTGTTGTAGAGCCAGCGCGTGCCTGGAGGTGCTGCTCGGGGCAGGCGTCGCATGTACTCGACCACCGGGTCTTGCCCGCGCGGCCAACGTGTGCTGTAGAGGCGAATGTTGTCGGCGTCCCGCATCACGTAGTTCTCATTCCACCGCACACCGCTTGTCATGGTGATCAACTGCCGGACTGTCACACCCTCATACGCGCTGCCCAGCATCTCGGGCAGGTACCGGGTCACGCCGTCATCGAACGAGTGCAATGCTCCGTCCTGGAGCGCTGCACCCGCCATGCTATCCGTAACCGCTTTGGTCACTGAGAAGCTGGTCCAGCGTGTGTGCGGTGTCGCGCCCAGCGCGTATTTCTCTGCCCTGATTGTGCCCTGTTGCAGGACGAGCACTCCTGCAAGGTGCTCGGTCCTCATATACGTGGTAAGCAAGCCGACATCGAGCAGCACGCCTGTTCTAAGCCTTCGCACCGGGCCTGCGCGACGCACTGTGTGCACGGGGAAGTAGCGATCCATATGACCGAAGCGAACATCGCGCTGCCTCTGTGTCCACTGCAAATCCGCCGCGAGGCGCTGTCCTGCGGAACGCGAAGAAGCCTCAGGAGCAACCGTGTGCCGACTGGCTAAGCTGCTCCGCGGAAGCAACGGGCGCAAGGGTGCAAGCGCACGAAGCGCAGAGATGGCAAGCACAAACTGGACCAGAAGTGCTGAGGAAGGAAGCGGTCGATCTGTGGAAAGTGCGCCTGCGAACGACTTCATCAGCACGGCCGTCTTAATGCCATGTTCACGGTGCAATTCTCCCGCAAATAGAACATAAAGAGCAAGTTACGTCAGATTGAGGGTGTTTGGCGGCTTCGGCACGAATTCTTTCTAAGAACGATTTAATCTCGCCGGGCAAATCTTCCACAGCATTTTCCACAGCCTTACACGCGATGTTGTGGCAAGTGTCAGGCGAAGAAAAGACGGCAGAGCCAGCTTCGTTCGCTGCCCTGCCGTCTTTCTATTTCCCGCCCTCTATCTGGTGACTGGTCGCGGTGTAGTGGTCCGGGGCGTGGTGCCGCGCGGGACCGTTGACGTTGGCGCTGGACCGCTTGCCGGCTGCGCGGGAACACCCGAGGACGCATTGTAGGCGTCCACGACAGCCCGCGTGATATCGGTCTGCGGTACCGCAAAAAGAACGTTACTTTGCTGGCCGCTCACGTCCAGCAACAACGTGTATCCATTATCGGTGACGTATTTCTGAACAACCTGATTCACTTTTTGCGCCACGCGACCGTAAGCTTCCTGCAGGTCGTTCTGGTACGCGGTGGAGGCGTCCTCGCCATCCCGTTGCAGAGCCTTCTGCTTGGCGTCGATGGTACGCACGCGGCTGGCGCGCTCGTCATCGGAGATGGTGGTGGCACTCTGCAGTTGCTTCTGCAGGCTATCCACTTCTGTCTCTTCCGCCTGAATCTTGGCTTTTTGCGGCTCATACTTCTTCTGCGTGTCCAGCACGGCCTTCTGGCCTTCATTGGTAGCGAAGACAGCCTGCTCAAATGCCACAAGGGCGATCTTGGCGGGGATGGCTTGGGGCTGCACGGGCGCGGGTGCCGAGGCTTGGGTGGATGCGGCAGCGGGCGCGGGAACCTTTGGTCCGGCAGCCTGGGCAAACAGGGACGGGGCGCACGCAAGGGTGGCGGTGCCGGCGAGTAGCGCCGGGAACTTCAGAACACGAATCATGAGATGAGGTAAAGCTCCTTGAGACCTAAGCGGGCCGTGTAGGCGTGCGCGGTTGCGGGGTCTCACCGCGTACAACACGGTGACTGACTCGTTGCCGGTCACCTCCGATTATAGGTGTGTGCAAACTTGCGGGTCAATCCTCCGCACGGCCGAAGGCAGCAGGGCACACGCGGTGCGTGTGAGAAAAAAGCTGCGGTGCTACGCAGTTGCGTGGACCGTAGCTCCCCTGCCGATGACCGCCGCACCCACAATCAGGTTTTCAGGATTCTCCGGCCGTATCTCCACGGAGAACGCCTGCAAGGGACTCATGCGGATCATCTGCTGGGCATAGTGGTGCAGTAGAGGCAGTGCCACAAAGCGGACGTTATAGCCGGAAACGTAAAACTTGCCGGCCCCCATCAGGTGGACCGATGTCGCGGTAGCAGCCGCGAGTGCCCGGTGCCAAAGTTTCTTGAACTCGATGCAGCGCTGATCCCCCTGGGCTGCCGCTTCAAAGACATCCTCCGGCTCCATGTCCAGAAAGCGGAGCCGCATCGCCCGGTGCCCCATGATCCCCTCCAGGTGTCCGCGCCCGCCGCAACCGCAAAACGTTTCCCGGTCGTCCAGCGTCACCACGGTGTGGCCACCCTCGCCTACTGAGTCGCGCAGAGGGTAGCACCCAAACCCAATTCCCGTGCCGATGGTCCACACCCGGATCAGGCTGTCCAGCTTGCCCTGCTGATGCGCCAGGCCCGCTGCTACTGCATCGGCATCATTAATCAGCGCGACAGGAACATCCAGGCCATGTTCCTTTAGCAGCGTACTCACTTCCGCCACAATGCGCGCGCCTTTGATTTGCGGCAGGTTTGGGCTGTCCTCCACAACGCCCTGCTTTACGATGCCGGGAACGGCGATTCCAACGCCGCCAATCGGCACACCACCATTTTCCTTGGCCACAGCTACGATCTGCTCACACATGACGGCAATTAGGTGCTCACGCGGCATCTCGACCAGAGCGTCCTCATAAAACTCGTCTTCCGGATAAGAATGCACTGCGCCCACAAGGCCTTCTGTACCGACCAGCCCGGTGATGATGCGCTTGGACAACGTGAGACCAATGGTTCGTGTCTGTTCGTTCATGGCGTTCCTTTGCGGGTTGGGGGAATGACGGATGCCGCTTTCATCCGTGTACAGCACAACGTGCCGTGCCGGGGATTATCCACCGGCCACACGGCGAAAGGCAAGTGTTCTGCCCTGAAATGTGTCAGGAACGTCTACCGGCGCGCAAAACGGGCTTCGAACGCAGCTTCCTGTGCTGCAAAATGCCGCTCCCGCAGGCTGAACAGCCATTGAATCGAAGCCGGGATGGCCAGTGCAAGGGCGAGCGCAAACAGACCGGGATATAGCCAGATGGACCATGCTGATGTGTCGCCGTACCCGTCGTTCCATCTCCAGTCCGGAAGCATAATCAGGTCGGTGTGCAGGCCGGGAGTGCGTGCGGTCAGCCGAGCCAAGGCTTCCGCAGGCACGTTCGCGTTCGCCAGCGGGACCACGCTGCCCTCCACGAACACGTGCTTCTCTGCACCCGTAAGCATCACGCTGCGTACAAGGGTGAGCCGCTTGCCATCCGCTGCCTGATACCAGCCCAGGGATTCGTCATCGGAAATAGAGATAACCCCCTTCGGCGGATTCATATACCCGATGTGAACGGAATCTCCGATCGTCAGCGGGTCAGAAAGATGGATGGTAGCTTCGCGCTGAGGCTGAGCAAGCCATTTCGCCGTCGACATCTCTCGCATGATGTGGCTGGAAGGTGGACCGGTAAGCCAGGTAAACGCAGCCACCA
>CAXUBG010000017.1:11407-28149 GCA_964249285.1 uncultured Terriglobus sp. | reverse complement strand
GCCTCAAACGGAGCTGTTCGCCCGGCCGCTTTGTGGACCACGGGCTTGCACTCTTCCAGTTCACGGGCGAGCCGGATTTTATCCCGGGCGAGGTGCGCAGCTGCGGAAAACTTACGGGTAGAGTCGCTGGCGGGACCATCCTGCCGCCTCTGCCGTGAAGACGACGCGATCATGCAGGCGGTCTTTGCCGTCGATCCAGAACTCGACGGCCTCTGGCTGCAGCAGGTAGCCCTTCCAATACTCGGGGCGGGGCACCTCGCCGCCATTGAGGCGTGCGGTGAACGCCGCTACCTCCTGCTCAAGTTCCTGCCTGCTGGCCAGCGGACGGCTTTGCGCGGAGACGGCGGCGGCAATCTGGCTGCCGCGTGACCGGCTATGAAAATACCGATCCGATATCTCCGCTGAGAGTGGTGTGACCGGCCCCTCCGCCCGTACCTGGCGGCGGAGCGACTTCCAGTGGAAGCACAGGGCTGCGTGCGGATTGGTTTCAAGCTCGCGGCCTTTACGGCTCTCCCCATTGGTGTAGAAGCTGAACCCGGTGGCGTCATGCCCTTTGACGAGCACCATGCGTGCGCTGGGCCGCCCATCGGCCGTGCAGGTGGCCAGCGCCGCCGCGATGGGGTCGTTGGGCTCGCTCTTCTCCGCTTCGGCCATCCATTGCGCAAACAGCGCGACGGGATCGCTTCCGCTCAACTCCGGGCGTTCATCCATCTTTCGATGATGGTGGACGCAGGTGAACTCCGCAACGCATAGGACACATTTGGTTTAACCGTATCAACGCCATACAGCGTGAACGGTGCCCTGCGACAAAGGGGAAGACCTTCGTGTACGAACGCGTTTGACGACGCGCAACGGAACCAGCGCTGGAATGGGCAGCTGATCGCTCAACTTACGTGCCTGGTGCCGCGGGCTCACGTGTATGTTTGTGGCGGGGGTCGTAATGTGAAGAACCGGTCCGCTCCCTCCTGTGAAGTAATTCCAGTGGTCGCATACCCGGACGTTACCGAGGCTGCGGCGTGGCTCAAGGCTGCCCTTGGATTCCGTGTGCGCCTAAAAATTGGTACTCATCGTGTGCAGATGTGGTTCGGCTCTGGATGCCTGGTCGTGAGCGAGGCGGGCACGAACAAGGAGCGGGTGGCGAGAAGTTGGGTGATGCTGCGCGTGCCTGATGTGGATGCACTCTGCTCGCAGGCGCTGAATCATGGAGCGCGCATGGTTCATCCTCCTCAGACGCACGTGTATGGTGAGCGCCAAGCCACACTGGAAGACTTCGCTGGGCACATGTGGACACTTACGCAAACCGTAGAAGACGTCAATCCGGCGGCCTGGGGCGGTGAGGCTGTGGAACTCTGAAGCCGGCGCGAGGTGACTCGGGTCCGGGAGGCCAGCTTCTTCACAGTTCTCTGAAGCCCAGGACGGTCTTGCGCAGGACACGAATGGTGCCGCGGGATGTGAGACGTTCCGGGTCTGTGCTGGACTCGAGGGATGAAGTTGCCTCCACTGTTCGGCTCTCAATACCGCCAACTGGTGAGGTCGGCCCCGGCTGGCGCGGTCTGCTGGATGCGCTGCATGATCTTGGGCACGTACATCGTTTCGTAGTGCAGGCGGCTGTAGGCGTTCGGCAGCTTGGGGTCGCCGTTCCAGCAGTGCTCCGCGCGCGGGCCGTAGGCGAACTCCGCGTGCGCGGGCGGGTTTGCAGTGTCCAGGAAATCCTGCAGGAGGTAGACGGCGTCGTTGAGCATGTAGGTGTCATCAGCGCCAACGTATACGTGCAGTTTGCCGTCCAGCTTGGGGGCGAGTTGCGACCACTCACGTTGCAGCTTGGCGTTCAGGTCGTAGTGGTCGCGCCAGTAGTTCGCGACCACGTGGTCTATGGCACCGGTGGCCTTATCAAAGATGCGCGCGGGATAGCCATCCGGGCCCACCGGCGAAAAGACCGCTTGCCAGATGTCGTATTGCTCGCCAGAGCGGCCATGGTCGCCCAGCGCCGCCTCGTACTGGTTGACGCCGCGCTGCGTGATGGTGGTATGACCGAGATAGTCGCGCATGGATGGCTGCTCGACCTGTTTGTTTGCGCCGGTCAGGAAATAGGCGTTCGCATCCTTGTACAAGTCAATGTTGGTGTAGGCCCGGAAGTCGACTGGGTCTGGGCAGGCGATGAAGGCCCCGTTGTAGTGGTCCGGGTAGAAGACCTGCGCAGCCATCGCTTCCCATCCGCCCGTGGAGCCGCCATAGAGAAAGCGCGCCCAGCCCTGACCGATGGCGTGGAACTGCTTTTCGACGGCGGGCAGCAGCTCGGTTTCGATGGCCTCGCCATAGGGGCCGAGGTTTGCGGAGTCGACCGCGTAGCTGTCGTCGTAGAACGCGTTCGCGGTCTGGATCTTGACGACGAGGAAGCGCGGATAGTCCTGGGTGGTCCACGTCTTGTAGAAGTTGTACGCTTCCTGCTGCTGGATGCGGTTGTAGCCCGCGAGATGGAAGCGGTCGGAGTAGTCAGGCTTGAGGCTTGGGTCGGGCGGCGTGGTGCGGAACTCCGCGAAGCCATCGTTGAAGTGGTCTTCAAAGAGCATCAGCGGAAAGCGTGCGTTCGGATGCCCGTCGAAACCGGCAGGCACCAGCACCGTCGCGGCAAGGTAGACGGGCCGGCCCCAGAACTTGGTGAGCAGCGGCGATTGTATGCGCAGGCGGCGAACGAACTCTGAATCCGCGATGGGCGGGATAGGCGGGATGACTTCAGTGAGCGTGATGTCAGTGTCGCGTGCGGGCTTGCCGTTTGCTCCAAGGGTGACCTGAACGGGCTTGCTGTACAGGTTGCCGGGTGCCAGGTTCCAGTGCTGGCCTTCGCCGCGGTCGGGCGGCAGCTTCAGGGTGCGGCCGTCACCCATGTGGAACGTTTCGTACAGGTTCAGCACGGCCTGCACGGTGTAGGTGCCCGGGGGCAGTTCGCTCAGACGCGTGTGCGGGTAGCCCGTGGCGCTGTCGTCCACCGACACGGTGCTGCCGGGCTTTGCTCCGTCCAGTGTCAGGCCAAAGACGTTCTGTGAGCGCGGTGTGTCGTTAATCTGCATACGCGGCTCTTCACTCGCGTCGTTGGAGAGCAGCAGTAGGAGGCGGCCATCCAGGGGGCCGGGCTGCGACGCGCGTTCGCCACCACTTTGCAAGGGACGCGCGCTGGGAGGTAAATGCACACGAAAGCTCTGCGCGGGCAGGAGCGCGGCGCAGCAGCACATGGCAGCGGAAAATGCAGCGCTACAGGCAACTCGCAGTGTCAGCATGAAGAGGAGTATAGGCGACGACGTGATCGCCGCGGCCTTCGCTCTGTGGTCAGCCGCTTTTCCCCGTGCGGTAACGCGGCCGGTCCTCTGGTTCCGTCTCTGGCAACGTACCGTGATCCTGCGTGATGAAACGACGGTAACGCTGCAACAAAGACGACGGCCCATGCGCGGTGAAGTAGATCAGGTTGCCTTCAAAGCGCTTATTCTCCAAGAAGGCACCACCTTCCAGCGCGGCCAGCGTGCGGCCTTCCCGCTGCGGAATACGAAAGTGAGCAGTGGCCGTGGGGTCGACCGCTTCTACCCCACCGATCTTTTCTTCGATGAGGCGCACCAGCCGGTCAAGGCCTTCGCCGGAACGCGCGGACACTGCCGCGATGTCTTCTTGCGAATACGCTGTCAGCTCCTGACGCTCCTCTCCTGGCAGGAGGTCGATTTTGTTGAGCACCTGCAGCGTCGGTGTGCGCGCCACGTCCAGTTCCGCCAGCACTTTTTCCACCTGTGCCTTCTGTTCGTCCTGCATGGGCGAGGCAGCATCACGCACATGCAACAGAAGTTCGGCGCGCTCCACCTCCTCCAGCGTAGCGCGAAAGCTGGTAACAAGCGTGTGCGGCAGGTTGCGGATAAAACCAACGGTGTCGCTCAGCAGCACCTTGCGGCGCGACGGTAAGGCCAGATGCCGCAGCTTTGGGTCAAGCGTGGCAAACATCCGCGATGACGCCAGCACGCCTGCGTCTGTCAGCGCATTGAAGAGCGTGCTCTTACCTGCATTCGTGTACCCCACGAGCGCAACCGTGGGCACAGGCACGGCTTCCCGGCGCTGCCGTTGCTGGCGGCGGTTGCTGCGCACTGTCTCCAACTGAACCTTCAGACGGTCGATGCGCGCTCGGATGCGGCGGCGGTCCGTTTCCAGCTTGGTCTCACCCGGCCCGCGTGTGCCGATGCCGCCGCCCAGCTGCGACATGGCTTTGCCGCCTCCGGCCAGCCGGGGAAGCTGGTACTCCAACTGCGCCAGTTCGACCTGGAGGTGACCTTCCCGCGTGCGTGCGTGACGGGCAAAAATGTCGAGGATCAACTGCGTGCGGTCAATCACCCGGCAGGGCAGCGCTTTGTCCAGGTTGCGCAGCTGCGACGGCGACAGGTCGTGGTCAAACAGCACCAGATTGGCCTCGCTGCCGGCCACCACAGCGGCAAGCTCCTCCACCTTTCCCGGACCAATCAGCGTCGCCGGATCCGGTTTGCCGCGCTTTTGTGTCACGGTGGCAGCAATTTCCGCGCCCGCAGACCGTGCCAGCTCCTGAAACTCTGAGAGGGCAGCATCAAAGTCGAGGCCTTCAGTTTCCGCGATCCCTGGTGAATCCGCGGAACCATCCCGCAGCGCCGCGGCAGCGCGCGCCTGCCGCGCCGCACCTGTCAGGCGGCTGCGCTCCCCTGTAATTTCAACGGATACCAGCACGGCAAGCTGTCAAGCGCTTCGGCGAGGGCGGAGGATGTCTGCTTTGCCAAGCTGTTACGAACCTGCCGTGCCGCCCATGGCAGCCGTGCCTTCGGCTAGTCCCTGATCTGGACGCGAGCCGGGCGTGTGCATGCGGTCGCCATGCGGCATACCGCCGCCACGCATCGACACCACCGTGGAGATGGCGTGCTTGAAGATCAACTGCTCCTGCGCGTTGTTCTCCAGAAGGACTGAATATTTGTCGAAGGAGCGTATTTTCCCGGTCAGCTTGACACCGCTAACCAGGTAAATGGTGACGGTGCTCTTGTCTTTGCGAACGGTGTTCAGGAAGGTGTCCTGAATATTCTGTGCCGGCTTGGAATCCATACGTGCCGATCTCCCTTTCTTTTGCGCGCGCGGTGCGCTGCTCTCTTGCCAAGGTCTTGCGTGAAGTTTCAACCATGGATGCGCTTGGATGAAACAAAAGATACAACGTTCAAGCCCCATCACCTTACGGCAACGGAAGCGCCATAGCAAGCAAAATGCTACGTGTCTCGACCGTTTAGACGCAACCTGGCGGTACAGGTCGCACAGCCTCGCGGGAAAACATGCGAATCACCCCGCCTTACGTCACCTACTATGAGAGGAATGTCCCCGAATGCAGCGCCGCCGCCCATCCCCATGCTCGACCTCAGTCAGCAGTATGCCGCTGTGGGGGCAAAGATCGAACAGGCCATCGCGGAGGTGGGCCGCGCCGGACGCTTCATCCTGGGCAAAGAGGTTGTGGAGCTCGAAACCGCCGTCTCCTCCATGCTGGGCAGTGGACCCGCCGTGGGCTGCGCCAGCGGCACGGACGCGCTCTGGCTCGCCATGGGCGCGCTCGGCATCGGTCGAGGCGACGCGGTTGGTACCAGGCCGTTCTCTTTCTTTGCGAGCGTCGGCAGTATCTTGCGCGCGGGTGCGCGTCCGGTGCTGGCCGACATCGATCCGGTCAGCTTCAACCTGTCGCCGGCGGCTGTAGCGGATGCGCTCGCTGCCAATCCTGACGTGCGCGCCGTCATGCCCGTCCATCTGTACGGTCAATGTGCGGACTGGGACGCTTTGCTGCACTTTCCTCAACGCACAACCTGCTCCTGATCGAAGACGCCGCGCAGGCATTTGGAGCGGCGCGGGAGGGTGTCTATGCGGGTGCACTGGGCCATGCCGCCGCGTTCTCCTTCTATCCCACGAAAAACCTGAGCGCGTGGGGAGATGCCGGCCTGACCACCTTTCGCGACGATGCCGCCGCCGAGCGCGCCCGCGCCCTGCGCGCCCACGGCATGCGCCGCCGGTATTACCACGATGAGGCCGGATGGAACTCGCGCCTGGACACAATTCAAGCGGCCGTGCTGCTGGTCAAGCTGAGATACATCGCCCAATGGAACGAAGACCGCCGGGCTGTCGCCGCCCGTTACACTGCGCTGTTTTCCGCGACAGACCTCGTCGGCCAAGTCGCGGATGGCGGCATCGTGCTGCCGGCGGCTGACCCGCGCGGCACGCATGTCTGGCATCAGTACGTCATCCGTACGCCACGCCGTGATGGTATGCGTGCGCACCTGACGGCAAAGAAGATTGGCTCGGAAGTTTATTATCCACTGCCGCTCCACCTGCAGGAAGCGCTACGCAATCTCAGCTGCCGTGAAGGCCAGTTTCCCGAGAGCGAGCGTGCCGCCCGCGAGGTGCTGGCGCTGCCCATCTACCCGGAGTTGCGCGAGGATGAGCAGGTGCGTGTGGTGGAGGCGATCCGGGAGTTCTTCCGCTGACTTTGAGCGCCCCACGCTCGCTAACCTTGGCCGGTTATGACGTAGGTATCGCATACGTCCATGAAGTTCTCCTTGGACATGTCCTCACACCTGTCTTCCATGATTTGTCATCCGCAGCGCAGCGGAGGGATCTGCAGGTTTCGCCTTGCACGTGGTAGAAATGCAGATCCCTTCACCGCGTTACGGGATGACAAGCTGAAGAGGAGTTACGGGTGGCAAATTAGACCGTATGAATGTTAGCCTGAACATCTACCGGCCCAACGTATCATCCTTGTGATAGTTAGGATAGGCCGGAGCCGTGAAGGTTTGCGGTGGATGTTTCGCGAGCTCGTCCATCACGAGTGATACAGCGCGCTCTAACTGCGGATCGTGCCCGGCCGCCACCGATTTCGGGTCCTCCTCGACTTCCACATCGGGAGCGACGCCGATGTTTTCCACCTCAAACTCGCCGTGCAGACCATACAGCGCGGTGCGCGGTGCCGTCACGTTGCCTCCATCCAGCAGCACGGGATAGCCGCCGATACCGACCAGGCCGCCCCATGTCCGCGTGCCCACCAGAGGACCGAGCTTTGCCTGGCGGAAGAGCCACGGCATGGCATCGCCGCCCGAACCAGCGTTCTGGTTGATGAGCATTGCCTTCGGGCCGAAGATAGCACCGCTCGGCTCCGTTACCGGCAGTCCCTGGCGCGACTCATAATTCATCATCGGTGAGCGCTTGAGTACTTCGATCACATAGTCCGCAATCAGCCCGCCCTGGTTATAGCGTTCGTCCACTACGACCGCTTTCTTTTGTGCCTGTGAAAAGAAATAGCGGTTGAAGTTATCGAAACCCGCACCCGCCGTGTTTGGAAGGTAGACATAGGCCACCTGGCCGTGGGACATCTCGTCTACTTTGCGGATGTTGCCGTCGATCCACTCCTGCTCGCGCATGGCACGTTCGCTGGCCACGGGCAGCACCAGCACGTCGCGCGACCCCTTGCCATCGGGAGTTGGACCGACGGTGATCGTCGTCTGCTTATTAGCGAGGCCATCGAAGGCCGCGTACACATCGTCGGTCGCGTGCAGCGGCTGGCCGTTGACCGCCAGCAGATACTCGCCTTCATGCACGTTCACACCTGGTTGTGTCAGGGGGGCGTACAGGGCGGGATTCCAGTTACCGCCGGTGACCACGTGCGCAAAACGGTAGCTGTCGTGATCCGTGGTGTAGTCCGCGCCCAGCAAGCCGCTTTTGGGCGCGTCGCCGCCCATATGCGGACCGCTGACGAACATGTGACCCACCGTGATCTCACCTAGCATTTCCTGCTGCAAATAGGTCAGGTCGCTGCGCGTGCTCAGCCCGTCGACGTACGGTGCGTACTTTGCGCTGACTTTCTTCAGGTTCAGCCCATGGAAGCCGGGGTCGTAAAAGAACTCACGCTCGATGCGCCAGGTCTCGTTGTACATCTGCTTCCATTCGGCACGCGGGTCGATGCGGGCCTGCATGGCATCTACTTTCAGCGGCTTTCCCGGCGTGCCGTCGGCAGCCTCCGGCTTCAGGTCGCTGCCTGCGGCGATGAACCAGCCATCGCCCTTGCGGTAGAGCAGCTTCTCACCGTCAGCCGACGTGGTAATCGACGCGGCGTTGTGAAGGAGGTCCTCCGTCTTGCGAGTCTCCAGCGTGAAGCGCCAGACGGAGCGCAGCATGGGCGGACCCTCCACGGACGAGTTTGCCGCCGCATTGCCTTCGCCCAGCAGGATGACGCCCGTCTTACCCGGCTGCAGTGCGACATAGTTCCGCGCCGGAATGGGCAGCGCTAGAATCCTTTGCTGAATGCCTTCCAAGTCGATTTTGGTGACGGCGGGCGGTGTATCCGGCTTCTTATCCTCCGGCTTGCCGGACGCGCCGGGCTTCTTTTCGTCGGATTTCGCCTGGTCAGTTGCAGCGGGCTTCTTGTCCGCGTCCGTCTTGCTTTTTTCGTCGTCGCTCTCCGGCGGGATGGGCGATGGCTCGTCCTTGGACAGGACCGCCACGTAGACGCTGGCCGTCGTCGTCCGGTTGAGGCTGCCCAGACCGAAGCCGTCCACCGCCGGGCCGATATCGGTGCTTGCCGTGAAGAAGACGTACTTGCCGCTCGCGTCCCACACCGGGTTGGTCACGTTGCTCATGCCGTCGGTCAGCTGCGTGCTTTTGCCCGTGTCCAGCGAGTACAGGAAGGCCGCATCCAGCAGGCTGGGCAATGAGCGCGCATACACAATCCATTTGCTGTCCGGCGAAAAGCTGGCGCTGAAGCCGGTGGGACCGAAACCCTCATGCAGATCCGTATCCACCTTTACCGGCTTCGGCGCACCAAGCGACGGATCGACATTGACGTACCAGAGGTTCAGCCGCTTGTCGCTGAACACGATGCGCTTGGAATCAGGCGACCAGCGTGGCGCGTAGTAGTACGTCGGGTCCGGGCCAAGATCAATGATCGTCGGCGCGGCGATGCCGTTCTGGTCGCGCAGGTACAGCTTGTACTCGCCGCTGGCGTCGCTGAAATAGGCAAGACGCTTGCCGTCGGTTGACCAGGCCGGCTCGCGCTCGGCCGCGTTGGAGGTGTTGGTCAGGTTGCGGACATCGCCTTTGTCCGCCGGTACGGTAAAGATGTCTCCGTGCGCCTCAAACACGGCGCGCACGCCCGTTGGCGAGATGTTGGCGTTCTGAATCTGGTCGGGCGCGATCTTGGCAATGTGCGGTTCCAGCGCGGGCAGGTCGCCATCCAGTTGCACCGGCACTGGCGTCCGCGTGCCTGATGCCGTGTCCAGCAGATAGAGCGCGCCAAACTGCTCGTAGACCACCGTACCCTTGCGCGCGCTGAAGCTCTTCAGGTCCAGCCCGTGATTCTCCACGAGCCGCTTGACTGCTTTCGAGTTCACGTCGTAGCGGTACAGCGTTACCGCGCCGTCACGGTCAGAAAGGAAGTCGATGCCGTCGCCATCCCACACCGGATCGCGGTCATTGGAGTTCTGCCGGGGCACCTTGATGACGTCGAGCGACTTGGCATCGGCAATCCACACCGGCTGCGTTTGCCCGCCGCGATACCGCTTCCACGACGCCTCCTGCCACTGCAGCCAGGGGTTGTACGCGATGTGCGTGCCGTCCGGCGAGAAGCTAGCCTGCGACGCCGAAGGCAGCGGGAGACGCTGCGGCAGGCCGGTGCCGTCGGCATGCACACGGTACATCTGAAAGTAGGTGCGGAAGGCCTTTTCCATGCTGGCCACCAGCACGTCTTTGCCGTCGGGCATCCATCCGGCGGCGTAATTGCCGTCTGGTTGGAAGGTAACGCGCTTGGCCACGCCTCCCGCTGCGGGCACGATGTACACATCCTGGTTGCCGTTCACCCGGGCGGTGTAGGCTACGCTCGCGCCATCCGGCGAGAAGTACGGCCCTTCTGTCACATTGCCCGTCGACGTCAGCCGGCGTGCCGTGCCGCCCGCCTTGGGCACCGTCCACACATCGTCGGCATAGCGGAAGGCAATGCTCGTATCTGACAACGACGGATGCCGCAGAAGGTGCGGCACCTGCGCCGTGGCTGTTATGCCTGTGGACACAACAAGAGCAGACAACAGCAGACGCATGAACCTGAATCTCCCATGTGGCGAACGTTGTTTGAGATTGTACGTTGATGCTCCCGCTGATGTTCCACGATTCGCTCGAACCGCGAACGCTTACGATAAAGGGGATGGGCATTCAATCCACGGTTCGTGTCGGCAACGTCACCTTCAGCAATGCTGGCCCGCTCGCTCTGGTTGCCGGTCCGTGCCAGATGGAAAGCCGCGCCCATGCACTTGAGACGGCCTCCGCGCTGAAAGAAGTCGCCGCGCGCGTCGGTATCGGTCTGGTATACAAGTCCAGCTTTGACAAGGCCAACCGGACCAGCATCCATGGCAAACGGGGCGTCGGCATGGATGCCGCGCTGCCCGTCTTCGCGGAGATTCGCGAGACCCTGGATTTGCCTGTGCTGACAGATGTGCATGAAAGCTGGCAGTGCGCGCCCGTCGCGGAGTGCGTGGAGATTCTTCAAATTCCCGCCTTCCTCTGCCGCCAGACCGACCTGCTGCTGGCCGCCGCCGCGACCGGTCGCACCGTCAACGTAAAGAAAGGCCAGTTCCTGTCACCGGGAGAGATGGTCCACGTCGTCGCCAAGCTGGAAAGCGCAGCTGGCGGCGTGCTGGTGACGGAGCGCGGCACGACGTTCGGCTACAACACGCTGGTGAACGACATGCGCGCGCTTCCTATTCTGGCGGCCACGGGCGCGCCGGTGATTTTTGACGCGACACACTCCGCCCAGCAACCCGGCGGCATGAACGGCGCCAGCGGCGGTCAGCGTGAGTTTGTCCCCGTGCTGGCGCGCGCCGCCGTCGCGGTGGGCGTCGCGGGCGTCTTTATCGAGACGCACCCTGACCCGGACTGCGCTCCCAGCGACGGCCCGAACATGCTGCCACTCAAGAGCATGGAAGCGCTCCTGCGCGATCTGATGAGCTTTGACCGCCTTGCGAAGAGCATGCAACGTGGCTGATGCCCGGCAAAGCGCCATTGAAGCCGTCGGATGCGCCGCACGTGGGCTGCAGGCATTGCAGGAGGCGCTCCGCGGCGATCTTGGCAGGCAGTTTGAGCGCGCGGTCGACATGCTTGCGAATGCACCCGGCCGCGTAATCGTCACCGGCATGGGCAAGAGCGGGCACATTGCCCGCAAGATCGCGGCGACACTGGCCTCCACCGGCAAGCCCGCGCACTTCGTCCACCCCGCAGACGCCAGCCACGGTGACCTTGGCATGGTTCGCGCTGACGACGCGGTGCTGGCGCTTTCCTGGTCAGGCGAGTCTGCGGCACTGGCCGCCATCGTGGCGCACACACAGCGCTTTCGCGTGCCATTGATCGCCAGCACCGGCCACGCGGAAAGCACGCTGGCCCGCGCCGCTAACATCGTCTTGCTGCTGCCCGCGTGCGACGAGGCCTGCGCGGACCTGCTGCTTCCCACCACCAGCACAACAATCCAACTTGCGTTGGGCGATGCCCTCGCCGTGGCGCTGCTTTATCGAGGCAGTTTCACCCCGGACGACTACCGGGCGCTTCATCCCGGCGGACGGCTGGGCGCACGGCTTCTGCGTGTCCGCGCGCTGATGCACCTCGACGATGAAGTCCCACTTGTTCCCGAGACCGCAACACTGGCCGAAGCCATTATCCAGATAACGGGAAAGCGTTTCGGCATGACCGGCGTCGTGGATGGGGAGGGCGCACTCGTCGGCGTCATCACCGATGGCGACCTCCGCCGCGCCATCGCCAGCGGCAACTTACTCGAACTGCACGACCGGCTCGCGCGAGACATCATGAACCCGCACCCGCGCACAGCGCACCCCGACGACCTCGCTCATGCCGCACTCGCGCGCATGAATGCCCACAAAATCACCAGCCTGCTCGTGCTGGAGACCGGCCAAGTTACTGGCGTCCTCCACATCCACGACCTGCTCCGCGCGGGCCTGGTATAGCGGGAGCTAGCGGACCGGTTCGACCGTCGCCTCCACTTCAATGTGACGGGTGCTGCCAACGACGTCCAACGATCCAAGTGCCAGTGGCTTGCCCTCCATCAACATTGTCGTGCCCTCTAAAACGGCTTGCCGGATGACAGGGTCTTGCGGACCGAGACCTGCTTTCTCCTCGGCGACCGACGACTGTTCGACCTTCGATTTCAGCTGAAACCCAGTCCCGTACTCCTGCAATGTTGAATCAAAGTTCAAGCCGACATCAATATATTGTGTCTGTTTGTCTCCGCTGTTACCCGTACCTGTAACCAGCGGAACGCGGCTGCCTTCCTTCATCTGCATCCGCTGGCCTGAAAACAGAACCATGCTGTAGCGCTGCAAGCCAATCTTCTTACCGCCATCCGTCTCCGTTAGGGTATAGGTCAAGTGGTACAGTTTGTGCGGATGGTCTAGGTCCTTGAGCAGATCAGCGGCGAGACTTACTTCTTCGGGCGCGCCCCGAACTACAATAATATTCTGACTCGGAACTAAAAACATCTTGACGCTTGGTGCCACTGTGTTGCGCAGCGCCGTAACTATTTCATTCTGCTCAGCTTGGGACGCCGCTGCATTCAGATGGAATGTACGCAACACCTGCTGCGCTGCAGCAGGTTGCGCTTGCGCTTGACTTTGTTGCGCACCACAGGCAACGCACAATGGAAGTAAGAGTACCGGTATCAGCTTTATCATTTATTTCTCCTTATCCTTTCTTCCTTCGAAGAAGCTATTGCACCGGCTGCTCCAGCGGCGGTGGTGGAGCAAAGAACGCGCTGACGTCGTCTCGCTCCCGCTGTAACTCCGCTTTCCTTGCCGCGGGGGTTAGTTGCGCAAGCTGCACGGGATCACTGCGATGGACTACCCGGAGCAATAGCCGTTCCTCTTCCGTAAGTGGCAGCGGAGGCGCCGGGAAGCTTTCCTCCGTAGCGGTTTGAGCCGTCTTAACACGCACCGGTCTTACTTCCACGATGACAGCGCTTCGCTGACTTAACGGAAACGGGATCACTTGTGCCGTCGGCTCCGAAGGGATAACTCTCATTTCCCCGCTTTGTTGTTCAGCATGCATCACCATAACTTGCCCCTGCACGACGGACATTGCAACGGCAGCTTGAGATGGTGCGGGTGCGACCCGCGAGCGAGTAAACCGGCCGGACCAAAAGAGCACGAAGGCGAGAGCAACCACTTCCGCTGCAAGAAACATGGCTGGCCAGCGAAGCCACGTATCTCTCGCAGGAATTGGCGCGGCCTCATCAGCATCTCGCAGTGCGGTCACGATGCGTTCTTCCATGCCGGGCGGTGGCTCGGCAGCACGCAATGCGTGGAGCGCGGAGTCGATGCGCTCCTCTGTGCGACCTCGTATCTCATTCATCGCTTGACCCTTCCTTCCAGCCGTTCGCGCAGCCGTGTGCGCGCGCGGAACAGCAGCGCGCGCACGGCCGATTCACTTTTGCCCAGCACCGCCGCAATTTCCCCTGCCTTCATCTCTTCGACAGCCGTCAGCAGCAGCACATGCCGCTCCGCCTTTGGCAGGCGGTCCATCTCTGCGAATACTATTTGCAACTCGCGTATCTCAGCCAACGCCTGATCCGCTGGGAGCGACGCCGACACCAGACTCCGTGCCATCACGTCATCCATCTGGCCCGGTTTGATACGGCGCGTGCGGTCCAACGCCAGGCGCCACGCAATCCGCACCAGCCAAACACGCATATCCTTCACCTCGGACAGTGCGGCCCGGTGCGCCAGCACGCGCAAGAAGACATCCTGCACCGTGTCCTCAGCCTCGGCGGCGTTCCGCAGAACCGCATGCGCCACCCGAAACAGTAATGGTGAGTAGGTTGCCGCGAGTGCCTCCACGCGCGTTTCCGGTCGCGCTTCTGGTCTCGCCTTTCCCGCCGCCCTTGAACGCAACTCTGGCCACTCCGCCGTGCCGCGTGATGCAACCAGGCCGCACCTTCCCATCGCAGTCATTCACTGTCTCTATCCATACAGACGCGTGTATACCTGATGCGCTCGAACATCTCCGTAGGAGTGAATGAAATCAATCGGCATCGTTTCAAAGGCGATGACTTAACCGCAAGGGGCCGTCGCGCTTTGCATCGGAGACGGAGAGCCCAAGGCTCGTGCTGGAGTAACCTGATCGAGAACACGGAGGAAGATCATGGTGATGAAGCACATTCTCTCGGTCGCGGGCGTCTGCTGCTGCAGCCTCATTGCTTCGGCGGCAACGGCCAACATTTCCGGTACATGGCTGACGCAGACTGAGGTGCAAGGCATCGCGATCAACGAAACCTGCGTCCTGGCACAGGCACCGGACGGCACGCTGACTGGCACCTGCGACACGTCTGGCGGTAAGTTCAAGCTCAGCGGCAAGGTAAGCGGCACCAGCGTTAACTTCTCGCATCCCGCGGCCTACCAGGGAGAGGATTCCACCGTCTCATTCTTCGGCAAGCTGGACGATGACACGTCGATTAGTGGATCGTTGGACCTGCAGCCGCTGAACGCTGGCGGTGCATTTGCGATGAAAAAAGTTGTGAAATAGGAGTGGGTATGAAAACGATGATTGCCCTTATGTGTCTGATGGCGGCTCCGGCCGTGGCCTCAGCCCCGGGCGACGTGGACCTGACCGGCAGCTGGACGCTCAACGGGGAAGTGGCCGGAACTTCGGTTGTGGAGCATTGCACCCTAGCGCAGAAAGATACCGCCCTTACCGGCAGCTGCACTACCGATACAGGCAAATACGACACCACCGGCAAAACCGATGGCAAAACCGCAACCTTCAAGCACGGCGGTAACTACCAGGGAACCGACCTCATTATTACCTTCACCGGCAAGGTCGCTGCTGATGGCACCATGAGCGGAACTATGGACGTTGATCCTTTCAATGTGACCGGCAGCTTTAGCGCCAAGAAAAGCACAGAAGCATCAACACAGTAGACCGGGCGGTATAAGCAAGAAAAGAGGGCTGGTGCATTCGCGCCAGCCCTCTTCTGCTTAACAGCGGCTTAAAAGTCCAGACGGAGAGCGAACTGGGCGAGCCGAGGATTGTAATTGTTGTTGAGCGCCGTAATTGTTCCGATCGTGGTTGAACCGACCGTCACGTTTGGTTGCGCAAAGTTTGCCTGGTTCGCGACGTTGAACATCTCCGCACGGAACTGTGCTTTCACGCGCTCGTACACGTCGAACGTCTTGAACACAGACAGATCGAGGTGACGGTAGTTCGGTCCGAAAATCTGGTTCCGGTGCGCGGTGCCGAGCGTTCCGAGTGGTTGATTCGTGTACGCTGCGGGATTAAAGAAGGTGTAGATACTCTTTGTTGTGACCGCATTGGGGCTGACACCCGGGACGATGTTAGGACGATCCGATCCACCGTTAGGACTGGTGTTGGAACGGTTGCTGCTGTTGATCGCATTCGTCGGCAAACCATTACCCCAGACCTGGATAGCATTTGCCTGCCAGCCCTTGGCAAGAAAGGCCTTGTAGCCCGTCAGCGAGCTTCCAGGCAGCGCATAGTTCAGCGCGATGACATAGCGGTTCCGCTGGTCTAGATCGGCATTGCCATAATCGTCGAGTCCGTGGGTGGCAAGTACCTGGTTCAGGCCACCGCCACCACCGCCTGAGGGTGTGGAAACGTTATCAAGATTTTGTGCGTGAGTGTAGTTGGCGTTATAGCCCAGGCCTTTCGCGAAGCGCCGCTCCACGGATACCTGCAGTGCATGATAGCTGCCGGCCCCATTGGATTCGAGTTGATTGATGGTGGTGACATTGGGAATTTGAGCATAGAAGCGGCGCGCCGCATTCGCCGCCGTGGCGCTGGTGATTCCCAGCGGTGCCCGGTTGATGTCCCCTACGTTGTTATAGAGAAAGCGGCCCAGGTTCCCAACGTAGGCCACCGTGAGCGTGTTGTTGAAAACGTCCTGCTGCACCGCAAGATTCATCTGCTCCAGGTAGCTATTGCGGAAGTTGAAGTCTTCCGCAGCAGGAATGTTTGCAGAAAGGTTCGTCGCGCTCGACGCGACCGCAACAGGCAGGCCATCTCCAAGGAAGCGGAATGCGGTGTTACATCCGGACGTTCCCGCCTGCGCCGTGACGGAGGTGCAGGTGCCGTAATTGGCGCTGAAGGGCTGATTCTTGAGGTTGGATGAGGAAGTGAAATTCTCCGGGAAGAACGCCAGACCAAAGCCGCCGCGTACGACTGTCTTTGGCGAAACCGAATACGCAAAACCCACACGGGGTCCCAGGTTGCGGTAATCGGTCTTCACACCGGCCGTCTTGCTGACGCCGTTTACGCCGGCGATCACGATCGTCGCCGAATTGACGTCGAAGTTAGAAATGTGATTGTTCTCTTCGGTAAAGGGAGTAAAGATGTCATAGCGCACGCCCAGGTTGAGCGTCAGCTTTGACGACGCATGCCAATCGTCCTGCACAAAGCCGCTGATCTCCCAGAGGCGGTAGTGCGGAATGTACACGGAGTTATTGCGTGTCACAGACGAATAGAAGCCGGATACCAGCGCAGGCAGACCCGCGGAGAAGCCAAACAGGCCCTCACCGGCGTTGTCCTGTGTCAACGCGGCGTGCCGCCGGATCAAAGCGCCACCCACCTTGATGGAGTGATTCCCTCTGTTGTGGATGAGAGAAGCAGCACCCTGGTAAGTCGAATCGTGATTTGTCAGTGGAATGAAGTATCCGCCATTGCCA
>CAXUBG010000017.1:9242-11397 GCA_964249285.1 uncultured Terriglobus sp. | reverse complement strand
GTTAGTGACGTTAACCTGACCGAGTGCCGATGTGAGCTGGCTGATGTTAATGTTTGCCTGTCCAAACGCGGTGTTTGGATTGGTTCCATAGTTAAGTGGGAACGACGCGAGATTTGCAAACAGCCACCCGACGCTGGCGTTCAACAGGAGGCGTGGCGTGAAGGTGTGCGTGTAATTCAGCTGCGCATTGCGCGCCAGGCCCGGTGCCTGTCCGGCGAATCCACTCTGTGGATCAATGGTCAAGCCAGCAGCCTGGGCGACGGGCAGCGGCGATGTTGCTGCGATGCTGAGAACATCGTTATTGGTGAAGCGGCCAAAGATCGAATCCCTGTCGCCAAATCTGTGGTCCACACGAATGTCATACACCGTGGAATATTGCGCGCGCTGGCGGTTGCCAATGTACTGCGTCAGGCTTGTAGGCGAGTTCGGCAGAGGATAGAGGGAGAAATAATCCAGGCCGGCGCGGTCCCGCTGCGAGACTGGAACGACGTTGCCCTGAATGTACTGCCCGCTAAACTTATCGTAAACGCAGCCGTTCTTCTGGTTGTTGGGTGAAATGTTCTGGTTGACCGTGCCTGACCCCACAACGTATCCGGTGAGAGATGCGTTTGCACTGGCGCAGTACGCGTCAAAGCCAGCCGGTCCCGCTGCGTAAGGAACACCTGCTGAGGTCGTACCCGCGAAACTGGCACGTGTATCCGAGAAATCACCAGGATTGTTGTGCTGGAACGCACTCGGCACATTCGCGATGCTGGGCGTGGTACCAGCCACCAGGCGGAAGAACTCCACATCACCGAAGAAGAAAGTCTTGTCCTTGACGATGGGTCCGCCCAGGCTTCCACCGAACTGATTCTGGCGCAGTTCTGGTTTGGCAAAGTGGTTGCCGAACTGGAAGGAGTAAGCATTCAACGCATCATTCCGGAGATATTCGTACGCCGAACCGTGATACGTGTTCGTTCCGCTCTTGGTGACGATGTTGACGACGGCACCAGCGCTGCGGCCCGTGTCCGCGGTGTAGTTGTTGGTCAGCACCCGCACTTCGGCGATGGAGTCGATCGAAGGACGAACACCAATGGAGCCGATAATCCGCTCGTTATTATCCAGACCATCGATCTCTTGATTGTTGATAATGTCCGATTGCCCATTGACAGAAATCGAGGAGCTTTGCCGCCGGTCATCGGGGCGGTTGCCACTGGCCAGACCGTTATTAGTACCCTCGTTCGCACCGGGCGTGATCTGCACCAGGTTGATGTAATTACGCCCGTTTAGCGGAAGGTCCTGTACGGCGCGTTCTGTCACCGTGCTGGCTACGGCGGAACTGTCCGTCTGCAGTACGGGTGCGGAAGACGTAACTTCAATAGTTTCGGCGGAGCCGCCAATCGTCAGCTTTTCATCCAGACGGCGGCGGTCACCGGCAGCCACGACCGCTTCTGGGACGGCCAGCGTTTCGAACCCGGAGGCTTGGATGACGAGTTTGTAACGGCCCGGATTCAGACTGGTAAAGGTGTACGCACCGCCTGCACTGGTCTGCTGCGTCCGCGCGTCCTGCGTATCCAGGTTGGTCAACGTCACCGTAACGTTCGGAACTGCGGCACCGGTTGGATCGGTGACATCACCAAGGATGTCAGCGGTTGCGGCGGACTGCGCCACAGCAGCACCGCTTCCCAGCAGCATTGCTGCAGCTAGGGCAGCGGTACGGAAGGTTGGGCGTGCGAAACCGGCCGCGCGTTCGCGATCCGGATTCACTTGTGGGTGCTTAAGACGACGTTTCCACTGGCCTGACCGCTTCATGCATTCTCCAAGTTACAAAGTTGCAACATCGTATCCCTTGCGCAGGACAGCTAGCAACAGGAAAGGCTGCGCCATTCCAGCACACAGTTCAAAGCCTTGAACAGAGAGTGACGTCGCAAAGGGTAGACGTGCGAGAGCGGACGTGTGCGACACTTGCTCCCGTGAGTGACGAGCAACAACGCGAGCTGCCAATCCATTCTGGGATCGAGGCGGTGTCAAGGCGGTCTGTCCTTGGCGGATCACTTGCGCTTGCCGTTGCGTCGTCGCTGCCGCCGCGGGCGGGGGGCCAGCGCAGGACACGAGTGCACGATGCCGCATTTGATCTGCTTCGCCGGCCGGGCCTGGTCCGCATCCAGGCTGGAAC
>CAXUBG010000017.1:0-9232 GCA_964249285.1 uncultured Terriglobus sp. | reverse complement strand
CAGCTTTGCTGACCATGACGCAGGCTGGCGACCGGTGGACCGCGAGCGGCGTCGAAGTGGCTGCCCATGTGACAGCTGGAGGCTTGGCGCTGTCGCTGAATGCACCCGCCGTCCCGGTCCATCGCGTCCACCTTCGCTGGCAAGCAAGCATTCCGGTGGGCACGCCGGTTCTTGGCGACGCGTGGGAACGCAGCTACGGCGATCTAGCCTGGTTGCCGTTGCGTGCGGACCGTGTGTTGCCGTGGTACTTCCTCGCTGCCGTTGACGGATCGGTCGTGGGAGCGGGACTTAAGACCGGCCCCGCCGCGCTCGCTTTCTGGCAGGTGGATGCGGAAGGCGTCTCGCTGTGGCTGGATGTGCGCAATGGAGGCAATGGTGTCGTCCTCGGCCAGCGAACGCTGTCGCTTGCGACTGTCGTCCAGCATCGTGCACCAGCGGGGCAGAGTGCTTGGCAAGCGACCATCGCGCTATGCCAGGCGATGGCTGCGGGAGAGACAGTTGCCCGCAAGCGCGGCGGTTATGCACTGGATACGATCTACGGCAGCAACGACTGGTATTACGCATACGGCAAGAACAATGCAGCGGGAATCCTGCGCGATGCGGAGTTGATGAGGGAATTAGCCCCCGCGAGGGGGCCAACGCCCTTTTGCATCGTGGATGACGGCTACCAGGACGCGACGCGCTTCCCCAGCATGGCGCGGCTTGCGGAGGACATCCGCTCGCGCCAAGTGGCCCCGGGGATATGGATCAGGCCGCTCCGTGCCGCAAGAGCTGATCCAGCCAACCTCATGCTGCCTCAATCGCACTGGGTGTCCAGCCGGGAGGCCGAGCCGGTGTACGACCCCACCATCCCTGAAGCGCGGCAGCGCATCCTGCAGGTGGTGAAGGAGGCATGCGGCTGGGGATACGACTTCATCAAGCACGACTTCACCACGTATGAGCTGCTGGGTCAGTGGGGTTCCACCATGGGTGCCTCACCCACGCGTGCCGGTTGGAGCTTCGCCGACCGTTCGCTGACCAACGCGGAGATTATTCGTTCTTTGTATACCGATATACGCTCGACAACAGGGCCAGACAGGATCATTCTTGGCTGCAATACCGTTGGCCACCTGTCTGTGGGCATCTTCGACGCTAGCCGGACGGGGGATGACGTTAGCGGCCACGAGTGGGAGCGCACGCGCCGCATGGGCGTCAATACGCTCGCCTTCCGCCTGCCGCAAAACGGCATCTTCTTCGCGACCGACGCGGACTGTGTTCCGGTCACTCCGGACGTTCCGTGGCTGCACACGGAAGCATGGCTGCGTGCGGTTGCGGCGAGCGGCTCCGTGCTGCTAGTTTCGCCTGATCCCAAGGCAATTGGGCCAGCACAGAAAGAGGCGATTCGCAGCACGTTTGCAACCGCAACGAAGGGCCCGCGATCGGAGCCGCTGGACTGGATCGAATCGGCTGCTCCGGCCCGCTGGAAAGTGTCTGGCACCGAGCATACGTTTGAGTGGCTCGACCCGGCCGGAGCATCCCCGTTCGGGACCTAATCCGCAGGGGTAGATTACTGCTGCGAAGGGTTCAGAGCAGCGGGATGGAACTTAGCCGGAGCATTGGTGAAGATGGTGTTGAGCGCCGCGGCGAGCCGTAAGCCCGCCAGTTCCAGCTGCCGGTCCACCACTGGAATTTCGCGCGCGTAGTATGCCTCGTCCACGTTGCCACCCTTTGCAACAACGGCGGCATCGGCCAGCACCTTCGATTCAGAAGCCCACATCGCCGGATCACTTGCGCCTGCTTGCAGGTTGGTCTGCTTGATGTCCCTCTCCAGCCCCGCCTTGTACTGATCGAGGCTCAGCTTGCGATGCTGAATCAGGCCGCTATCCCATACTGCATGAAGGTTGCAGTCATGCGCGCCGCATTTGTCTGAACCGAACTCCACCACATTGATGCCGTTTCCACCGCGCTCCAGGTTCATGGCGTGCATTGGTTGATGAATGTCGCCGATAAAGTGGACCAGGTATTTGAGCGCGACCGCGCGATCTGCGGGATCAAGCGCCGCGTCCCCGGCACGCTGCTCAAAGAACAAAATGCGATCCACCACGCAGTCGCGCCACTTGTCACTCGCCGCACCCAGCTTAACGCCCGGCTGCGGCGGGCAGTCGCGGTCACGCACATACGTCGTGGTGCCTTCCGGGATGTCAACGTAGTGCCACGCTCCAGTCTGCGTCACCAAAGGACGGTACGCGTCGGGCCACGACGCCACATCCGCAAGCGATTCAGTGCCCAGCAGCGCCTTCACGTTCCTGCGGGCAACAGGTGTCAGGTGGTCGGCGGCAATCAACGCCACCAGCGCATGTCCCTGTGGACCCCATGCCAGTGCGGGCAATGACATCGTGGCAAATAGAACGGTCGCAAGCAGCTTCTTCATCTTTTCAGCATAGCGGCAACACGTCACAATGCAGAGAACGCAGCGCAGGCCATAGACCGTTGCCGTCCCAAGTCGCTACACTTCATGCGTGAGGAAAACATGAACCGGCGCGAGTGGATGAAAAACGGAGTGGCGATGGCGGCAATGGTGGCAGGTGCGGCCGAGAGCGGATCCGCGCAGGCGCAGCCGTCAACCGGCGGAACGCGCGAGTATTACTTAATCCGCAAGTACAAACTCAACAGCGGTCCGCAGGGCGGGGTAGCCGGCAGGTATTTTCAAGACGCGCTGCTGCCTGCGTTAGGGCGGATGGGCATGGGACCGGTCGGCGTGATGGGACTCACCTATGGCGCGGAGACGCCAACCACCTATCTCGTCATACCAGGTACCGATCTGACGAAACTTGCGCAACTTGACCTGCTGCTGGCCAAGGACGACGCCTTTACTCAGGCAGCCGCACCCTTCTGGGGACCAGCGGCAACTGCGCCCCCGTTCGACCGTGTCAGCAGCTCCTTGTCGATTGCCTTTGAGGGATACCCCAGGCTCACGGCACCCGCGAAGGAGCCGCGCATTCTGCAGTTACGCACCTACGAAAGTCCAACCTATGCCGCGCACATCCGCAAGGTAGAAATGTTCCACAAAGGCGAATTTGACTACTTCGCGCAATCCGGAGCAAAGTCCGTCTTCTACTCTGACAATCTGATTGGGACGCGCGGGCCCAGCCTGACGTACATGCTGGCGCACAAGGATCTGGCGGCGATGGATGAACACTGGAAGGCTTTCGGTGCGGTTCCTGGGTGGCAGAAGCTCTCGCATGATCCACGCTACAGCAGCGAGCCCATCGTCTCCAGCATTGACAACCTGGTGCTCACACCCACAGCTTATTCGCAAATTTGACCGGCAGCCGGTGCGTAGCGCACGTGCTTTCCTGAGTTCAAAGCGCTTTACGCACCAGCTTGCGCACGGTCTCGCACACAACGCCATAGACCACGTGGGTTGCGGCCTCGCTGCGGCGCTCCCGAGGCTCCTGCTTGTCCAGCGCGGCGGAAAGCCCGAGCGCGGGCAGGGTACCCTCGTGTGTCACCGTCATCAGCGCCAGCCCAAACGTCGCGCCGCCCTTCGCCGTGACCTGCGGGTACAACTCTGCCATGACACCATAAGCCGCACCCGCCAGCGCTCCAAAACCCCAGTGAATGCTCTCTTCGATAACCTTCTTTTGCGTCGTTTCCTGGATGGGTTGCCCCATCTTCTCCGCAGCGACGGCAGGCGGCTCCGGTTCTCCGTGCGTGCGCGGCGGATAAATCTTTTCCGCGGCGGTCTTTGCGGCAGTTGCCAGCAGACCTCCGACCAGACCTGCGATGGCACCTTTGATCAGGCTGTGTGTTGGGTGGGGAAGGGTTTGTGCGGTCTTTGCCATAGCACCCATGGGACGCGTCCACGCCTGCATGGGATGGCTCCCGGAAGAGTACGAATGAATCGTTTCGCGTGATGGCGCATTTAGAATAGGTGCTGCGCGCCTCCATGCGCTCCAACGTTACCCCATGACAGAAAACAACTCCAGCATTCGCGATACCGTCATCCTTGGCTCCGGCTGCAGCGGTCTGACCGCAGCCATTTATACCGCTCGCGCCAACCTCAAGCCTCTTGTCATCGAAGGCCACGAACCGGGCGGGCAGCTCTCCGTCACCACCATGGTCGAGAACTTTCCCGGCTGGCCTGACGGCGTGCAAGGTCCTGAACTCGTGGAAAACATGCGCAAACAGGCTGAGAAATTTGGTGCGGAGATGGAGATGGGCCACCTTGTCAGCGCGGACCTGAGCAAGTCGCCCATTGAGCTGAACTTTGGCAGCAAGACCGTGCACACACGCACGCTCATCGTCGCCTCCGGTGCCAGTGCGCGCTGGCTTGGGCTGCCCAGCGAAATGGCGTTGATAGGCCACGGGGTCTCTAGTTGCGCCACCTGCGACGGCTTCTTCTTCTCTGGCAAGGTCATTTGCGTGATCGGCGGCGGAGACTCCGCCATGGAAGAGGCTATCTTCCTTACCCGCTTCGCCAGCAAGGTATATCTCATCCACCGCTCCGCGGCCTTCCGCGCGAGCAAGATCATGCTCGAACGCGCCATGGCCCACCCCAGCATCGAGTTCCTCACCAGCACTGTCGTTGAAGAAGTCTTGGGAGTGGAAGAAAAGGAAGTACGGGGCATCCGCATTCGCAACACAGTTACCGGCGAGAGACGCGAGATCGTTCTTTCCGGCTTCTTTCTGGGCATCGGCCACACGCCGAATGCCAAATTTTTCGAGGGACAGATGGACTTGGACGAAGATGGCTATATCAAAAGCAAGGACAATGTCTTCACGACGCTCGACGGCAGCGTTCTGCCGGGTGTCTTCTGCGCGGGTGACGTGCAGGACCGCCGGTACCGGCAGGCGATCACAGCCTCCGGGACGGGCTGCATGGCGGCTCTAGAGGTCGAAAGGTATCTCGAAGAACATGGCCGCTGATCTGCGTGGATCAACGGTGAAGCGGCAACGGTTACCAGATCGCCAGCTTACGAAAGTTTCATTGAGAACATCTAGTAACGCAATGTTTGTCTTTGAGCTGTGCGTGAAGCGTGCAATGTACGGGAAGGATGAGGTGCGTCCGTGCATTACTTTCGATTTACCGGCAGCTTGTAGAGTCCGCGCGTTTCCTCAGATGAAATGGCGTTGTACTCCCGGGGCGTTTGCAGGGGATAACATCCCACTCTAACAGCAGAAACTTCTGGCTCTGGAGGGATGTGCGAGTCCTTTGGTTGTTCGACGTGAAGCCAAATAAGCTGGGTGGGCTGGAACTGTTTGCCGCGCGTATCGCAAAGCTGTACCCCGTGCACCAGTTCACGATTGGCTTCGATGCCGCGCCTTCACACGCTGTAACGGAGCATTTTGAAGGCGGAGCCGCCCTCGCGGTGGTTCCCGAACAGTCAAGCTTTAGCCCACGTGCCATGGCGCGCACTGCGCGTCTTCTGCGCGAGCTTCGTCCCCACCTCGTCGTGTACAGCCTGGGTGGCATCATCCGGCCCTTACCCTGGCTGTGCCGGCTGGCAGGGGCCCGCGTGGTCTACATGGACGAAACCTCACGTACATCGAATTTCCGGGCGCGCGGACTTAAAGGAGTGATCCAAAGATTTTTCGCCAGGCCGGTAAGCCTTGTAATCGCTGCCAGCCATTTCACCCGGGACATCGCTGTGCGCGAGAATCTCTTTCGCTGCCCCGCAACGACCGTTCCCAACGGTATCCAACCCCGTCCGGCAGGGACTTCGCGGGCGGATTTCCGCGCACGCTTCGCTGTTCCGCTGGACGCAATCGTCATCGCGCAGTGTTCCTCGCTCACGTCCCATAAGGGTGTCGATCTCCTGCTCGGCGCTGCTGCTCGCGTCAAGACACCTGGCGTACATTTTGTGATTGCCGGCGAGGGAACGAACGCCGCTGCATACCAGGAGATGGCACGGGGTTTGCCTGTGACCTTTACCGGTCCAATCGATGATCCTATGGGCGAGGGCCTTTATGCCGCCGCTGACATCTTCTGTCTGCCGTCCCGCTGGCAGGAGTGTTGCGGCTTTGTCAATCTGGAGGCGATGGCCTTCGGTCTGCCCGTTGTGGCGTCGCGCGTGGGCGGCATCCCCGAGTTTGTCACCGATGGTCAGTGCGGCTTTCTAATCGAACCGGCAGTCGACGACCTCGTGGCTAAACTTCAAATGCTGCTCGACAATCCCGCTCTTCGGCACGCCATGGGTGAGAATGGCAAGCGGCGCGTCCAGGATCTGTTCAGCCTCGACGCTATGGTCCACGCCTACGCGCACGCACTGGGGTTGAGCGGCAGTAACCGGCCACAACCGCAAGCGTGCGAGGAAGTGTGCCTCGCGGACGGTTAAGCTGGAAGCATGTCAATCGCTGAAAACGTCGGCCGCGTGCGCGAGGAGATCGCAGCGGCGTGCGCCCGTGCGCGCCGTGCGCCGGATACTGTCAAACTGATGGCCGTTTCCAAATCCTGGGGTCCGCCAGCTCTGGTGGATGCATTCCGGGCCGGGCAGCGGCTCTTCGGCGAAAACCGCGTGCAGGAGTGGGATCACAAGCGGGAGCAGCTGCATTCCCTGCTGGGGGAGGATGTCGCCCAGATTGAAGCGCATCTCATCGGCAACCTGCAATCCAACAAGACCAGCAAGGCCGCTTGGCTCTTCAACGCGGTGGATACAGTCGACACGGTCAAGGTCGCCCAGCGCCTGCAGGATGTCTGCGCCCAAGTGGGCAAGGTGCTGCCCGTGCTCGTGGAAGTAAAACTCTCGGACGAGGAGAGCAAGCAGGGCGCGTCCGAATACGCCGTGATCGGCTTGTTGCGCAACCTGCAGGAGATGGATGGCCTCCAAGTGCGCGGCCTGATGACGGTGCCACCCTACACCGATGATCCCGAGGGTGCACGGCCGATCTTTCGCCGGTTGCGCGCGTTGCGCGATGAAGCAGTTGCGGCTATCCCCGGCCTGCAGTTGCCAGAACTCTCGATGGGCATGTCGCACGACTTCGCGGTCGCTATCGAAGAGGGTTCCACCTGCGTCCGCATCGGCTCCGCCATCTTCGGCTCTCGAAGCTGACGTGCCATCAGAGTGGATCGCGGTACATTCGCACGAAGAGTCTCCCCGTAAGCGTCAAAGCCGCGGACGCGGCACCGGCAAACACAGTCAGCAACACGGCTAGAAACGTTGCCGCGGAACGATGCTGCCGCGCATCGAGTACACGGTGATTCGCCAGGTAGCGCATCGCAAGGTGAAACACCACAGGCGCGGCAAAGAGCATGACACAGACCGCCACGGCCGAGGCAATGGCGAGATCGGCCGGGAAGCTATCGATCCAGTAGCGCGACTCGACGGTGGTCAGCTTGCGCATGAAGCTGCAGTGTCTCACCTTCAGCCAGCACCCGGATACGATCCGCGATCCCGGCGCGTTGCGCTGCGGCCAGCAGCCGTGTTGGCGGCTCACCCATCGGCTCGCGGCCAAGCGGGAAAGTGCCAAAGTGCATCGGGATCATCGTTGCCGCCGTGCGGAGGTCAACGAACGCCTGCAGCGCATCTTCCGGGCTGGTGTGCACCGCGCGGTAGCTGTCTGGAAAGTATGCACCAATGGGCAACAGCGCGACCTGCGGCTGCAAGCGCGCGCCGATTTCGCGAAAGCCGTTGAAGGACGCCGTGTCGCCCGAGTGGTACACGCGGTGGCCGCCGCCTTCTAGGACGTAGCCGCCAAAGTGCCGGTGCGTATCGCTGAACATGCGCGCGCCCCAATGCTTGGCGGGCGTCATCGTGATCCGGATCTGCTGCTCCGGCAAATCGGCTTCCAAGGTCGCCGACTGCCACCACTGCAGCTCAGTGACGCTGCGGAATCCGAGCTTCTCCACCAAGTCCCCAACACCCTTTGGCACGATTACTTCCGGCGCAACACCGGTCAGCCGTTTTGCGTGGCGGACAATCTTGCGTAATGACGGCACGTTCAGGTGGTCCATGTGTGCGTGGGTCAGCAGAACCGCATCAACCGGCGGCAGATCCGCAATGCGCAGTCCAGGCCGGCGCGCACGCCGCAGTAGTATCAGCCGCTTTGCGAAGACTGGATCGATCAACAGGTTCTTGCCCGCCATCTGAACTAAGAACGACGAATGCCCAATGAAGGTGACGCCGAGGTGCTCCGGATCGACCATCAGCGGTGCGGCATGCTGCCCGGTCATTGCTTCACGGTGGCTCTCGCGGACGACATGGTAGAGCTGCCGCAGTTTGCGCCAGACGGAGGGATGGACGCGACTCATAGCCCATTCGATGAGCGGTCTCTTTAGCGCGATGCGGAAACCGGGCCGCCCGTACAGCAGGACCTTGCTGCGCGCGCATCCAACGCCGCAAGCCAGCAAGTGCGCCTGGGAGGGGCAGAGCATGTTTCAACAGATCGATTCGCCGCGTCCAGACCAGGCACCGTCGTCCGCATCAGGTTCTGATCAGCACGTGAAGCATCTCAGTCCACATGCCTTGGAGCAGCATGTCTGGGCACATGTGCAGCACACACCGCTGGCCAGCATGTGGGACCTGCAAGGGGTCCCCCTGAAGGAAGTAGCGAGACGCACATGGCAAGGCATAGACGAAGACAATCTCCTCGGCCGCGCGTCGCAACTCGCCTACTCGTTCTTTTCCGCGATCTTTCCCACCCTGATTGCCATGTCCGCGCTGATGGGTATTTTCGCGCAGTCTTCCAGTCAGCTGTACTTCAAGCTGCTGGATAAGATCGGCCAGCTGATTCCGCCCTCGGCGTTCCAGCTGGTCACCCAGACCTTTCAGCAGACCACAAGTGCGAGTACCACCGGCAAGGTGACCTTTGGTCTGCTGTTCGCGCTCTTCTCGGCGAGCGTGGGCATCTCCGCCATCCAGGACACTTTGAATTCCGTGTACAAGGTGAAAGAGACCCGGCCTTTCTGGAAAGCGCGCCTGGAAGCAATCGGACTTACCCTGCTGGTAGCGTTTCTGGTCCTTTTCGCGCTGTTGACGCTATTTGCCGGCGATTATGGCGCGCATCGCCTGGAGCACCTCTTTCGTGGCGCGTTTACGCTCGCCGTCGCGGTTCGCGTCGTGGCGTGGATATTGGCGTCGTTGCTGATGGTGCTGACATTCGAGGTGATGTACTACTTTTGTCCAGACACCCAGAACCGTAAATGGCGGTGGTTTACCCCGGGCGGACTAATTGGATGGGTGGGCTGGGTAGCCGGTTCGCTTGGATTGCGGGTGTACCGGCATTACTTCTATAGTTACTCCGTCACGTAGGG
>CAXUBG010000016.1:24256-28619 GCA_964249285.1 uncultured Terriglobus sp. | reverse complement strand
CCTTTTGGGTTGAGATGCCGGCCAAGTGTCGCAGGTCACACGCCCGCAACCTGCAACCGAGTGCAGCTTGCAGGTTTCGCTCAGGCCTTCTCTCCTGTAGCGGCGCGGCTGGCGCGGCCTATCAGCAGCGGCACATCCGGCGTGCGCTCCTCGGCGGGCGCTTTCATCAGCCGCAGCCGCTGTAGAACTTTACGCGCAAGCCCTGTGAGCGGCTGCTCCGTCAGCGTCCGCAGCGGGACCCACTCCAGGCCGGTCAGCTGGAGTGCGCGCAGCCGTACCTCGCGCCTGCTCGGCACGCCGAGTACCTCCACGTAGTAATTGGTTCCAGAGATAGCGTGCCGGACACGCAGAACGGGCTCGTGGAGCAGGATGAACTCGGCTGACCCAGCTTCCGCATTCTCGGCCGAAGTGATCTGCGGCAATTCCAACATATCCGGCATCAGCGAAGCGTCCGGAGGGCGTCGCTGTAGCAGCACCTCTACAGCGATACCTCCCTGTGCCTTGCGTGTGGTCAGGGCGTACGCCACACGTTGTGACTGCATGGGCGCGCGCGCGTTGGTCGGGTGCTCGCCCCGAGTGTGGCACAAATCGAAAACCGGGCAGATCTCGCACCGCGGTGCTTTCGGCAGGCACACCGTGGCACCCAGCTCCATCATGGCCTGATTGTGATCGCCCGGATGCTCCGGTGAGAGCAGGGATTGAGCGGCCTGGTTCAGCATCTCGGCCGCCGCAGCGCCCGCACGCTCCGCCTGGCCCAGCACGCGGAGGAGAACGCGTTCCACGTTGCCGTCCACCACAGCGATAGGCTCGCCAAAGGCGATGCTGGCGATCGCGGCGGAGGTATACACGCCGATCCCCGGCAAGCGGCGCAGCTCTGCCGCGGTGGGGGGCAGCGTGCCCCGGTGATCTTTGACCAGAGCTTGCGCCGCTTTATGCATCATCCGGGCGCGGCGATAGTATCCCAGTCCGCTCCATGCGGCCAGCACATCGCTGTCACGAGCCAGCGCAAGCGCGAGGATGCCCGGAAAACGCTGAATAAAGCGCACATAGTGCTCCACCACCACGGCGACACGCGTCTGTTGCAGCATGATCTCCGAAACCCAGGTGCAATACGGGTCGTTGACGCCCCGCCAGGGCAGCACACGGGCATTTTGCTGGTACCACTTCGCCAATTGAAGGGAGAACGCCTTACGCGCCTTGGGCGGCAGCCGCGGGACGGGAGCTGTGGTCTTCCTGCGCGACAACATGTCCATTGTAGGAGCGGCCTTCCTTCGCAGGTAAGCCAATAGCGATTTATTCACAATGGCAGCGTTGCTGCCTGACGTAGCTCCACATGTTACCGCAAAGCTCGCCGCCCGCAGGTCTGCGATAGCATGGGAGTATTGTGACTGACCAGTGCTGCTCTGCAAAGTTGCGCGGATTTGTGAACGATCAGCACGATGGAGGATGGCGGAACGCAAGACATGGCAATCGCTCTGGAAACACAATTGTCGCAGCAGGTGCAGCGCGCCGCGGATGAAGCGGGGTTGGCGGTCGTGGATGGCGTGGAAAGTTCCGGATTTAACGGCGTGGCAACGGAACGCTTTACACTGATGCTGGCGGAAACCGCCGCCCTGCGCAACGTCAGCGTGGAGAAGACAGCGGAGCAGATTCCCGGACAGCGGCAGACGCTTGAAGTGAGCGCCGGTTTCGATCTGGGGCATCATGCGTTTCTCAAGCCCGTGCAGGAATTCCTGCTGGAGAGTGCCAGCCGGCTGCGCACGGCGCGCCCTGACGTGTATGTAACGCTAGGTGGCCTGCCGGTCAGCATGGGTGCGTGGCAATGGCCCTTTCACCGGTCCACCAGCGGCGCCGACACTTTCATTGTTCACGGCGAAACGCGCCTGGAAGACGGCAGGACACCACCTGAGTCACAGCTTCGCGCGAAGATTTCCGCGAGCATGACGGTGACCTTCGCGGAGGTGGTGCCCGCGCCGGAGCAGCCCTTTGCCGAGGGATTTATCTACAATGCGGTGCGCAAGATCATGGACCAGGGGCAACTGGAACTGGTGAAGAGCGGCAATCGCCAACCGGTGCCGGTGACAACACGGTATTACTCGGCCAAGCAGGGCCGTTTTTTATTCAACGACACCGATGCCGGGCAACGCGCGGACTTTCTGGCAGCGAAGGTGTTCTGGGCCAGTGGCGTGCTCGGCGGCGGCGGCCCGGTGTGGATTGCTGATCCGCGCGATGCCCAGTATCTGAACGCCACAGTGGCAGAACTGAAACAAACCGCGGAGGAACTGGCGGGCGAGGGCATCCTGAAACTCGACCCAGCCTTTGAGTACGCCGGAAGCACCGAGCCTCTCATGAGCCACCGTGCCGGCTATGAGGCGAAGCTGGCGGAGGCACTGGCATTTACCCGGCCCACATTCAATGAAGAGATGCGCGCCGGGCATACAAATATGTAGCTTGTTAGCAGGCTCGCGTACGCATGCTTATGCCTCCTAAGTGCGTACTGGTAATTACATTGACCTCTGGTTCCGGAAGGCGTGACCGATGCCGCTCACCGCAGTAATCGTGGACGATGAGTCTCTGGCACGGCAGGAGCTTCGCTACCTGCTGGAACGCACGGGAGATGTCACCATTGTGGCGGAAGCCTCCAACGGTATTGAGGCGGTACAGGTGGTGCGCACCAGTGCTCCGGACGCACTATTCATGGATGTGCAGATGCCGGGGCTGGACGGCTTCGGTGTGCTGAAACAGCTGGTGGGTGACGGCCGGTTGCGTATGCCGGAAGTTGTGTTTGCCACGGCCTTCGACCATTATGCCGTGCGCGCCTTCGAGGTCAACGCGATTGATTATCTGCTGAAGCCTTTTGAGGAGCGCCGGGTCGCACTGGCGGTACAAAAGCTGCGCAGCCGCGCACTCGGGAACGCCGCTCCCAGCGCGGAAACAAGAAGCGATACCGTGCCGCAGGCAGCGGCGAACACCGCTCCGCGCAGCCGTCCGGGCAAGGTGGTGCTGCGCGCGGGGCAACGGCTGCTGCTGGCCGATCAGCATGACATCTGCTTTGCGTCCATCGCAGAAGGCATCATCTCCGTCGTGACACCTGCGATGGAGGGGCTTTCGAACGTGCGCACCCTGGAAGAACTCAGCGATCAACTGGATGCGGAGACGTTCTGGCGCGCGCACCGAAGTTACCTGGTGAACATTCAACACATTCGCGAAGTCGTGCCCTGGTTCAAGTCCAGTTACCTGCTGCGCATGGATGACCGCGGAAAGACGGAGATCCCGGTGGCCCGCGCGCAGGTGAAGCGTTTGCGGGAATTATTCAATCTGTAAACGCTGAGGGTGACGGTGATGCGCCGTTATGCACCGGCTCGCTCGTAGGTGCCGCTTTTGCCGCCGCTTTTGCGCAGCAAGACGACATCGCGGATGCGGATGCCTTTGTCCAGCGCCTTGGTCATGTCATACACGGTGAGCGCTGCGACCGCGGCGGCTGTCATGGCTTCCATTTCCACGCCGGTACCTGCCACGGTGGCGGCGGTTGCGCGGATGCGGACACCGCCTCCCGTTCCGAGCAGCGCCGCAGGCTGCACGACCGTTGCTTCGACATCAATGAAGGAGAGCGCCAGCGGGTGGCACATGGGGATGAGGTCGGCGGTTTTTTTTGCGGCGGTGATTCCGGCAAAGCGGGCGACTTCAAGGGGATTGCCTTTGGGATTTTGGGGGAGCGCAGCCAGGACGCTGCTGTTGAGTTCGACAAAGGCTTCGGCGACGGCCTCGCGGCGGGTGGCGGACTTTGCGCTGACGTCCACCATGCGCGCCTGGCCGGCCTCGTCGAAGTGCGAGAGTTTACCATCGTGCGCCGGAGGGGTTTTCGCGCGGTCCGCGCCTTTGCTCACATACCCTCCGCGCCCATGAGGCCGAGACCCGCGAGCAGCACCGCCGCGTCGATGGCGATCCAGGTAAGCAGTGTGTGCCGCCCGTAGTGGACCAGGTACATGCGGCTCATGACTATCATCGCGGCCACGGCCAGGGCCGGCACGATGACCGCGGCACCCACCAGCATTCTGCCCACGCGGCTCCGGACGGTAAGCTTCGGCACCATCCTCCCAGCCTATCGCAAGCGCGGCATGGAATGACGGGCACCGCCCGCTTGCCGTTTACCGCAGAAGAACGGTGGCAGGCTCGCCCGCGAGCAGCACCCCTGCGTGTGCTGGCACCACCAGGTAGCAGTTGCTGCGTGCGTTGGCGTGGAGATCACCGGAGCCTTGCCAGCCGGTGGGATGGATGGCCGCACCGTCCAGTCCGGCGGACAGTTGCGCGGGCAGGAAGCGCGTCAGGCCGGGCTTGACCCGCACGTCGTCTGAGAGCGTGG
>CAXUBG010000016.1:18364-24246 GCA_964249285.1 uncultured Terriglobus sp. | reverse complement strand
GGGTGGACACAGGGTTGCCGGGCAAGCCGAAGAGCCACTGCTCGCGATGCGTGCCGCTGGCGGGCAGGCGGCCGAAGACGGCGGGCTTGCCCGGCTGCATGACGATGCCGGTAAAGAAGAACTCCGCGCCCATCGCCAACAGCACCTCTTCCACCAGGTCGTATTTGCCAGCAGAGACGCCGCCGGTGAGCAACAGCAATTGCGCGCCGCGCGCTGAGGCGATGGCGGCGGCAAGCGATTCGCGCGTGTCGGCGGCGGGCGGCAGAACCAGCGGCGTGCCCCCGTTCAGTTCGACCAGCGCGGCCAGGGCGTGCGCGTTGGAGTTGCGGATCTGAACCGGGCGTGGCGTTGCGTCGATGGCGACCAGTTCGTCTCCCGTGGCCAGAATCGCGGCGGTTGGCCTGGCGTAGACATCGACCTGCGCTGCCCCGACCGAAGCGGCCAAGGCAATGTCCGCTGGACCGAGCCTCCTGCCGGTCTCGAGCAGCATTTGTCCGGACTGTGCCTCTGCCCCGCGCGGCACGACGTTCTCGCCGAAGGTGATGCCCCGGCCCGGCGCAAGCGTGACGGTATTGCCTGCCAGGGAAACGTGTTCCACCATAACGACGGCGTCCGCGCCCTGTGGCAGCGGAGCACCGGTCATGATCTCGATTGCCTCCTCAGCGGCCAGTGGCGCGCCCGTCCACTGCTCTCCTGCGCGAATGCCGCCGGCGACGCGGAGGGGGCCGCCCACATCCTCCGCGCGGACCGCGTATCCATCGCGCGTGGACCGCGGGAAAGGGGGTTGATCGCGGTCCGCCAGCACGGCCTGCGCAAGAACGCGGCCATGTGCGGCGGCGAGCGAGACGCGCTCCGTTCCACGTGGAAGCGGGAGCGCACGCATGATGCCGGTGACAAGTGCCATCGCGTCAGGACAGGAGAGCAATGCCATGCTTTCGAGCCTACATCGCGCTGTTTGACGGGGTGGATGGCAGGGTGGCTGCCCGGGTACGCAGGCGCGCAAACGCGATATCCTAAGGAGGTTGCGTCTAACGTAACAGCCTGCGTCCACTTGTTCGCGGGATACCCCTTCTGGAGAATCCATGCGACTGACATACCCTTTTGCGCTAACCCTTTGCCTTGCTTCGCTGACCCCGGCTCTCCATGCCGACGATGCCACCCGCCGCGCCAAGGTTGAGCAGATGCTGCAGGTGACCAAGGCGGGACCGGCTCTTGAGGATCAGATCAAGAATCTGCAGACACGCGTGAACGACCTGGCCAAGCAGCAGTTCGGCCAGGGCACCCTGTCGCCGGAGCAGACCAAGCTGAAGGACGACTACCTGCAGCAGGTGCAGACGCTGACTGCGGATGAGGTTGGCTGGGACAAGGTGCACCCCATGGTGGTGCAGGTGTATTTCGACAGCTTCACGGAACCGGAGCTGGACGGCATTATCGCGTTTTACAAGACGCCGCCCGGGCAGGCGCTGATCACCAAGACACCGGACGTGCTGACCAAGACGAACACCACGATTACGGCACGCATCAAGGAGATGCAGCCGAAGCTGCAGGAACTGACGCAGAACTTCGCAAACAAGATGAAGGCGGCGGCACCTGCTGCTGCCGCGCCCTCTCCAGCGCCTTCGACAGCCGCGCCCGCTCCCAAGCCCGCGCCGAAGCCGTAGAGGTGTCGTGTGTGCTGACGCTGGCGCTGGACGAGGCGGCACAAAGCCGCTTCGAGTCTGAACGCCAGCGCTACTTCCCCGCAGAGCGTAATCAGATTCCGGCGCACCTGACGCTGTTCCATACGTTGCCGGAGGGCGAGGAGACCGCTTCCACGCTGGCGCAGGCTGCGAGCGCCCGGACTGCGTTTGCGATGCGCGTGGAGCACGTGCGGTCCATTGGACGGGGCGTCGCATACTTTCTGGACGCGCCGCCAGCGATTGCATTGCACCGGCACCTCAGCGGGCTGTTCGCGGAGCAACTGTCCGCGCAGGACCGGCAGGGTTTTCGTCCGCACGTGGTGGTGCAGAACAAGGTGGATACGCAGACCGCGCGCGAAACGCTGGCTGTGCTGCAGGCACGCTTCGCACCGTGGACCGTCCGCGCGACCGGACTTGATCTTTGGCAATATCTTGGTGGCCCGTGGAAGCACCTGCGCCGGTTCGAGTTTCAGAACGCGTGAGCAGATTCACCCGCCTGTGACGACGCCCCGGGGGTTTGTTGCGTACCATCGAAACGCATGTCACAGCGAACTCTCACAACAGCAGTACTTGCCGTTTCCTGCGTGCTGGCTCCGAACGCACTTTCCGTGCAGGGAATGCAGGACAGCGCCGTCCGGCTTAACCAGATCCAGGTGATCGGCACGCACAACAGCTACAACGCGGGCTTCGCGCCCAGCGAAGCGGCATGGCTGCGGCAGGTGAATCCCGAGGCGTTCAGCAAGCTGGATTATTCGCACCCGCCGCTTGCCGCGCAGTTCGATGGTGGCGCGCGGCAGATCGAAATCGACATTGCCACCGACCCGCAGGGCGGACGCTATGCGCATCCACGCATTGTGCAGCTGACGCACGACGCCGGGCTGCCGGCCGACCCAGACTTTGATCCGGCACACCTGATGAGCAAACCCGGGCTAAAGGTGCTGCACGTGGTGGACATCAACGAGCGCAGCAACTGCCAGCCTTTTACCGAATGCCTGCGGCAAGTGCGCGGGTGGTCGCGGGCACATCCGCAACATGCGCCAATCTTCGTGCTTGTGGAGAATAAGTCCGGCGGCGTGAAGACGATCACGAACGGGGCAGTTGCGCCGCAATTTACCAAGGCCGACTTTGATGAACTGGACGCGGAGATCCGGTCGGTTTTTGCGCCGTCCGAGATGATTACGCCGGACCAGGTGCGCGGCACCTATCCCACGCTGGAAGCAGCGGTGCTTGCAGGCAACTGGCCCACGCTGGCCGCGTCGCGTGGCAAGGTGGTGTTCCTTATGGATCAGCAGAAGTCCGGGCCCATCTACACGGACGGCCACCCTTCGCTGCGCGGACGGGTGCTCTTCACCAATGCCGTCCCGGGGACTCCGGACGCAGCGTTTGTCGAGCAGAATGAAGGGACGCCCGCCGCAATCGATGCGCTGGTCAAGCGCGGCTACATCGTGCGTGCGCGCGCCGACGCCGACACGGATGCAGGGCGGACCGGCGATACGCACCGGCGCGACGAACTGCTCCGCAGCGGAGCGCAGTTCATCAGCACCGACTACCCGCAAGCGGAGCCCGCGCGATGGACGGGCTACACCGTTGCCCTGCCGAACGGTCTGGCAGCGCGCTGCAACCCGGTGAACGCACCGGCGGGGTGTAACGATGCGGCGATTGAGCCGAAGCTGCCCTGAGCGGAACTTCATCCCGCAGCGATGCGGAGAGATCTGCTTTGCTCCAGCGAGCATTCTCTCCAGGAGGGCTGGTTAAAACAGCACCTTTAACCCAAACTGCACGATGCGGGGATCGAGTGTGCTGCTGAGCGCGCCGCCGGTGACGATGCCGCTGGTATTTGAGGCAAAGGTGGTCCCCGGCAGAGCGAAATTGGTGTGATTGAAGACGTTGTACAGCTCTCCGCGGAACTCCAGGTTCAGCCGCTCCACGGGTGTGGCGAAGCGCTTGTTGAAGGCGAGATTGAGGAAGTTGACGGAGGGGCTGCGGCCCGCGTTGCGCGCCAGGTTGCCAAAGGGCGTCGTGGTTGGAACCGCAAGCACGGCCGTGTTGACATACTGCAGCGACGTGCCGGTGGACCGGCTCTTATTGAGTGTAGTGAGAGGTCCAGCGGCGATCCGGTTGGGCCGGTAGATGGTGCCGCCGCGATAGGTCGGCAGGCTGCTGGCGGCCACTTGCAGGCTGCTGGCGGGCGTATCGGTCAGGTTGAACTGGAAGCCGCTTTCCGCCTGGTTGATGGCTGAAATCTGCCATTGCCCCAGCACTTCATCCAGCAGGCCGCTGGTGTTCATAAAGCGGCGCCCGCGCCCAAAGGGGAGGTCGTAAACCAGGCTGGTGGTGTTGAACAGCGGCTGATTGTAGTCACTGTTGCCATAGTCTGCCCGGAGGTTACGAACATCCTGCGGCGAGGGCGTGGCGCTCTCCAAGGATGCGCCTGCGTTATCCAGAGCATGACCGTAGGTGAAGCTGTTCAGCAGGGTAAGTCCAGCCACCATCTGCTGCTCGTACTTTACCTGGACTGAATCGTAATGCGAGTAGGCCTCACGGATGGCCCAGGTAATATCGCCATACCCAGGGATGGGCCGGGCAAAGCCATTGAGCGGATCCTTCTGGTTGTAATTGACGATTTGCAGCAGTTTGGCACCATGATTGCCGACATAGGCTATATCCAGCAGCGTATTTTTCGCTAACTGCCGCTGCGCGCTGAGATAGTAGCTCTCAACGTAACTATCCCGGTAGCGGCTGCCATCGATATAGACAGGGTTTGCCGTGGCCGGAATAAAGCTCAAGGTTCCTGCTGGGAAGCCGCTGTCCAGCCGCTGAAACGCCGCTGGATTGCCGCCCGCATTTGGCGCAACCTGGATTGTGTTGGTGAAGAGAGCTTGCGGGGCGTTGATCGCCAGCACGTTGCCCGAGCCGGGCCGGTCATAATGCGCGAAGCTGATGCCAAAGCCGCCCCGGAGGCTGGTTTTGGCGTCCGGAGAATCGGCGAATCCTACACGCGGCGCAAAGTCGTTCTTGTCCGGGCTGAAGCCGTAACGGTTGTTGTTTGACGCCTGAGAAAAAGGCAGCGGCGATCCGCTTAAAGCAAGCGAAGGTACGAAATTCGTCAAGCGGTTCTGGTCCTCGGAGTACGGCGAAGCATATTCATACCGCACGCCAAGGTTAAACGTAAGCGCAGGTGTTACCTTCCAGTCATCCTGAACGTAGGCGAAGTTTGACACTGTCCGCAGCTTCGCCACGAAGTAACTCGACAGCGAGTAGATACTTTCCGCGCCAAAGAGAAAGTCCGCGAAATAATTGTCGCTGGTTGCGGTCTCGGCTGCCGCGCCATTCACAAACCTGCGTGAAAAGGCTCCGCCAAAGGTGAATCCGCCATACAGGGGGTTGGTATCCTGCACGTCCATCCACACCTTCTGGAACTCGTACCCAAACTTCAGCGAATGACGTCCCTTCACCAGTGTGTAGTTCACCTTTGGGTCCAAGAGCGCGGGGTTCTGAAACTGCGGGTTGGTCGTCTGCCGTCCCAGCGCGCTGAACCCGGTAATCCCGATGCCCGGGATGCCACCGGCTACCGCAGGATCCGTTGGCAATCCGCTGAAGGTAAAGCCCGGGTTGGTGCCGATGGACGTGGAGAACTTACCGGCCTTTGTCTTGGAGATACCAACGCGTACGTCAATCAGCTGATTGGCACCGATTACCCGGGTGTAGCCCACGGCTAACTGCTGATCCAGGATGCGCTGATTGCCATTGGAATTGCCATCCAGCGGCAGGCCGAAGATAGGGGCGTCCAGCGCATTGACTTTCAACTGTGACAGCCGGACGAACATACTGTTTCGTTGATTGAAGTTCAGGTCGAACCGCAAATCACCCTTGTCGCCGCGGTTGTTGGAACGCTGCAGCGTGGTGAAGTTATTGACGGTGGCCGTCCCGGGATTCAGTTGAGCAATATCACCGGCGATGACCCTTGCCACGGGTGAGATATCGGGTGATGTGAGGATTGATGTACCGGCGGCAAATGCCGTGGCATTGTATGGGTCGTACACTGTCTTGCTGAACCGTCCTGCAAGCTGGTTGGGTGTGGGCAAGGTCGCACTGCTTACCTGTTTGCGTACCTGGCGGATTCCTTCATAGTCCAGAAAGTAGAAGAACCTGTCACGCACAACCGGGCCATTGATGTTACCGCCAAACTGGTTGCGGTTGAAC
>CAXUBG010000016.1:14554-18354 GCA_964249285.1 uncultured Terriglobus sp. | reverse complement strand
ACTACTTACGTTCCCCGCAAAAGCGTTAGATTGATTTTTAATGCTACCTGGTTGCGGTTGAACTGCGGTTTGCGCCCTCCCGGCGGGTTAAAAAAGCCTGTTGCATTCAGGTCCGTATTCCGAATGAATTCGTACACGCGGCCATGCAGCGTGTTGCCTCCCTGCGCGGAGGCGACGTTAATGGTGGCTCCGCTTCCGCGGCCGTACTCAGCGGACTCATTGTTTGTTACGACTTGAAACGCCGCCACGGAGTCCGGCGGGGTTTGCATGATTTCATTGCTGAACCCCTGATTACTTTCACCGTAGGCGTTGTTATCCATGCCGTCCAGCAGATAGTTATTGAACATGGACCGCTGGCCGTTCACGTTGAATGAACCTTCGCGTACCAGGCCAGTATTGCTGGTGGTGCCGATGCCGTTGGCGGTGGCGCGGACGCCCGGCGCAAGCCCTACGAGGTCGCTGAAGTTACGGCTTACCAGCGGCAGGGACGCCGTTTGCTGCTGCGTGATGGTCTGGCCGCGCTGGCTTTCGTCCGTCTCCACTTTGAGGGCAACGTCGCTCACCTCGACCACCGTGCTGGCTGTTCCGACGGAGAGCGAAAGGTCCACGCGCTGGCGCGCCGCGACGGACACGCTGATGTTCGCGGCGGTTGCGGGCGCAAACCCCTCCTTTTCAATACGCACATCGTATTGGCCGACACGCAGTGCTGGCACTTCATACTCGCCGCCGCTGTCAGACTGGCGCGTGCTGACCACGCCCGTCGCCCTGTTTGTGACGGTGACTTTCGCATCGGGAACGGCGGCACCGGAACTGTCGCGCACCGTGCCCACCACGCTGCCATTTTCATACTGGGCAAGACCGGCTACCGGGGCGGCAAGGCTCACGGCTGCCAGGCAAAGAGGGACCGCAGGGAAACGTCGCATAGCCGCGACCTTACGAAGCGAGCATGAACGGCACGCGAATACGGAGTGAATGGAACGTGACAAGGTTTCTACATGCCGGGTACGCGGAGGGCGTCTGGCACAAACGCCGTGGACAGCAGCTGGTAGCCCTCCGTGAGGTAAAAGGTTTGTATCTTCGGGTACTGCTCCTCCACTAACTGCAGCGTGCGGAAGTCAAAGCTCTGGATCGACGCGCGGTCCTCCATGTGCTCCTTCGTGATCACGCCAGCGAGCGTATCGACAAACACCTGCGGCGTGACTGTGTGATTTCGCGGCATGTCCTTCGCTTGGGTGGAGTGTTGTACGTCCGGTGGTTGCGGCGGCAGGTCCGGTATGATTTTCGTTTCGATGTTGAAGTGCACGGTGCGCGCGTTCGCGGCGCGCTCGGCGGCGTGCGGCGAACCTTTGCCTGCGCCGGTGCCGTAGTACTCCGCGTAGAAGCGAACGAAGCGGAATAGCTGCGCGACATAGGTGGGTGCGTACGGGTTTGCCATGCGCTCCTCTGCGGCGAAGGCAACCGTAACCGGCGAGAGCGCCAGATCGTTCTTCTGGTCCGCGCCGAAGCGCAGCTTGTCGCAGATAAATGTTTTCTGTGCGTCCGCTGATGAAACATCCCGCAGATAGACGCGGCTTTCCATCGTGTAGGGCGAACTATCGGCATGGCGGCAGCTTTGCGGGTTGTAGAACTGGTCATGCCAGATGAGCGACACGTGATCGGTCGAGACACCGGTGTCGGTCTCCAACTCCGCTGCCAGCTGGTCGAGCCCGCTCTCAAACGAAGGCAGCGTATTTTCCGGGCGCAAACCCCGTCCGCCGCGGTGCGCACTCACCACAAAGTGCTGCAGCTTGGGATCATTCGGACGTGCGGCGCGCTCCTCGCGCAGCACCTGTTGCAGCAGGTCAGGGCGGTCGCTGATAAGCCCATCCACACCGGTGCGAATCACTGCACGCATCTGCTCGGGATCATTCGTCGTCCACGGCACCACGCGGATACTCATCGCCTGCAACGCGCTCACAGACACCAGCGGAGCATCGGCAGGCGTGGCCTTCATCCGCACCACCGTCGCATCTACCGGAGACAATAGTGGCGTCCGCGCACCGTGCGCCCGTGCGTGCTCAGCAGCTTTGGTCATCAACTGCGTGTATGGATTCGCCATGGGTAAGGTTGGCGCGCCAGCCTGCCCCAGGAGCGAAACAGGCAGTCCACACAACACGGCAACACAGGTGCGACGCAGCATCCCGTGAGCATGACGCAGATACATGAAATTTCGGTGAACACCGTGTGTAAACCAGCGTATGATGCCGAACACCGGTGTAAATCGCGCGGCAATGTCATACAAAGGAGTTCTTACGTTGCAACCTGATTCTTTGCTCTGCCTTTTGGCACTTTTCATGTCTGCATGTGTGACTGCAGTTTCCTGTAAGGCGCAGGACCGTTACGTCGGCCGCTACGATTTATACACCGGCTTCTCCGACCTGAACACGCCGGGCCTCAGCAACATCAATCAGGTGGGCTTTCATCTTCAAGCGGGGTACATTCCGTCCAGGTGGGTATCCTACGGCTTCGATTACAGTGTCCAGAACGGCAGCAGCACACTGACGACTAACATTGCGACACCGGCTCTCCAGCAACTGCTGGCAGCTGAACTGCCGTCCGGATATGTGCTCCGCCTGCCCTTCAGCGCCACCACACAAACCTTCACCGCCGGCGGTCAACTCACCGTCCGTCAGTACCACGCAGCCACCTTCTTCGTGCGTCCGGTGCTGGCAGCCTTCCATATCACCGCTACGCCGCATCCCACTGACCCAGTGAACACGCTGGTGGCCGCGCAACTAGCCCCTCAAGGCAGCCTGAGCGACTGGTATGGCGCATACGGCGCGGGTGGCGGGGTTGAAGTTCCCGTCATGAAGCACATCGGCGCGCGCGTGCAGTTCGACGCCGGCTGGAATCACCCCTTTACCAACATTCTCGCTAACGGCAGTTGGAGCTACCGCTTTTCCGTGGGCCCAGCCTTCCACTTCGGCAGGAACATCATGAAGAAGTAAGTCCGTGGCAACGGCACGCCTAGTTTTTGCGCGCTCATGTCCCCACCTCGCACGCCTGTACTTTGATCCGCGTACTTCTATGGAGACCGTTCTAGACTTTCCGCGATCTACGCTTCCAAGCTCCCCAGAGCGCGGTCATGCCCGTTCCCAGCAGCGCCAGCGACGAAGGCTCTGGTGTCACCGTTGGCGTAGCCGCGTTGCTGATGGTCAATTTCAGCCCGGTTGAGTCGTAAACATAATTGTTCACGCGCGCGACCTCGAAGTCCAGTGTTTCGCCTGCGTTCAGGCTTTTGGACAGATTGAATGCCGCATTGTTCAGGTACATCGATGGAGAGATGAACTGCGAAAAAAGGCTGCAGTTGGTAGTGTCCTGGCAGACCGTAACCTGTACCCCAGTTCCAGCATTGTTATCCGCATCGACTCGTTCGAACAGTCCGCTAAGCGAATAAGTTCCGCTCGCAGGAGCGGTGAACACGAGAATGCTCGCAAGATTGCCGGCATCACCGGGGTGCATGTCGAGATCGCCGGAAGGTATTACGACACCATTGCCGACCACGCCATTAAAATCTCCGATCACCGGTTCATGTCCCTGATATTGCCACGTATTTACACTGTTATTTTGGGTAAACAATGTGATCGGCCCGCTTCCCACTGAACCGTAACCATAAGTCCAGACTCCGTTCGGATTGCTGGTCAGAGAAAAGTCCGTAAACGGGTTATATGTGGTGGCCGATGCGTGCGAGGGCAGCAGTGTGCAGCCGGCAGCGAGGGCAGACAAGGAGCACATGCGCTGAAGGTGCATTGGGGAGAACT
>CAXUBG010000016.1:6112-14544 GCA_964249285.1 uncultured Terriglobus sp. | reverse complement strand
GCATTTGAAAAGCGGACATCAACACAGAGCGCATCGAACGACTTTGAATGTTGTCTTCAGTCATCGCTCATTTCCTGCTGCTTCTCATCACCGGCGTCAGCATCCTGCTCATGCTTATCCGGCCCAAGGGTATTGCCGAGGTGTATTGGATCAGCGGTGGTGCGCTGCTGCTGGTTCTCTTTCGTCTCGTCCCGCTGACACTCGCCGGTAAAGCCATCGGAGAGGGATCCGATGTGTATCTGTTTCTTATTGGCATGATGCTGCTCTCGGAATTGGCTCGCGAGTATGGTGTCTTCGATTGGGTGTCGTCTGCCGCAGTCCAGGGAGCGCACGGCTCCTGCACGCGCCTTTTCACCCTTGTATACGGCATCGGAACGCTTGTCACCATCTTTATGTCGAATGACGCGACCGCTGTCGTGCTTACTCCAGCTATCCTTTCAGCCGTGCGCAAGGCCAAGGTTAAACCCCTGCCCTATCTGTTCGTGTGCGCTCTTATCGCGAATGCCGCGTCATTTGTCCTGCCCATCTCCAATCCGGCGAATTTAGTGGTGTTTCATGGCGGTTCCATGCCGCCTTTAGGGAACTGGCTGCTGTCCTTCGGTGTGCCTTCCATCTTGTCCATCGCGGCAACCTACGGGGTCATGCGGCTGATCTTTCGGAAGCAACTGCGCGCCTGTATCGAGGCGGAGGTTCAGCCGGAGCCGCTCAAGGCTGAGGGCAAACTGGTGCTGGCCGGCCTCGTGTTCATGGTGGCCGTCCTGCTCGCGGCTTCATCCTTCAAGAGTGATTTAGGACTGCCTGCTTGCCTTGCCGCCGTGGTGATTACAGCGGCGGTTTCCATCAAAGCGCGGAGCAATCCCCTGAATCTCGCAAAGGAGATCAGCTGGGGCACGCTCATCTTGGTGGCCGGCCTCTTTGTCATGGTCGATGCCGTGGAGAGCATCGGCGCGTTGCGGCTGACTCAGAACTGGCTGGCGTCCGCGGAACGGCTCGGCGCTTCGCCCGCTGCCCTGGTTGCCGGGTTTACTGTTGCCGCCGGAAATAATCTCGTCAACAACCTGCCGCTTGGGCTGATCGCGGGCGCAACGCTGCAAGCCGCGCACGTCCATGGACTCATCGCGAACGCGGTTTTGATCGGGGTGGACCTCGGCCCTAACCTTTCCATCACCGGTTCGCTCGCTACCATCCTGTGGCTGCTCGCGTTGCGCAAGGAGAAGCTAGATGTTAGCTTTTGGGACTTCCTGAAAACCGGCGCGGCCGCCATGCCTGTTGCTCTGCTGTTTGCACTTGGCGGTGCCATCCTGATGCAAACGCTTGTACAAACCAAGTAGGAGGAACTATGAAAGCCGCATGGATTATTCCATTCATCATTCTGGGTGGTGCTCTGCAATCGTGCGGAGCCGCCATGAACGGCCAACTGTTTAAATCGCTCACCAACCCGTGGCTCGCATCGGCGGTTTCGTTCGCACTAATCACGTTCTTCTTTACAGGTGCGTTTCTCATCCTGCCGCATCCCTTACCCACGGCGCGTGCCTTGGCCGAACTTCCCTGGTGGGCTGTCATCGGCGGCCTTGTGGGAGCCGTGCAGGTCTACGCCGGCCTCACCCAGGTCAACAAAGTTGGTGCCGGGCCCTTCATGGGCATCACCGTGACAGCGGCCCTGATTGCCTCGCTAGCCATCGACCACTTCGGCTTGTTCCGCATGGACCACCACCCGCTAAACCTTTGGCGCGCATTGGGCGGGCTGTTACTAATAGGCGGCGTTACCCTGATTGCGAAGTTTTGAGGATTACGGATCAATTGAGTTTGATGACTCGCTGACTTACTGTGGTCTTACTGCAGGCGAAACGCGTATACCGTATCGCCCGCACCCTCCACAATGTACTGACGGCCAGCCAGCATATAGCTCTCCGGAGCATTGGTGGTGCCGATATGCGCGTGCCATAGCTGCTTGCCGTTGGCGGCATCGTAGGCGACAAGGTTGCCGTGTCCATCCGGCGCAAAGACCAAGTGGCCGGCTGTAGTCAGAACACCAGGAGCAACACCGCCGCCACCCACGCCCGGATATCGATGACTCCACGCGGGCTTGCCTGTCTTGTAGTCGATCGCAACCAGGTACTGCCCCAGCGAACCCAGGCTCAGCTCGTCCTTGCCGCCCAATCCCATGGCGCCACGCGGATCGGTCGTCGCCAGGTAGTACATGGCGTAACTCTCAGTCGCATTGACGTAGAACAAGCCAGTCTGCGGGCTGTATGCCGGAGGCGGCCAGTTGACGATGCCGCCGTTCGCTGGCGACACAATCGATCCGCCTAAATCGAAATCCTTCGCCGGTACGCGAATAGGCGCGCCATGGTCATCCAGCTTGTCCGCCTCCGCCCAATTCGGGGACGGCACGATTTTACTCGTCAGCAGGTGCTCGCCCGTGGTGCGGTCCAGAACGAAGAAGTAGCCGTTGCGCGCGGCCGTCAACAGCAGCTTGCGCGGCTTGCCATTCCACTGGCCATCCACCAGCACCTGCGTCTGCGCTGAGTCGTAGTCATGGGTGTCATGCGGTGAGGTCTGGTAATACCACGCCATCTTGCCCGTATCCACGTTGATCGCAACCGTGGCGCAGGTGAACAAGTTCGCTCCCGGCCCGCGCGACTGCGACGTGTAGGCTGCGGTCGGGTTTCCTGTTCCAATGATGTAGAGGTGTGTCTCCGGATCGTACGATCCGTTTACCCATACATTGCCGCCGCCGTGGGACGCCGCGTCGAGATTCTTCCACGTGTCGAGTCCCGGATCACCCTTCTTCATGGGAACGGCATACCACTTCCACTGCACGTCGCCTGTCAGTGGATCGAACGACTGCAGCAAGCCGGGCTCGTCCAGATCATTTCCCGTCCCTACCAGTAAATGATCCCCGATCGTGACCGGCGAAAATGTTGAGAAGTACTGTAAATCGAAGGATGCGATCTCCTTGTGCCAGATCTCCTTGCCAGTCTTCGCTTCCAGCGCCACCAAGTAGTCATCCGGCGTCTCAAAAAAAACGCGGTCATGCCACATTGCCACTCCGCGGTTGCCAATGTGTGTGCCCCCGCGCGTCTTCCAGAAGTAATGCCACAGCACGTGTCCGTCTAGCGCATCCATCGCCCACACGTTGTCTGGCGTGGTGGCATACATCACGCCGTCCACCATCACGAGGTTGCCCTTAATCTGCCCCATGGGTGCTTCATTCGTTCCCACGCCGCCTACGTTGGTGGGAACAGCCGCAGCGGCCGGCCCAAACGGCGCGGCGGCTGGTGGAGCCGTACCACCCTGCAAGCGTGTTGACCAGGCCAGGGTCAGGCCATGTACGTTCCCAGTGTTGATTTCCGTCGACGGGGAGAATATGGTGAAAGAGTAATCACCGGAATACGTCGGCCAGCTGTCCAGCTTGGGGTGAATGATTTGTGCCGGATCGAGCGACTGCGAAAAGCCAGCCACAGGAAACGCAACAGCGGCGGCAACGGCAAACTTTAGGGCGGAATGCATCGTGAACCTCATTACTTCAACGTTTCGAGATACGCGGTGATGTCGTGGATGTCCTTGTCGTTGTACTTACGGAACAAGGCGCGATGCGGTGCTAACGGATCGTGAATATCCACCTTAGGCAGGTCGTTGCTCCGCGAAAACCGCCGCGCGATGCCATCGTCCGTGATCACTTCAACGTAAAAGTCATCCACGATGCCCAGTTTGCCCGTCACCGGCTGCATGCCTGGGCCGCTGACGGTTGCCGTGACTGGAGGTACGTTCAACTTAGGTCCATTTCCACCGCCAGCCGGTCCCCGCCCCATGGCTGCGGGAAGCAACCACGCCTGCTGCATCGATCGCGGATCCTCGAACTTGGCCGCAAACCCCTGCATGGAAGCAGCCGTATGGCACGACGAGCAGGTCGCTGCAAATGCCGTCTTGCCAGCATCAGCGTTGCCCACCACGATATTGATCTTCTCCGTCGATTTCATGTTGCCGCCGGTCTTCAAGCTATGCAGCCACGCGGCAATGTCCGGCACGGACGCATCCGCAATGTCGATCTTCGGCATGCCCTGCGCGGAACGCGCGCCATGCACGATGGGCAGGATGTTTTCGCCGTCTTTATCGGACAGCACGACCTCAGACCGCAGGAGGTTGGGCCCAATGGATCCACCGCCCGCATCCGACCCGTGGCAAAACGCGCAATTCACGCTGTACACGGCCTTTCCGCGGTCAATCACTACCTGCGGTGCCTTCGGGCGCTCCGGGTACGCCACCAACCCGGGACGTGCCTGCCCGGGTGGCATTCCATGCGCTGGATCGGCCGCGATCGCCTGCCCGCCTTCACCCGGCCCGGCCGCCGCGCCGCCCGTGGGCTTGGCGCTGCCACCCTGCTGCGGCGAACCCTTCGGGGTTTGCTGCGCCGACACTGGCGTTGCCTGCCGCATCGCGTATCCTGCAAACATCAACGAACAAGCAAGCGCGGCCATCGAACCTGTGTTGCGGCGTGAGATAGATCGTTTCATCGTGGTCACAAGGCCTTCAAAGAATTAGGACGCAGTACATACGCTTCATGTTTCTAGCAGCTTTCGCATACTTCGCGATAGCGCACGGCGGACACGGAGCTATGCGCACCATCAATTCTCAGCCCGGAAGGGAGCCGTAAGCAATGCCATCGTTGACCTTCTTCGCCTGCTGTACGTTAATCGCCTCTACGGCTGCTCTTGCGCAAGGCGGCCCGCTGCGTCCGCACAGCATGTATGAGCCGCCCGCCGCCTCTGCTGCCGCGTCGCTCGCCGCCAGCGCGGAGGGTGTTCCCCCAGAGCTGCTGACCTACGGGGAACAGACAAACTGGGAGAAAACCGGCCTCTACGCCGATGCGGTCGCTACAGGCCGACTCTACGAGAAGCGCTCGAAGTACGTCAAAGTCATCCCCTTCGGCACCACGCCCGAAGGCCGCACGATGTACGCCGTCGTCGTCTCCAAGGACCGCGCCTTCACGCCGGAGCAGGCCCATCGGACGGACAAGGCCGTGATCCTGATCCAGAGCGGCATCCACTCCGGTGAGATTGAGGGCAAGGATACGGCGCTGATGCTGGTCCGCGACATGGCCGTGACGGGTAAGCCGAAGCAGGCCGCCTGGCTGGATAAGGCCATCTTCGTCGTCATCCCCGTGTTTGAGATTGACGGTCACGAGGACCGCGGTCCCTACAACCGTCCCCAGCAAAACGGCCCGGACATCACCGGCACGCGCCCGCAAGAGCAGGGCCTGAACCTGAACCGCGACTACCTGAAGGCCGACACGCCAGAGATGCGTGCCTTTCTGAAGCTCTATAACGACTGGCTGCCCGACTTTATGTTCGACAACCACGTCACCGACGGCGCGGACTACCAGTACGACGTGACCTGGGACATGACGCAGCACGAGGACATTGCCGCGCCCAGCCGCGCCTGGGTGACCACACGCTACGTCCCCGAGTTGAACAAGCGCATGGAGGCGGACGGACACCTGGTGAGCCCCTATGGCGCGCTCCGCATCGACCCGGCGACGCAGCGGCCCACGGACTTTAACGTGGAAGTCTTCTCCCCGCGCTACTCGCACTACTGGTCCGGCGCGCGCAACCGGCCATGCCTGCTGGTGGAGACGCACTCGCTGAAGCTGCCCAAGACGCGTGCCTGGTCCAACTACGACATCATGGTCCACTCCATCGACATTGTGGCCGAAGATCCGCAGGCGCTGCGGTCGGCCGTGCGGCAGAGTGATGCCGCGGACGCGGCCATGGCTGGGCACCGCGACCAGCAGATGTTTTTGGGCGGCAAGACGGCGGCGGGATCGCATCCGCTGCTGTACCACTCGCTGAAACGCGTCATGGAGCCGAGCCCGATTACCGGCGCGCCCGTGCCGCGCTTTACCGCGGAAAAGGATGATGTGACGGTCGCGATGCACGACGGCGTGGACACGACCGCCTCCGCGCCCGTCCCGCTCGGCTTCCTGATCCCGCTGGCGTGGAAGCCCATTGCCGACGAGCTTGCGCTGCAGGGCGTCACGATGGAGCGCACGCCGAAGGACACGCATCATCATGGCCATGCTCCACCCCGCCGCACCTGATGCGTTGGCCCGCTGGGGCTTCTTCGATGCCGTCTTCGAGCGCACCGGCCGCATCGGCGCCGCCGAGTACCTCTCCGTCCCCATCGCCCAGCGCATGGCCCTCGACAATCCAGCCCTCTACCAGCAATTCCAAACCAAACTAGCCGCCGACCCCGCCTTCGCCAACGACCCCAAAGCCCGCCTCGACTGGTGGATCACCCAATCCAACTACCAACCCACCCCCATCAACCGCTACCCAGTCGCCCAAGTCTGGCAAAAACCTTGGTGATCTGTAGACCTCATGTACGAGCTGTGTATAGACGGCAAGAGAACGATCATCGGACAAAGAAGTGTTCAGGTGCGTCGTTTACCGAAGACAACTGAATCGGCTTCACCAGCGATGCGCGTTCTAACGCGCTACTGATTAACTGAGTTCCCCAGTGAGGAAAACTTGGCCCAGTTACGATCTTCGCGATCAGGACCGCCATGTTCACTGAGACCAGAATGCCATGCATTTTGTTCAGCTTCGGTGAAGCTAGTGAAATCTGAAAGGGTAAGTCAGGTAGTACGTCCGTAATCGCCCTCAATTCACATTCATGCTTGAAGCAGATTCTCTTTTGTAGCAATGGTTCAAGAAGATTGAGGTCAGAAATGTCAGCTACATCTTTTTGACATCTCCCATGGTCCTCGTATTTGACCATTCCCAAATAGACTTTTTCTTTCGTATCAGCAAGGGCGGCCTTGAGCATCCCCACGGTGCTTTGAATTGCGACGCCGAATTCAGAAGAAGTATAGAGAGACCACATTGCAACAGACTCTGTAGTGCCTTGAAACCAGCAGTTCACCTTATGTATATCCGAGATTGAACGAATGGTACTCAGAAGCTCTCCGCTCGTACTTGGTGAGGAGGCACTGATCATTTGGGTAATCCGCTTCGGAATAACAGCTTCCCACTTGTCGCTCAAATCATAGATGGACGAAAAGTAGAGCGCTCCCTCTTCTATCATCAACAGGAATTTAGCCAAATCCATATAGCGCCATATGACCGTATCGTCCGAGGGTGTAGGGATATGAAAGTTCGCTTGGTAGGGCATGCCTCAACTGATTCGAGCAGTTTACCGTCTTTGCTCCGGAAAACAATCGGAGTAAGATGAAGCGGTCCTAGTCTTCGCCAGCGGCGGATTCGTCATGAACCGCCTTCAACTGCTCTGCGAGCATGGAACTGAGTAGCTGCTTCATCGCGGTGAGGTCGACCTTGCCGTCCCGCCAAGCCTCATCCGCAGCTTCCAAGGCCTTATAGTAGGGCGTCTTGTTCTCGGAAATCTGGTCGGGAATGGTGCGATGTCCCGGTAATACATAGCCCAGCTTTGTACAGAGAATCAGGTAAGCCGCAGCTCGTGAAGTCCGCCCGTTCCCATCGGTAAACGGATGAATCCAGTTCAGCTTCCACATTACATACGACGCAAGGTGAAGAGGACTCTTCTCTTTCCACTTGTCGTTGACGTAGTCGCAAAGCTCCTCTACGCGCTCGGGAACCAGATGTGCGTTTGGTGGCTCATGTTTGCTGCCTTCGATGCCGATGCCTGCTGGTCTGTAATTACCGGAATGCATGGAAATGCCTTCCATAGCAACGCGATGCAAGTGCAGCAGATGAGAGGGTCGAAACCGGAACGGTTGCCGCTCAGGTGAAACGAACGTCTCGACCATTTCAGCAACAGCGGCAAACTGCCGCACGGTATTGAACGATTCCCGGCGAGCAAGTTCGTCAGGATCGGTGATGAGTTCAGCTTCCTCTGCTTTACTATGCCGAACAGGGGCGTTCATCAGCGGTTCTGCAGTTCCGCCTTGTAGATTTCGTCCTGCTCAGCCACCATCTCGCGGGTGATGCGGTCGTTCTCGATCTTGGCATTGCCATAGGCAAAGCTGCGCCGCTGCGCCTCCCGCTCTGCGGCGCTAAAGGGGCGGTTGCGGGCTGCTTCGATCAGGGCTTCCAGTTCAGGTGACATGCTCTATTCTCAGTCTGTAAGTACACCACCCTGCGGTGCATCAAAGGTTCATCATGATTGCTGAGATCATCGCCGTGGGGAGCGAAATGCTAACGCCGTACCGGCAGGACACCAACTCGCTGGCCATAACGGCGGAGTTGAACCGGCTCGGCGTCGAGGTCGCATTCAAAACCATCCTGGGCGATTCGCTGCCGCAGTTGACGGACGCGTGCCGCATTGCGCTGCGCCGGGCAGACATCGTGCTGTTCTCCGGCGGCCTTGGCCCGACGGAGGATGACCTGACGCGCGAAGCCGTTGCCGCCGCGCTACGTGTGAAACTCACGCGGGACCAGGAAGTGGTGGAATCC